>NZ_JALHQI010000006.1 GCF_022842045.1 Arenimonas sp. | reverse complement strand
GGGCCCGGGCCGCCCCCGGCCGCGCCGCCACGGGGGGATCGGGCGCAGGTAGGGGGGCGGGGTCCGGGGCCCTGGAAACCACGGTGCCGCACTGGGCCCGCGCCAGGCGGGCCTCGCGGTCGGACCGGGTCTCGACCCAGTCGATGCGGCATAGCGTGGTCATGGCGAGCGCGCAGCGAAGAAGCTGAGCACCTCGGCCTCGGCCTCCGCGTGGCTGATCTGGTAGCGCTCCTGCAGCAGGGCGGCCAATTTCTGCACGTGGCCGTCGGTGGCCACCAGGTCCGCCACCGAGGCGCGCGGCCAGACCGCCTTGGCCTCGGCCAGCTGGCGCTTCCAGCGGCCGGCGCTGCCGGCGATGCGGCGCAGGTAGTGCAGGTCGGGGTCCGGCGTGATGGGCAACACCGGCTCGTCCCGCGCCGCGGGCTCAGCCGGTGCCGATCCCCAGGCCCAGCCCCGCAGGGCGGCGCGCAGCGCCTGGAACAGGCCGGGCGCGCCGGCGGCGGGGAAGTCGGAAGAGTTGGCGCGCGGGCTGGTCCGGCTGCTCATGGCGACCTCGGCAGATGGCGGGGCCCGGTGGCTCTGGCGCAGGCTGCACAAGGGGTCCGGGCAACGCCACGGTGCCGGATCGGGCCCGGCGCGTCGGTGCGGTGTCCAACAGAAGCCGCGGCTCAGGCGGCCTGGTCAGCGTCCGTGCTGAAGGACTCGCCGCAGCCGCATTCGGCCGACACGCGCGGGTTCCGGAACACGAACTGCTGGTTCAGGCCCTGGCTGACGAAGTCGATCTCGGTGCCGTCCACCTGGGGCAGGCTCTCGGCATCCACCCGGACGGCGACGCCGTCGGTCTCGAACACGTGGTCATCGGGGCCGGCGGCCTTGGCGATGTCGACCACGTAGGCGAAGCCGGTGCAGCCGGACTTGCGGACGCCGAAGCGCAGGCCGATGCCGCCCGGCGTTTCGGCCAGGTAGCTGCGGACGCGGGCGGCGGCGGCGGGGGTCAGGGTGACGGCCATGGGAAAGTCTCGCGGCGAACGGGGATGGGACCGGGGCAGTATACCGGCGCTGCGTGAACCCACGCCTGCGGGTATCCTTGCGGTCTTCCGCAAATTGGCCCGTCCGGGCAGGGATTCAAGAGCATGGCAGTGGTCAGCGTCCAGCAGGCGCTCTCGGGGCAGCACGCGCCCGGCAGCGAAGTCACGGTCCGCGGCTGGGTGCGCACCCGCCGCGATTCCAAGGCCGGGCTCAGCTTCGTCAACGTCAGCGACGGTTCCTGCTTCGATCCGATCCAGGTCGTGGCCCCGTCCACGCTGGGCAACTACGAATCCGAGGTCAAGCGCCTTTCGGCCGGCTGCGCGGTGATCGCCCACGGCGTGCTCAAGCCCTCGCAGGGCCAGGGCCAGGCCTTCGAGCTCGAGGCCACGGGCATCGAAGTGGTCGGCTGGGTCGAGGACCCGGAGACCTACCCCATCCAGCCCAAGCCGCACTCACTTGAGTTCCTGCGCGAAGTGGCGCACCTGCGCCCGCGCACCAACCTGTTCGGCGCGGTCACCCGCATCCGCCACTGCCTGGCCCAGGCCGTGCACCGCTTCTTCCACGAGCAGGGTTTCTACTGGATCAGCACGCCGATCATCACCACGTCCGACGCCGAGGGCGCGGGCCAGATGTTCCGCGTCTCCACGCTCGACATGGCCAACCTGCCGCGCACCGCCAAGGGCGAGGTCGACTTCTCGAAGGACTTCTTCGGCAAGGAAACCTTCCTCACCGTGTCCGGCCAGCTCAACGTCGAGGCCTACTGCCTGGCGCTGAGCAAGGTCTACACCTTCGGCCCGACCTTCCGCGCCGAGAACTCGCACACCACGCGCCACCTGGCCGAGTTCTGGATGATCGAGCCGGAGATCGCCTTCGCCGACCTCAAGGCCGACGCCGACCTGGCCGAGGCCTTCCTGAAGTACCTGTTCAAGGCCGTGCTGGCCGAGCGCGGCGACGACCTGGCCTTCATCGCCGAGCGCGTCGAGAAGACGGCGGTCTCGCGCCTTGAAGCGATGGTGGATTCGCCCTTCGAGCGCATTGACTACACCGAGGCGGTGTCGCTGCTGCAGAAGTCCGGCCACAAGTTCGACTTCCCGGTCGAATGGGGCCTGGACCTGCAGACCGAGCACGAGCGCTGGCTCACCGAAGTGCACGTCGGCCGCCCGGTGGTGGTGATGAACTACCCCGAGCAGATCAAGGCCTTCTACATGCGCCTGAACGACGACGGCAAGACCGTCGCGGCGATGGACGTGCTGGCCCCGGGCATCGGCGAGATCATCGGCGGCAGCCAGCGCGAGGAGCGCCTGGACGTGCTGGACGCGCGCATGGCGCAGTTCGGCCTCGACGGCGAGCACTACGGCTGGTACCGCGACTTCCGCCGCTACGGCACCGTGCCGCACGCCGGCTTCGGCCTCGGCTTCGAGCGGCTGGTGGTCTACACCTGCGGCCTGGCCAACATCCGCGACGCGATCCCCTACCCGCGCGCGCCGGGCCTGGCGACGTTCTGAACCATGGGTACCGGCGCGGGTTCGCTGCTGCTGTTCCTGTTCCTCGGCCTGGCCGGTTCGGCGGCGCCGGCGCACTTCGGCTTCCGGGTGCTGGCCTTCAGGCACCAGCTCGACAAGCAGATCCCGTTCGCGCCGGGCACCGAGGACGGCGGCTGGGGCTATAGCTGGTGGCTGATGCGCTGGCAGCACCGCGCCGCCAACGACAAGAACCTGAACTTCTTCGCCGGCATCACCGCCGGCAGCGGCTGGCTCAGCCTGGTCGGCGCCGTGGGCGTCGTCGCGCTGATCGCCCTGCAGTAACCAAGGAAACCCCGCATGTCCCAGGAAAACGAGCTCGACAACGGCCCGCGCGATTCCGACCAGTGGTGGCTGGCGGCGCTGCCGCGCATGCTGGTGTGGTCGCGGCTGCGGGTGCTCGAGAGCGGCGTGGCCGAGGTCTTCGACTGCGATGGCCGCATCAACATCTACGAGAGCGAGGACGTCGCCCGCGCCGCCCTGATGGACGCCGAGTTCCGCGCCCTCGACGGCATGGACGCCGATGACGCCGAGGCCTGGGGCCTTGACCTCGAGGAGATCGAGCCGCCGCGGGCCGAGGACGATGAGACCCTGCGCGAGCTGATGGTGCAGCCGCTGAAGAACCCGCTGACCGGGGAAGACCGGTGAGCGCGTCCCTGCGTGGCCGCCACGCCCTGGTCTGCGGCGGTTCGGAAGGCATCGGCCTGGCCACCGCGCAGGCGCTGGCCGCGCTCGGCGCCGACGTCACCGTGTTGGCGCGCCGCCCCGGCCGGCTGGCCGAGGTGGTGGCCGCCCTGCCCCGCGCCGAGGGCCAGCAGCATCGCCACGTCGCCGCGGACTCCTCCGACAGCGCCGGCCTGTCCGCCTCGGTGGCCGCGCTGTGCGCGAAGTACCCGGTGCACATCCTGGTCAACAACACCGCCGGCCCGCCGGGCGGTCCCGCGCACGCGGCCGCGCCCGAGGATTACCTCGCGGTGTTCCGCCAGCACCTCGTCGCCAACCAGGTGCTGGTGCAGGCCGTGCTGCCGGGCATGCGCGCCGCCGGCTGGGGCCGCATCGTCAACGTCATCTCCACCTCGGTGAAGGAGCCGATCGCCAACCTAGGCGTCTCCAACACCATCCGCGGCGCGGTCGCGTCCTGGGCCAAGACCCTGGCCAGCGAACTCGGCCCGCACGGCATCACCGTCAACAACGTGCTGCCCGGCTACACCCGCACCCAGCGCCTGGACCAGATCCTGGCCGAGCGCGCCGCCGCCACCGGCAAGCCCGCGGAAGAGATCGCGCGCGGCATGCTGGCCACCGTGCCGGCGGGCCGCTTCGCCGAGCCGGCCGAAGTGGCCGCGGCCATCGCCTTCCTGGCCGGAAACGCGGCCGGCTACGTTAATGGCATCAACCTGCCGGTCGACGGCGGGCGCACCCGTTCCCTCTGAGGCAACCGAGCATGGACGCCAACAACCGCTGGTCCGACCGCGTTCCCTTCGCTGCCCGGGTGATGGTGCTGCACGAGGACCAGGCCTGGGTCGGCGAGGTCAAGGACCTGTCCGAAGGCGGCTGCGGCCTGTTCCGCCCGGCCACTTGCCAGCTCGAAGTCGCGGCGATCGTGCGGCTGGTGTTCTTCGATGTCTCCGGCCCCGGCGTGGTGGTGGATGCCAGGGTGGCGCGGGTCGAGAACGGCTCGCTGGGCTTCGAGTACCACGAAGTGCAGGCCGTGCCGCCGGTGCTCAAGCGCTGAGCCCACACGCGGCCTGCACGGGCGCGCCGGCAGCCTTGCGCGATGCCCGAAGGTCCTGAAATCCGCCGTGCCGCCGACCAACTCGCCAAGGCCGTGGTCGGCCAGCCGCTCACCGATGCGTTCTTCGCATTCCCCGCACTCAAGCGCTACCAGCGCTCGCTGGTGGACCACCGCATCACCGCGATCGAGCCGCACGGCAAGGCCCTGCTCACCCACTTCGACCACGGGCTGACGCTGTACTCGCACAACCAGCTCTACGGCGTCTGGAAAGTCGCGAGGGCCGGCGAGCGCCCGGACACCACGCGCTCGCTGCGGGTGGCACTGGAGACGGCGAAGAAGGCGATCCTGCTCTACTCGGCCTCCGAGGTGGAGATGTGGAAGACCGCCGAGCTGCCGCGCCATCCCTTCCTGGCCAAGCTCGGCCCCGACGTGCTGGACCTGTCGCTGGACGAAGCCACCGTGGCCGCCCGCCTGCGCGACCCGCGCTTCGCCGGCCGCGCACTGGTGGCGCTGCTGCTGGACCAGGCCTTCCTGGCCGGCATGGGCAACTACCTGCGCTCGGAAGTGCTGTTCATGGCCGGCATCGCCCCCAACCGGCGGCCGCGCGACCTCGACGACGACGAGACCCTGGCCCTGGCCCGCGCCCTGTTGGCGGTGCCGCGCGCCAGCTACGCCACCCGCGGCATCCGCCGCGCCAAGGGCATGGCCGAGGACTACCTCACCGACACCCCGCGCGGCTTCCGCTTCGAGGTCTTCGACCGCGAGGGCGAACCTTGCCGCCAGTGCGGCGACGTCATCGTCCGCCACGAGCTCGGCGGCCGCCGCCTGTACTGGTGCAAGGTCTGCCAATCCTGACCCGCGCCCTGTAGGAGGGGGTTCTGTACCTGTCCGTATCGGCACCTGCGCGGGTAAGCTTGCGGGCATGGAAATGCCGCTGACCCACCTGATCGACGGCGAAGCCCGCGGCACCGCGGGGGGCACGGCCATCGACGTTTTCGAACCGGCCACCGGGCGGGTCTACGCGCACTGCCCCGATGGCACCGCCGCCGACGTGGACGCCGCCGTGGCCGCGGCGCGGCGCGCCTTCCCGGCCTGGTCCGCCCTGCCCGCCGCCGAGCGCGCCGCCTGGATCAACCGGCTCGCCGACGCGCTCGAAGCCCGGCTGGACGAATTCGCCGCCGCCGAATCGCGCGACGTCGGCAAGCCGCTGGCGCTGGCCCGCAACCTCGACATCCCGCGCGCGGTCAGCAACCTGCGCTTCTTCGCGGCCGCCGCCACCCAGTTCGCCAGCGAATCGCACTCCACCCCGGGCGTCGTGAACTACACCCTGCGCCAGCCGCTGGGCGTGGTCGGCGTCATCAGCCCCTGGAACCTGCCGCTGTACCTGTTCACGTGGAAGTTCGCGCCGGCGCTGGCCGCGGGCAACTGCGTGGTCGGCAAGCCGTCCGAAGTGACGCCGGTGACGGCGTGGATGCTGGGCGAATTGGCGCGCGACATCGGCTTCCCGGCCGGCGTGTTCAACATCGTGCAGGGCCGCGGCGCGATTGCCGGCCAGGCGCTGGTGGACCACCCCGACGTCAAGGCCATCAGCTTCACCGGCAGCACCGCGGTCGGCGTGCGCATCGCCGAGAGCTGCGCGCGCTCGCTGAAGAAGACCTCGCTGGAGCTGGGCGGCAAGAACGCCACCCTGGTCTTCGCCGACGCGCCGAGGGAAAAACTGCTCGACACCGTGGTGCGCTCGGCCTTCCTCAACTCCGGCCAGATCTGCCTGTGCGGCTCGCGCCTGCTGGTCGAACGCCGCTACTACGCGGAATTCCGCGACGCGCTGGTCGCCCGCGCGCAGGCGCTGGCGATCGGCGACCCGGACCTCGCTGAAACCAATATCGGCCCGGTGGTCTCGCGCGCGCACTACGACAAGGTGCTGGGCTGCCTGGCCCTGGCCCGCGAGGAAGGCGGCACGATCCTGTGCGGCGGCGAGGCCGTGCGGCCCGCGGGCCGCTGCGCCGACGGCTGGTTCATCGCGCCCACGGTGATCGAAGGCCTGGGCCCGCACTGCCGCACCAACACCGAGGAGATCTTCGGCCCGGTGGTGACGCTGCAGCCCTTCGATACCGACGAGGAGGCCTTGGCGCTTGCCAACGCCACGCCGTACGGCCTCTCGGCCAGCGTCTGGACCCGCGACCTTGGCCGTGCGCACCGCCTGGCCGCGGCGCTGGAGGCCGGCGTGGTGTGGGTGAACACGTGGATGAACCGCGACCTGCGCACCCCCTTCGGCGGCGTGAAGCAGTCCGGCATCGGCCGCGAAGGCGGTTGGGAAGCGCTGCGCTTCTTCACCGAAGCCAAGAACGTCACGATCGACCTGGGATGACACGATGCCTTTGAAGGAACTGCTCGACCGCAACCGGGAATGGGCCGCGAAGGTGCGCGCCGAGGACCCGCAGTTCTTCAAGCGCCTCTCGCAGCTGCAGGCGCCGAAGTACCTGTGGATCGGCTGCTCGGATTCGCGCGTGCCCGCCAACCAGATCACCGGGCTGCAGCCGGGCGAGGTCTTCGTCCACCGCAACATCGCCAACGTGGTGGTGCACACCGACCTCAATTGCCTGAGCACGATCCAGTTCGCCGTGGACGTGCTCAAGGTCGAACACATCCTGGTGGTCGGCCACTACGGCTGCGGCGGCGTGCACGCGGCGCTGACCGGCGCCCGGGTCGGCCTGGCCGACAACTGGCTGCGGCATGTCGGCGACGTCGCGAACAAGCACGCGTCGATGCTGGCCGAGGTCGACCTGGAATCGCTGCGCCACGCCCGCCTGTGCGAACTCAACGTGGTCGAGCAGGTGGTCAACGTCTGCCAGACCACCATCGTCCAGGACGCCTGGGCCCGCGACCAGAAGCTGAGCGTCCACGGCTGGGTGTACTCCCTGCTCGATGGCCGCGTGCGCGAGCTGGGCATGGGCGTGGACGGCAACGAGGAACTCCCCGTCGCCTACCAGATGGCGATGCAGCACATCCGCGGCAAACTGCAGGACGCCTCATGAGCGAGATCATCCACGCCACCTCCGCGCCGCACCCGGTCGGCCGCTACCCGCACGCCCGCCGCGTCGGCAACCTGCTCTTCCTCTCGGGCATCGGCCCGCGCACGCCGGGCACCAACGCGGTGCCGGGCAACGTCTACGGCGCCAAGGGCGAGCTGGTGGACTACGACATCGTCACCCAGTGCCACTCGGTGTTCGCCAACGTGCGCGCGGTGCTGGAAGCGAGCCACTGCCGCTGGGACTGGCTGGTGGACATCACCGTGTACCTGACCAACATCCAGCGCGACTTCAACGCCTACAACGGCGTATGGGCCGAGTACTTCCCGAACGTGGACAAGGCGCCCTGCCGCACCACGCTGGGCATCACCGCGCTGCCGACGCCGATCGCGATCGAACTCAAGTGCGTGGCGGCCTTCCCGGAGCCCCGCTGACATGCTCGCGCCGGCCTTCAACCTGCAGCAGTGGATCGACAAGCACCGGCACCTGCTCAAGCCGCCGGTGGCCAACAAGTGCATCGTCGACGGCGACTTCATCATCATGATCGTCGGCGGGCCGAATGCGCGCACCGACTACCACTGGGACGAAGGCCCGGAGTTCTTCTACCAGCTCGAGGGCGAGATGGTGCTGAAGGTGCAGGAAGACGGCCGGTCCCGCGACATCCCGATCAAGGCCGGCGAGGTCTTCTACCTGCCGCCGCGGGTGCCGCATTCGCCGCAGCGCAGCGCCGGCGGCATCGGCCTGGTGATCGAGCGCAAGCGGCTGCCGCACGAGAAGGATGGCTTGCTGTGGTTCTGCGAGCAGTGCAACCACAAGCTCTACGAGGAATTCTTCTTGCTGGACAACATCGAGACCCAGTTCGGCGCCGTGTTCGACCGTTTCTACGGCTCGCGCGCGCACCGCACCTGCGGCGCCTGCGGCCACCTCAACCCGGCGCCGGCGCGCTACGACGCGGAGGCCTGAACCATGGCCCCCTCGCTCGACCTGCTGACCGCCAACCTGCTTTCGCCCGTGGTCCTGGCCTTCGCGCTGGGCATGATCGCCCGCGGCCTGCGCAGCGACCTGGAAATCCCGTCGGCAATCCAGTCCTACCTCTCGATCTTCCTGCTGCTGGCGATCGGCCTGAAGGGCGGCGTCGCCCTGCACCAGGGCGCGCCCGACAACCTGTGGCTGCTGCTGGGCGTGACCATCGTCGCCGGCATCGCCACCGCGGCCAGCGCCTACCTGCTGGCGCGCACCTGGCTGCGCGACAACGCGCTGCAGGCCGGCGCCATTGCCGCCCACTACGGCTCCGTCTCGGCAGTGACCTTCATCGCCGCCCAGCAGTTCGTCGAGCGCACCGGCGATACGTCGCCGGCGGTGCTGGTGGCGCTGGTGGTGGCGCTGGAGATCCCGGCCATCCTGCTCGGCATCGGCCTGGCCCGCGGCGGCGGCCGCCCCAGCTGGCACCAGGTGCGTGAAGTGCTGACCGGCCGCACCGCCGTGCTGCTGATCGGCGGCCTGGCCATCGGCGCCATCGCCGGCAAGGACGGCGTGCAGGCGGTGGACGCGATGTACTTCCAGCTGTTCCAGGGCATGCTGATGCTGTTCATGCTCGACATGGGCCTGGTCGCCGCCAGCCAGCTGCGCCAGCTCACCCGCGGCGTCGGGCGGCTGGTGGTGTTCGCCACCGTGCTGCCGCTAGCCCACGGCCTGGCCGGCACGGCCATCGGGCACGCGGTCGGGCTCGGCGTGGCCGGCGCCACGGTGTTCGGCGCCATGCTGGCCAGCGCCTCGTACATCGCCGCGCCGGCCTCGGTGCGGGCCTCGCTGCCGGAAGCCGACGCGGGCCGCTGCATCACCGCCTCGCTGGGCCTGACCTTCCCCTTCAACCTGGCGCTGGGCATCCCGACCTACGCCGGGTTCGCGCGCTGGCTCGGCGCCTGAGCCCGGCGGGATAGAATCGCCGCCATGCTCAAGATCGACACCCACGCCCACTACCTGCCCCGCACCTGGCCCAACCTGGCCGAGAAGTACGGCGACCCCCGCTTCCCGGTGATCCACCACGAGGACGGGCGCGCGCGCATCTACAAGGACGGCAAGTTCTTCCGCGAGATCTGGTCCAAGACCTGGGATCCGGCGGAACGCATCGCCGACTACGCCCGGTTCGGCGTGCAGGTGCAGGTGCTGAGCACGGTGCCGGTGATGTTCAGCTACTGGGCCAAGCCGCAACACGCGCTCGAGCTGCACCAGGCGCTGAACGACCACATGGCCGAGGCCTGCCGCGACCACCGCCGTCACTGCGCGGGCATCGGCACGGTGCCGATGCAGTCGCCGCGCCTCGCCGTGCAGGAGCTTGAGCGCTGCGTCGACCAGCTCGGCCTGCAGGGCGTGCAGATCGGCTCGCACATCGGCGACTGGAACCTGGACGCGCCCGAGCTGCTGCCCTTCTTCGAGGCGGCGCAAGACCTGGGTGCGGCGATCCTGGTGCACCCCTGGGACATGATGGGCAGCGAGTCCATGCCCAAGTACTGGATGCCCTGGCTGGTGGGCATGCCGGCCGAACAGTCGCGCGCGGCCTGCGCACTGATCTTCGGCGGCGTGCTCGAGCGCTTCCCGCGCCTGAAGGTCTGCCTGGCCCACGGCGGCGGCAGTTTCCCTTACACCATCGGGCGCATCGAGCATGGTTTCAACATGCGGCCCGACCTGGTGGCCACCGACAACCCGCACAATCCGCGCAGCTACCTGCCCAGGCTCTACTTTGATTCGTGGGTGGCCGACAACCGCGCGCTGCGCTACCTGCTCGACACCGTGGGCGTGCCGCGGGTGATGCTGGGCACCGACTACCCGTTCCCGCTGGGCGAACAGGTGCCGGGCGCCGGCATCGCCGCGCTCGGACTGGGCGAGGCCGACGAAGCGCGGCTCTACCACGGCACCGCGCTGGAATGGCTGGGCCTGCCGCTGTCGAGGTTCGAATGACGATGGAACTGGCCGCCGCGCAGGCACTGGACGCCGCCGATCCGCTGCGCGATTTCCGCGCGCGCTTCCACATCCCGCAGCATGAGGGCGTGGACCAGGCGTATTTCTGCGGCAACTCCCTGGGCCTGCAGCCCAAGGCCGTGCGCGAGGCGCTGGTGCAGGAACTCGACGACTGGGCCGCGCTCGGCGTCGAGGCGCATTTCCGCGGCAAACACCCGTGGATGCCCTACCACGCCGAGGTGCGCGAAGGCCTGGCGTCGCTGGTCGGTGCGCTGCCGTCGGAAGTGGTGGCGATGAATTCGCTGACCGCCAACCTGCATTTCTTGATGGTCAGCTTCTACCGGCCGAAGCGCGAGCGGCCGGCGATCCTGATCGAGGCCGGCGCCTTCCCGTCCGACCGCTACGGCGTGGAGTCGCAGATCCGTTTCCACGGCTTCGACCCGGCCACCGACCTGATCGAGCTGGCCGCCGATGAACCGGGCGGCACGATCTCGATGGAAGCGATCGAACGCACGCTGGCCGAGCACGGCCACCGCATCGCGCTGGTGCTGTGGCCGGGCGTGCAGTACCGCACCGGGCAGGCTTTCGACCTCAAGCGCATCGTGGAGCTGGCGCATGCGCGCGGCTGCATGGTCGGGTTCGACCTGGCGCACGGCGCCGGCAACCTCAAGCTGGCACTGCACGACAGCGGCGTCGATTTCGCCGCGTGGTGCCACTACAAGTACTGCAACGCCGGCCCCGGCGCCGTCGCGGGTGCCTTCGTGCACGAGCGCCACGCCGTGTCCGACCGGCCGCGCTTCGCGGGCTGGTGGGGCCACGACCAGGCCACGCGCTTCAAGATGGGGCCCGAGTTCCGGCCCACGCCGGGCGCCGAGGGCTGGCAGCTCAGCAACCCGCCAATTCTGGCGCTGGCGCCGCTGCGGGTATCGCTGGAATTGTTCGCCGAGGCCGGCATGGAGCGGCTGCGTGCGAAATCCGAGCGGCTCACCGGCCACCTCGAGGCGCTGATCGCCGCCCGCATTGCCAACGTGCTCGAGGTGGTGACGCCGGCCGACCCGGCGCGCCGCGGTTGCCAGCTATCGCTGCGGGTCCGGGGCGGGCGCGAACGCGGCCGCGTGCTGTTCGAATACCTCGAGGCCCGCGGCATCGTCGGCGACTGGCGCGAGCCCGACGTCATCCGCATCTCGCCGGTGCCGCTCTACAACCGCTTCACCGACCTGCACCGCTTCGTGGACGCGGTGGAAAGCTGGCGCGACGGCGGCTGACCGTGCCCCACCTGCGCCGCGACTCGTTCACCCTGCTGCGCGAGCTGATGCGCTGGCGGGTGGCGATGGTGCTGTCGGTGCTGATCTTCGTGCTGATGGTCGTGCTGGGTACCATCAACACGCGGCTGGGGCTGGCAGACACGGCGCTGCTGGCCTGGATCACGCTGGCGGTCGCCGGCGGCTGCATCGCGGCGCTGCTGGCGCTCCCGAAGCACCTGGGCGGCACGGTGTTCTTCGTCAGCATCGCGGCGCTGCTGGTGGGCGTGATGGTGTTCGGCCTTTACCATGAACGGTCCATGCAGCACTGGGCCTACATCTTCCCGCCGGTGCTGGTGTTCCTGGTGTCGTCGCGCCTGGCGCTGGCCGGGATGCTCGCTTTCGGGATCTACGCCACCGCGATGCTGGCGCCGCTGGTCCCGGGGATCGACGTGGTGCGATTCGCCAGCGGCTACGGGCTGCTGGTGTGCTTCATGTTCACCTACGCACTGCTGCAGGAGCGCGCGGCGGTCATGCTGCGCTACCACTCCGACCACGATGCGCTCAGCAACTGTCTCAACCGCCGCACCTTCAACGAGGCCGTGCAGCAGCTGGCCAACGGGCGCAACCCCGCGGCGGGCTGCGTTTTCCTGCTGATCGACATCGACCATTTCAAGGCCATCAACGACCGCCATGGCCACCTCGCCGGCGACCGCATCATCACCCTGGTCGCCGCCGAGCTGGGCCGGGCGCTGGAGGCCGACATGCCGCTGTTCCGCTACGGTGGCGAGGAGTTCTCGGTGCTGCTGGCCGACCACGACCTGGACGCCGCGCGCGCCATCGCCGAGCGGCTGCGCGCCGCAGTGGCCGCCGCCGATTTCCAGGGCGTGCCGGTGACCATCAGCATCGGCCTGGCCGCCTGGCGCCGCGGCGACGGCAGCATCACCGCTGCGCTCGACCGTGCCGACCGCGCCCTTTACGAAGCCAAGCGCGGCGGCCGCAACCGCGTCGTCGCCGACGCCCCGTCCCCCTGAATTTCCGGATACCCCCCGTGCAGCCAAAGTCAGATTCTCCGATCACGATCGCCGGCGCCGGCCTCGCCGGCGCCCTGCTGGCCACCCTGCTCGCCCGCCGCGGCTGGTCCGTGGATGTCTTCGAGAAGCGCCCCGACCCCCGCCGCAAGGGCTACGAAGGCGGGCGCTCGATCAACCTCGCGCTGGCGGAACGTGGCCTCGACGCGCTGCGCCAGGCCGGGCTGCAGGACGTGGTGATGGCGCAAGCGGTGATGATGCGCGGGCGCATGGTGCACCCGCTGGGGGGCGGCGAGCAGCTGCAGCGCTACGGCCGCGACGACAGCGAGGTGATCTGGTCGGTGCACCGCGGGCGGCTCAACATCGCGCTGCTGCAGGCGGCCGAGGCGGCGGGTGCGCGCATCCATTTCCACCAGCGCCTGGACAGCGTCGATTTCGATCGACGTGTCGCGCTGTTCGTCAACGACCACGACCGCACGGCGCGGCCGCAGCCGTTCGAGACGATGCTGGGCGCGGACGGTGCCGGCTCCGGGCTGCGCGAGGCGATGCGCCCGCGCATGGGGCTGGGCGAGCACTTCGAGCCGCTGCGCCACGGCTACAAGGAGCTGGAGATCCCGCCGGCGGCCGACGGTGGCTTCCGCATCGAACCCCATGCGCTGCACATCTGGCCGCGCGGCGGCTACATGTGCATCGCGCTGCCCAATACCGAGAAGACCTTCACGGTGACGCTGTTCCTGCCGATGCAGGGCGATCCCAGCTTCGCCACCCTGCCCGACCTGGCCGCCGCGCGCGAGTTCTTCGCCCGCGATTTCGCCGATGCGCTGCCACTGCTGCCGGACTTCGACGCCGACTGGACCGACAACCCGGTCAGCGGCCTGGGCACGCTGAGCCTGCAGCGCTGGCACCTCGACGGCCGTGCAGTGCTGCTGGGTGACGCCGCGCACGCGATGGTGCCCTTCCACGGGCAGGGGATGAACTGCGCCTTCGAGGACTGCATCGCGCTTGACCGGCATATCGCCGCGTCGACCGACTTCGAGACGGCGTTCGCGGGGTTCGAGGCCGAGCGCCGGCCCAATGCCGATGCGATCCAGGCGATGGCGCTGGAGAACTACGTCGAGATGCGCGACAGGGTGGACGACGCCGATTACCTGCTGCAGCGGCAGCTGGAAGTGGAGCTGGCCGAGCGGCATCCGGGCCACTTCATGCCGCGCTATTCGATGGTGAGCTTCACCACGATTCCCTACGCCACGGCGTTCGAGCGCGGCAAGGTGCAGCGGCAGATCCTGGTCGAGGCCACGCGCGGCCGGGCGTCGCTGGACGACGTGGATATCGACGCCGTCGATGCGCTGGTGCGCGAAAGGCTGGCGCCGCTCTGATGGCCGCGAGCTTCCTCTGGTACGACCTCGAGACGTTCGGGCGCGACCCGCGGCGCACGCGCATCGCCCAGTTCGCGGCGATCCGCACCGACCTGGATCTCAATCCGGTCGGCGAGCCGATCAGCCTGTTCTGCCAGCCCGCCGACGACCTGCTGCCCTCGCCGGGCGCGACGATGATCACCGGCATCACGCCGCAGCAGGCGAAGGCCGACGGGCTGCCGGAAGCGGCGTTCATGGCCAGGCTGGCCGAGGAGTTCATGCAGCCGCAGACCTGCGCGGTGGGCTACAACTCGATCCGCTTCGACGACGAGTTCGTGCGCTTCGGGCTGTACCGCAACTTCCACGACGCCTACGAGCGCGAGTGGCGCAACGGCAATTCGCGCTGGGACCTGCTGGACGTGCTGCGCCTGGCCGAGGCGCTGCGCCCTGAAGGCCTCGCATGGCCGCTTCGCGAGGATGGTGCGCCCAGCTTCAAGCTCGAGCACCTGGCCGCCGCCAATGGTGTGCGCGAGGGCGACGCCCACGAGGCGCTGAGCGACGTGCGTGCGCTGATCGGCCTCGCCCGCAAGTTCAAGGCGGCCCAGCCCAAGCTCTGGGACTACGCCTTCGCCCTGCGCGACAAGCGCAAGGTGGCCGCGCTGATGGACGTGGCGAACATGACGCCGCTGCTGCACATCTCCTCGCGCTACCCGGCCAGCCGGCACTGCGCGGCGCTGGTGGCGCCGATCGCGCGGCACCCGAAGATCGAGTCGCGCATCCTGGTGTGCGGGCTGGAAGAAGAGCCCGACGCGCTGCTGGCCCTCGAACCCGACGAGATCGCGGACCGCCTGTACACGCCCGCCGCCGACCTGCCCGAGGGCGAGCGCCGCATCCCGCTGAAGGAAGTGCACACCAACAAGTGCCCGATCCTGCTGCCGCTGGAGCACCTGCGCGACGCGGATTTCGAGCGCCTGGGCATCGACCGCGACGCTTGCCTGGCCCGCGCCGAGCGCCTGCGCGCCGCGCCCGGCCTGGCCGAGAAGGTGCGCCGCGTGTTCGCCATCGAGACCGCGCGCGAGCCGGCCGATGCGGATGCCGCGCTCTACGACGGCTTCCCCAGCGACGCCGACAAGCGCCTGTTCCCGCGCGTGCGCAGCGCCTCGCCTTCTGAATTGCCCGACCTGGGCCCGCGCTTCGACGACCCGCGCTACGCCGAGCTGCTGTTCCGCTACCAGGCCCGCAACTGGCCCGACACGCTCGACGCCGCCGGCCGCGAACGCTGGATCGCCTACCGCCGCACCCGCCTCGGCGGGCCCAGCGGCCTGTCGGAATACGATTTCACGAGTTATTACGCCGAAATCGAGACACTGCGCGCCACCACGGAGCCCGGCCCGAAGCAGGCCTGGCTCGATGCCCTGCAAGACTGGGGGCAAGCCCTGGAACGCGAACTGGCATGAGCACCTACTTCAGCGACAAGACCTTCAAGTTCCTGCGCGCCCTGGCGCGCAACAACAGCCGCGAGTGGTTCAACGACCACCGCAAGGACTACGAGCAGTACCTGAAGGAACCCTTCCAGGCGCTGATAACGGACATTGCGCCGGACCTGCTGACGATCAGCCTGCACTACCGCGCCGACCCGCGCGGCAACGGCGGCTCGCTGTTCCGCATCCACCGCGACACGCGCTTCTCCAACGACAAGACGCCCTACAAGACCTGGGGCGGCGCGCGCTTCTTCCACGCGCGCAGCAAGCAGGTGGCGGCGCCCTCGTTCTACCTGCACATCCAGCCGGGCGACTGCTTCCTGGGCGGCGGCATCTGGCATCCGGAGCCGGACATCCAGCGCAAGATCCGCAATTTCCTGGTCGACAACCCGGCCGGCTGGCAGGCGGTGTTGCACAAGCCCGCGTTCAAGCGCCGCTTCACGATGTGGGGCGACGCCCTGACCCGCCCGCCGCGCGGCTTCCCCGCCGACCACCCGCTGATCGAAGACCTCAAGCGCAAGGACTTCACCGCCGGGGAAGCGCTCGAGGATGCCGTGGTGCTTGGCCCGCGCCTGCGCCAGGCCGTCGTCTCCGGCTTCACCGGCGTGGCGCCACTGGTCGACTATCTCTGCGCTTCCCTCGACCTGGAGTTCTGAGCGCCGGGGCGCCTAAGGGCACCGAGCCTGAATGCCCGGCTACCAGGATCGGGCCAACTACCTGAAATTCTTGCGGCGCGGTTGCCGTACGGTGCCGCATTGCAGCATCGAAATGTGTTGACCATCACGCTTTTGGGCAGGCAAGGTCGGTCCCCATACGCCGGCGCAGGGGAGCACCGGTTCAACCGGACGTGGCCACTCAGGGAAGGGGCAATCGCGTTTCGCATCGAGTTCCTGGGGAGGGATCGTGCGCTATCTACTCTTGGCTGCCCTGGCGGCCGCTTCAAGCCTGTGCGAGGCCAATACCGGCGTCGCCTTCGTCCATGGCACCGGCAAGCAGACCAATGCCGCCGCTGATTACTGGCAGTCGCCCTTCATCAACAACGTCCGCGGCGGGCTGGTGGATCCGAACAACTACGTCGTCATCAACTGCGACTTCGAGAAGTACATGTGGGACAACGCGGCTGCGGGGTGCCTGGCCGGCCAGCTGACCACCTTCATCAACAACCGCGGCATCACCCGCCTGATCGTGATCACGCACAGCAACGGCGGCAACGTGATGCGCTGGATCCTGTCGAACCCGACCTGGGACAGCCGCTACCCGAACATCATCGCCAAGACCGTGCGCGTGAATGCGCTGGCGCCCTCGTCCGCCGGCACGCCGCTGGCCGATGCGGTGATCGCCGGCAACGTGTTCGAGAGCGCGCTGGGCTGGCTGCTGGGCTACAAGAACGACGCCGTGCGCATGCAGCAGACCAGCTGGATGGCGAGCTACAACGCCAACTGGCTGCTGGGCACCGCCGGCCGCCCCGCCCTGCCCAAGACCTTCCGCAGCGTGGTGGGCACCGACGTGGATTCGGCGATCTGGGACTCGGACAGCTACTGCGGCGGCTACTTCGAGAACGTGGGGCTGGAAACGACCCAGAACTGGCTCAATTCCTGCTCGGACGGCTTCCTGAACTGCTCCAGCCAGTCGGCCGCCGGCTACGTCTGGTTCCAGGACAAGAGCCGCATGCGCGGCTCTGAACCGCTGTCGCACAACCAGAGCCGCCGCGCCTGCTTTGGCCTCGACACCGTCCTGCGCAGCGACATGAGGTCCTGAGCCATGAAGAAGACCCTGTTGTTCTGCCTGATGTCCCTTTCCCTCTCGGCCCAGGCCGCGAACCTGCTGCCGCCGGGCAGCCGCGACCAGGCACCGTCGCGCCTGGTGTCGGCGCCCGCGCCGACCGGCGACTTCGAACGCAAGCCGGTGACCTTCGCCTGGGCGTTGGACCCCTGGGCCGAGCTCGAGGCGCCCGCGCCCTTCGTGGCCGAGAGCCGCGAGTACTGGGCCCTGGCCGAGGCCGCCGAAATGCAGGCCGGCCTGAGCATCGACACCACGGCCCCGGGCGCCCTGATCCGCGTCAGCCCCGCCGCGGGCAGCGAGGCGGTCGAGCCCGGCCAGCTGCGCATGCTGCGCAACGGCAAGGCCATCGCCGAGCCGGAGTCGTTCGCGCGCCGCGCCAACGCCGCCCAGCTCAAGGCCGCGGGCATGGAGGTGCCAGACGGCTCCGCCATCGTCCAGCTCGCCCCCGAGCAGGGCAAGGGCCGCTTCCAGGTGCAGCTGGCCCAGGCCAAGGGCCGCTACCTCGTGCACGTGTTCGAGCCCAACAGCGAGTACGTGTTCAAGGCCCAGGCCGGTCGTCGCAGCGTACTGGCCGGCGACACCCTGGAGGTGTCGGCAGACATGGCCAACGGCGCGTCGAAAATGCCGGGCGGCCAGGTCGGCGGTTCGCTCATTTCGCCGTCGGGACGCAGCTATGACCTCGCCTTCCGCAACGGCAAGGCGCAGATCCAGGTGCCCGACGAAGCCGGTACCGCACCCGGCCTGTGGGAAGTGCATCTCTCGTCGGCCAGCTTCGACCAGGGCGCCAGCATCCAGCGCGATGCCCGCACCGCGGTCGAAGTGACGCGGCCGACCGCGCGCCTGGGCGGCGGCTACCGCTTCGACGCGGCGGCGGTGCGCTTCGAGCTGCCGGTACAGGTAGCCGCGGCAGGTCGCTACGAGCTCCGCGGCACGCTGTTCGCGACCGGCCCGGACGGCGTGGCCCGGCCGGTGGCGCAAGCGCATTCGGCGAACTGGTTCGAGCCGGGTGCGCGCCAGCTGTCGCTGGCCTTTGGTCGCGGCAACGTGCCCAGCGGCTTCGGCGCGCCCTACGAGCTGCGCTTCGTCGAGCTCAAGGACCAGGCCCGGATGGGCACGCTGGAAACCCGCGAGCTGGCCGTGCGCGGCGCGGGCAGCAGCCCGGCACCTCGCGCGACCGGCCCACGGGAGACGGTGGCGCCGGGGCGTGGCGTGGTGGGCCGCGAGGCCAGCATCCGCTAGTTCCGCGACTGCACCAAAGCGGCGATGATGACGGCCGGACCCTGGGGTCCGGCCGTTTTCTATCCTGGCACCGCCCTGCATGGACGCGAGTCTTCGTCGCTTTTCGATCTTCTATTTCTGCTACTACGCCGCGCTGGGCGCCTACACGCCCTACGTCGGTCGCTGGGTGGACGCGCTGGGCCACGGCGGCTACGTGGTCGGCGGCATGCTGGGGCTGTGGTACGGCACGCGGATCGTCGCGCCGCCGGCCTGGGCCGCACTGACCCACCGCAGCGAACGCCCCGGCCACTGGTTCGTCGCCGGCTGTGGGCTGACGCTGCTGTGTTTCTCGGCCTTCGTTTTCACCGGCAGCGCCTGGGCGCTGCTGGCGGTGATGGCGGTGTTCGGCCTGTTCTACAACGCGGTGATGCCGCAGTTCGAAGCGATGACGCTGACCGCACTGGGTCCGCGCGCGGATATGTACGGCCGCCTGCGCGTGTGGGGCTCGATCGGCTTCCTGATCGTGGCCGGCACCTACGGTGCCCTGCTCGACCGCGTCGGCGCCGAGCACTTCGCGTGGGTGACGCTGCCCCTGTTCGTGCTGATGCTGGCCGCGGCTTGGCCGCACCGCCACGACCGCCAGGTGGAGCACGCGCCCACCGCCGCCGACGCCGGCCACCTGTGGAAGCGCCCCGGCGTGCGCCGTTTCCTGCTGGTAGCGCTGCTGATGCAGGCCAGCTTCGGGCCGTTCTACGTGTTCTACACCCTGCACCTGCAGGCGGCCGGTCACAGCGGCGCGACGGTGGGCGGGCTGTGGGCGCTGGGCGTGCTGATCGAGATCGCGATGTTCTGGAAAGCGCCGAAGCTGATCGCCCGCTTCGGCGCCAGCCGTTTGCTGATGGTGTGCTTGGCCGTGACCGTGCTGCGCTGGGTCGTGACCGCGCTGTACGCCGAATCACTGCCAATCATGGCGCTGGCCCAGGCCACGCACGCGCTGAGCTTCGCCACCTTCTACGCGTGCTGCATGCGCCTGATGGCCGATTTCTTCCCGGGCCGCCGCGCCGGTGCCGGGCAGAGCCTGTTCTTCGGCTTCAGCCAGGGCGTGGGCGGCGTACTGGGCGCCGGGCTGGCCGCGGTGGCTTGGGAGCGCAGCGGGGGTGAACTCGCGTTCCTCGCGGGCGCCGGCGTGGCGGCCATGGCGTGGCTTCTCTACGCACTGCGACGCCGGGCCATTGCGCCCGCGGACGGTTCGATCAGTGGCCGGCCAGGCTGAGCTCGATCGAGGTGTAGAACGGCGCTGGCCAGCGGCCTGAGAAGGTGGCCGCGGCAAACTCGCGCTCCAGGCATGTCGCCAAGGGCGTGTCGCCTTGCCGCCAGGTCCGGGCCACCGAGCCGTCCTCGTTGAGCACGAACACGATCGCCAGGGGCGAAAAGTCCATGCCGGGACCCGCACATTTCCCCACGGCCTCGCCGAGCAGCTCGCCCTGCGCCGCCATCAGTCGAGACATCATCTCGCTACTCAGTGCCGCCTCGTTGGCATCCGCCAGGGCCTTGGCCTCGGAGAAACCGGACGGTGCGGCCGCAAGCTGGAGTGCGAGCAGCAGGGCGGGAATCATGGGGCTTCTCCAGGGGGGTGGTTGCCGGCCTGACTGTACCTCGCGACGTCCACCGTCGCCCAGAGCTCACGGCTGATTCCGCCGAGCCTGACGGAGGCATCCTGCCGCTGGTCGGAACGGTACAAGCCCAGGATCACCCGCAGCCTCGCGGCGAGTTGCTCGCGACCGGGAACTGCATAGGCCTCGCCACCCTCCTCCAACCGGCCACAGAGCGCACTGAGCTCCGACCTTCCCTCGCCCATGCAGTTGGTTGCCGCGCACTCCAGGACGTAGCAGATATCGTCCAGCACCCTGAGGGCGGGCTGCATACGACCTCCTAGCCTTCGTTGGTGACACCGAACGGCACGTGCCCGGTGGCCACGTGCTGGCTGGCGTTCTCGATGTTGTGCCGGGAATCATCGAAGAAGATGTCGGCGCCGAAGGCCTGGAGGAACGGGCCCTTGTTGCGGCCCCCGAGGAACATCGCTTCGTCCAGGCGCACGCCCCACTCGCGCAGGGTCAGGATCACGCGCTCGTGGGCCGGGGCCGAGCGGGCGGTGACCAGGGCGGTGCGGATGGGCGAATCCTCGCCCGGCGGGAAGGCCAGCTGCAGTTCGTGCAGGGCGGCGAGGAAGCCGCGGAAGGGGCCGCCGGACAGCGGCTCGTTCACCCGCGTCGATTCGTTGTCGTGGAAAGCGGCCAGGCCCGAGGTCTGCGACACGCGCTCGGACTCGTCGCCGAAGATCACCGCGTCGCCGTCGAAGGCGATGCGCAGCTGCGGGTGCGCGGGCTCGTAGGCCTTGGCCGGCAGGATGGTGGCGGCGGCGAAGCCGTGCTCGAGCGCGCTGCGCACCGAGGCCGGGTTGGCCGACAGGAACAACTGGGCGCCGAAGGGCTTGATGTAGGGCCAGGTCTCGGCGCCACTGGTGAACACGGCGCGGACGATGCCCAGCCCGTAGTGCCGGATCGAGTTGAAGATGCGCAGGCCGGTGTCGGACGAGTTGCGCGAGAGCAGCACCACCTCGACCCGCGGCGCTTCGGGCGCGGCACCGACATTCAGCGCCAGCAGCTTCTGCACCAGCGGGAAGGCGATGCCCGGGGCCAGCACGTCCTTCTCGCGGCTGCGCTGGAACTCGGCGTAGGCCTCGAGCCCGCTGGCCTGGAACAGCGCGTGGCTGTCCTCGAGGTCGAACAGCGCCCGCGCGGTGATGGCCACGACCAGGCGGTCGGCGGGACGGACGGGCGGCTGGGACAGAGGGCTCATGGCGGAAGTATGCGCTGCCGGGGTCTCAGGGAACGAGACGCCGCCTCAGGTGAGGAACTGCTCGTTGAGGATGCGCTCCTCGAGGTTGTGCTCGCGGTCGAACAGCAGCGTCACCTGGTGCTGGCGCGACTCGCGGATGCTGACCTCGGCCACGTCGCGCACTTCGTGCGAGTCGGCGGTGGCACTGACCGGGCGCTTGTAGCCATCGAGCACCTCCAGCCGCACCTCGGTGTCGGCCCGCAGCAGCGCGCCGCGCCAGCGCCGCGGCCGGAACGCCGCGATCGGCGTCAGCGCGATGACCTGCGAGCCCAGCGGCAGGATCGGGCCGTGCGCGGAGAAGTTGTAGGCGGTGCTGCCCGCGGGCGTGGCCACCAGGGCGCCGTCGCAAACCAGTTCCTCCAGCCGCACCTGGCCGTTGAGGTGCACGCGCAGGTGCGCCGCCTGGCGCGTCTGGCGCAGCAGCGAAACCTCGTTGTAGGCCAGCGAATTCACGGTGGCGCCGGATTCGGTGGTGGCGCGCATCTCGAGCGGATGCAGCACGGTGGTCTCGGCCGCATGCAGGCGCTCGACCAGGCTTTCGGGCCGGTGCTGGTTCATCAGGAAACCGACCGTACCCAGCTTCATGCCGTAAACCGGGCGGCCCAGCGGGCCGTGCCGGTGCAGGGTCTGCAGCATGAAGCCGTCGCCGCCGAGGGCACAGATGACGTCGGCCTCGCCGGGCACCACCTGGCCGTGCGCGGCGGTGAGCTTGGCCAGGGCGGCCTGGGCTTCCGGCGACGGGCTGGCCAGGAAGGCGATGCGCGGATGGGCGGGCAAGGACATGCCCGAAGCTTACGACAAGTCCGTTGTGGGAGGGGTTCAGGGCAAGAAACGCGGTCAGCGGGCGCCGGCGGCGACGACCTGGGCGAGGCGGCGGACGGCCACCGACAGCGTCGGGTAGTCGAGGCCGCGCAGGTTACGCATGTCGGCGAACATGGCCATGGTGTACTTCAGCGTGGCGTCGTCGCGGGCCAGCCAGGCCTCGACCAGCGCCTGCGGCGAGGTGCCTGCACCCGCCGCGCCGAGCACCTGCGCCACCAGCGCGCGCTGCTGCGCCTGCAGCTCGTCGCGCAGCACGCCGCGGGCCTGGGCGTGCCAGCGGCCCTCGACCGGCAGCGCTTCCACGCTGTCCATCAGCCACTTGGTGTGCAGGGCATCGGACAGGTTGAAGTAGGCCGCGGCCACGTCGGCCACCGGCAGGCCGCGCTCGATCGCCACTTCGACGATGTCCAGCGCGTAGGCCAGGAACGGCAGGCTGGCGAAGGCCTGGGCCAGGTCTTCCGGGTAACCCAGCTGCTGCCAGTGGGCGACGTCGGCCAGCAGCTCGGCGCGGGCCTCGGCCGGCAGCAAGCCGGCCAGCGACGCACGTAGCGCGGCCACGCCGCCGGCGTAACGCTCGACCTTCTCGGCGATGTTGAGGTTCTCGCCGGGCCGGTTGAGCAGCCATCGCGTCATGTTGCGCTGCAGGTGCCAGATGCTGGTGAGGGCGTCGAGCTGGGCGCTCTCGGGCACCTTCAGGTCGAGCGCGTCGATGCGCGCCCACAGCTCGCGCGCCTCCAGCACCTCGCGGCTGATGGTGAAGGCCTTGGCGATCTGCGCCGGGGTCTGGCCCGTGTCCTCCTGCATGCGCAGGATGAAGGTCGCGCCCATGCGGTTGACGGTGGAGTTGGTGACCGCGGTGGCGATGATCTCGCGGCGCAGGCGGTGGTTCTCCATGTCCTGCGCATACTTTTCCTGCAGGGCGTTGGGGAAGTAGCGCACCAGTTCCTTCGAGAGGTACGGGTCCTCGGGCACGTCGGACTCGAGCATCTGGTTGAACACGACGATCTTGTCGTAGCTCAGCAGCACCGACAGCTCGGGGCGGGTCAGGCCCTGGCCGCGCGCCTTGCGGTCGTTGAGCTCGCCGTCGCTGGGGAGGAACTCGATGGCGCGGTCGAGCAGGCCTTCGCCCTCGAGCGTGCGGATGAAGTGGCCGAACGAGCCCAGGCGCGCCGCGCTCATCCGCTCCATCAGGCTGATGGCCTGGTTCTGGCGGTAGTTGTCGTTGAGCACCAGCTCGCCGACCTCGTCGGTCATGCTGGCCAGCAGCGCGTTGCGCTGTTCCTGGCTCAGCTCGCCGCGCAGGACCGGCGCCGACAGCAGGATCTTGATGTTGACCTCGTGGTCGGAGGTGTCCACGCCGGCCGAGTTGTCGATGAAGTCGGTGTTCACCAGCACGCCCGCGAAGGCCGCCTCGATGCGGCCCTTCTGGGTCATGCCCAGGTTGCCGCCCTCGCCCACCGCCTTGCACCGCAGCTCGCCGCCGTTGACGCGCAGGCCGTTGTTGGCGCGGTCGCCGGCGTCGGCGTGCGACTCGGACGCGGCCTTGACGTAGGTGCCGATGCCGCCGTTCCACAGCAGGTCCACCGGCGCCTTGAGGATGGCGTTCATCAGCTCGTTCGGGCTGAGCTGCTCGGTGCCGGCCGGCAGGTCGAGCGCCTCGCGCACCTGCGGCGTGATCGCGATCGACTTCACCGAGCGCGGGTGGATGCCGCCGCCCTCGGAGATCAGCGAGCGGTCGTAATCGTCCCAGCTCGAACGCGGCAGCTTGAACATGCGCTCGCGCTCGACGTAGCTGCGCGCCGCATCCGGGTTCGGGTCGAGGAAGATGTGGCGGTGGTCGAAGGCCGCCACCAGGCGGATGTGCTTCGACAGCAGCATGCCGTTGCCGAACACGTCGCCCGACATGTCGCCGATGCCGACGCAGGTGAAGTCCTGCGACTGGCTGTCGATGCCCAGCGCGCGGAAGTGGCGCTTGACCGATTCCCAGGCGCCCTTGGCGGTGATGCCCATGCCCTTGTGGTCGTAGCCGACCGAGCCGCCGGACGCAAACGCGTCGCCCAGCCAGAAGCCGTGCTCGGCCGAGATGCCGTTGGCGATGTCGGAGAAGGTGGCGGTGCCCTTGTCGGCCGCGACCACCAGGTAGGGGTCGTCGCCGTCGTGGCGCACCACGTCGACCGGGTGCACCACCTCGCCGTCCACCAGGTTGTCGGTGATGTCGAGCAGGCCGTTGATGAAGCGCTTGTAGCAGGCGATGCCCTCGGCCAGCTGCGCATCGCGGTCGCCGCCCACCGGCGGGCGCTTGACCACGAAGCCGCCCTTCGAGCCCACGGGCACGATGACGGTGTTCTTCACCATCTGCGCCTTCACCAGGCCCAGCACCTCGGTGCGGAAGTCCTCGCGACGGTCGGACCAGCGCAGGCCGCCGCGGGCCACCGGCCCGAAGCGCAGGTGCACGCCCTCCACGAACGGCGAGTAGACGAAGATCTCGCGGTAAGGCCGCGGCTTCGGCAGGTCGGGCACCAACGCCGGATCGAACTTGAAGCTGATGTAGTCGCGGTGCGTGCCGCCCTTCTTCTGGTAGAAGTTGGTGCGCAGCGTGGCGTTGATCAGGCTCATGTAGCCGCGCAGGATGCGGTCGTCGTCGATGCTGGAGACCGCGGTGTCGAGCAGTATCTCGAGCGCGTCGGTGCAGGCGTCGATCTGGGCGGCGCGGTCGAGCGCACGCGAAGAGGCGATTTCCTGCGGGATCGTGTCGAGCGCCTGGCGGCGCTCCCTCGGCAGCAGCCAGGCGATCTGGTCGTGCAGGGCCTGCTGGCCGGCGGCGTCGAGCGGGTGCTCGCGACCAGGCTCGAAGCGCGCGGCGAAGAGTTCGTACAGCAGGCGCGCGATCACCGGGTAGCGCTGCAGCGTCTCTTCCATGTACGGCTGCGAGAACGGCACGCCGGTCTGCAGCGCGTACTTGGTGTAGCCGCGCAGCATGGCGATGTCGCGCCACTCCAGGCGGGCGCTGGGCAGCAGGCGGTTGAAGCCGTCGTTCTCGGCGGCGCCGCGCCAGACCTCGGCGAAGGCTTCCTCGAAGGGCTTGCGGGCGGCCTCGACGTCGATCTCGCCGTTGAGCGGCTGCACCTCGAAGTCCTGGATGGACAGGCGCTCGCCGTCCACGTCGATGACGTAGGGATGCTCGGTGAGGATGCGCAGGCCGAGGTTCTCCATCACCGGCAGCACGTCGGAGAGGGCGATGTCGGAGCTGCGGCGGATCAGCTTGAAGCCCAGCCGTTCGCCCACGCGGTAGAAGGACACGCGCTGGTCGTCGGGGCCGGCCAGCTCGGCGGCCTGCACCACGTCGGCGGCGGCGATCTGCGGGCTGACCTTCTCGACGTAGCCGGCGGGCAGGCTGCGGCCGTAGCGCTGGAACAGGCGCAGGCCCTGCTCCTCGCCCAGCTGGCGCACCAGCGTCTCGCGCAGTTCGTCGTGCCAGTCGCGGACGATGCGGGCCAGCTCGGCCTCGAGCTTGTCCTGCTCGAAGGCGACCTTGCAGCCGGCCTTCGGACGGATCACCAGGTGCAGCTGGGCCAGCGGCGATTCGCCGATCTGCACGCTGTGGTCGAGGCGTTCGCCCTGCAGCTCGGCCATCAGCAGCGCTTCGATGCGCTGGCGGATGCCGGTGTTGAAGCGGTCGCGCGGGATGTAGACCAGGGCCGAGAAGAAGCGGCCGTAGCGGTCGCGGCGCAGGAACAGGCGGGTGCGCGCGCGCTCCTGCAGGCCCAGGATGCCCATCGCGGTGCGCTGGAGTTCCTCGGCGCTGGACTGGAACAGCTCGTCGCGCGGCAGGGTCTCGAGGATGTGGCGCAGGGCCTTGCCGCTGTGGCTGTTGGGCGCCAGGCCGGACGAGGCCATCACGAATTCGTGGCGCTGGCGCACCAGCGGGATTTCCCACGGGCGGCGGTTGTAGGCGCTGGAGGTGTAGAGGCCAAGGAAACGGTGCTCGCGCACGGCGCGGCCGCTGTCGTCGAACACCAGCACGCCGATGTAGTCCATGTAGCCCGGGCGGTGCACGGTGGCGCGGGCGTTGGTCTTGGTCAGGATCAGCGCGTCGAGGCGCTGGCCCGGGGCCAGGTCGGCGGCCGCAAGGCCTTCGACCGGGCGCGGCTGCACCAGGTGGTCCTTGCCGCGCAGCAGGCCCAGGCCGCTGCCCTGCACCGCCGCCAGCTTGCGGTCGGTGACTTCGTACTCGCGGTAACCGAGGAAGGTGAAATGGTTGTCGGCGGCCCAGCGCAGGAAGGCCTGCGCCTCGGCGCGGCCGGCGGCGTCCACCGGCATCGGGCTGGCCTCGAGGCCGTCGGCGATGCGCACCATCGTCTCGCGCATCACCTGCCAGTCGGTCACCGCCTCGCGCACGTCGGACAGCGCGGCCAGCAGGGCCTTCTCGATCGCCTGCAGGGTGTCGGCGTCGGCCTGGCGGTCGATCTCGAGGTACATCATCGATTCGGGCAGGCCCTGGCCCACGTCCTGCAGCTGGCCGGCGGCATCGCGCGCGATGTTGAACACCGGGTGCGCGATCTGGTGCAGCGACGTGCCGAACTGCGCCAGCGCCATCCGCACCGAATCGACCAGGAAGGGCATGTCGTCGTTGACGATGCGCACCACGGTGTGGGTGCTTTCGAAGCCATCCGTGGCCAGGCCCGGGTTGAACACCTGCAGCTTCGGCGCGCCGGCCGCGCGCTGGCGGCAGAAGCCGAGGAAGGACTGCGCCACCCGGGCCCAGTCGGCCCCCGGGCGGGCCGCCAGCTCGTCCTCCGGCAGCCGGGCGAAGAAGCCGCGGGTGAAACGCTCCAGCAGGTTCTTCTCGGCCGCCGGCAGGCCCGCCGGAAGGGCCGCGATGACGGCGTCGAGGGTGTCGGCGGAAGCCAGGGCGTGGGCGTTCATTGACCGCGTTCTCGCAGGGCGTGATTAAAGTGCGAAATTGTAGCCCTGCCCCACGGTTCCGGCCAGCCGGAACACAGGCAAAAAGAAGCCCCGCTTCAGCGGGGCTTCGGATACGCCGGGGTACGGGTGCCGCTCAGCGCAGGCCGGTCTCGTTGCGGGCGATGACCAGGCGCTGGATCTCGCTGGTGCCCTCGTAGATCTCGGTGATCTTGGCGTCGCGGAAGTAGCGCTCGAGCGGCATTTCCTTCGAGTAGCCCATGCCGCCGTGGATCTGCAGGGCCTGGTGGGTGATGTACATCGCGGCTTCCGACGCGGTGAGCTTGGCCACCGAGGCCTCGGTGCTGAAGCGGCCGCCGGTCTTGTCGGCCTCGGCCTTGGCCCAGGCGGCGCGCAGGGTCAGGATCTCGGCGGCGTCGAGGCGGCACTTCATGTCGGCGATCTTGGCCTGGATCATCTGGAACGAGCCGATCGGCTGGCCGAAGCTCTTGCGCTCCTTCACGTAGGCCACGGAGGCCTTGTAGGCGGCCTTGGCCAGGCCCACGGCCTGCGAGGCGATGCCGATGCGGCCGGCGTCGAGCACGCCCATGGCGATCTTGAAGCCCTCGCCGTCCTGGCCGACGACTTCATCCGGCGTGGCCACGTAGTCCTGGAACTCGATCTCGCAGGTGGCCGAGGCGCGGATGCCCAGCTTGGGCTCGGTCTTGCCGCGGTGGAAGCCCGGCTTGGCGGTGTCGACCATGAAGGCGGTGATGCCCTTGGCTCCCTTGGACGGATCGGTGATGGCGAACAGGATGATGTACTTCGCGACCGGGCCGGAGGTGATCCAGCTCTTCTTGCCGTTGATGACGTAGCTGCCGTCGGCCTGCTTGACGGCCTTGCAGCGCATGGCGGTGGCGTCGGAGCCCGACTGCGGCTCGGTCAGCGCGAAGGCGCCGATTTCCTTGCCCTCGGCGATCGCGCGCACGTACTTCTGCTTCTGCGCCTCGGTGCCGAACTTCAGGATGCCGTTGCAGAACAGCGAATTGTTCACCGAGACGATGGTCGAGTGGGCGCAGTCGGCCTCGGCGATCTCGATCATGGCCAGCACGTAGCTGATCGGGTCCATGCCGGCGCCGCCGTACTCGGCCGGCACTTCGATGCCCATCAGGCCGTTCTCGCCCAGCGTGCGGATGTTCTCCAGCGGGAACTCGCCGGTGCGGTCGTGGTGCTCCGCGCTCGGGGCGATCTTCTCCTGCGAGATGCGCCGGGCCACGTCCTGGATCATCAGCTGCTCTTCGGTGAATCGGAAGTCCACGGCGGTTCCTCGGTGGTTGTGCGGAAAGACGCCAATTGTAGCGGCTGGCGCCGCCCCGCACAGGTCCACGGCGCGTGAAGCGCGACGCGGATCGCCTTGACGCCCCCGGTGAGCCGGCCTAACCTTCCATATCTTTGAATCCGGATGAAAGGATAAAGCCATGGATCTCGACGCGTGGTCGGCCTGCCTCAAGGTCCTGGCCGATCCGACCCGGGTCCGGCTGCTGGCCCTGCTTGAACGCGAGGAGCTCACCGTGGCCGAGCTCTCCGGCATCACCCGGCTGGCCCAGCCGCGGGTCTCGACCCACCTGGCCCGGCTCAAGGAGGCTGACCTGGTGCGCGACCGCCGCGCCGGGGTGTCGGCCTACTACCGCTTCAACGCCGAATCGCTGGACCCGGCCGAGGGCCGCCTGTGGGAAGCCCTGCGCGACAGCACCGACGACCCGCTGTTGCGCCAGGACGCCGACCGCCTGCCCGCCATCCTGGCCGCCCGCGCCGCCGACCAGAACTGGGCCGACTCGGTGGCCGGCGACATGGAGCGCCATTATTCGCCCGGCCGCACCTGGGAAGCGCTGGCCCGCTCCACCCTGCCCCTGCTCGAACCCGGTGACGTGCTCGACGTGGCCTCGGGCGACGGCGTGCTGGGCGAGCTGCTGGCCCCGCACGCACGCCGCTACGTCTGCGTCGACTCCAGCGCCCGCGTGGTCGGCGCGGCCCGGGAACGCTTGCGCAAGTACCGCCACGTCGAGGTGCTCGAGGGCGACATGCAGGCCCTGGATTTCGGGGCCTCGCAGTTCGACCTGGTCTTGCTGATGCACGCCCTCACCTACGCCACCAAGCCCGGCCTGGCCATCGCCGAGGCCGCGCGCGTGCTGCGCCGCGGCGGGCGCCTGGTCGCCACCTGCCTCGGAAAGCACGAGCACCAGGCGGCCGTCACCCCGTACGGCCACGTCAACCTCGGCTTCACCGTGAAGGACCTGCGCCGCTATGCCGAGAAGGCCGGGCTTGAAGTGACGGTCTGCGAGGCGGTGACCCGAGAGAAGCGCCCGCCCCATTTCGAAGTCCTGACCCTGCTGGCCCGCAAACCGTGAAGACCCTTCCCTGGCACCACCCCGCCCGCACCGAGCGGCTGCTGGCCGCGCTGGCCGAGCGCATCCTGGTCATCGACGGCGCGATGGGCACGATGATCCAGCGGCATTCGCTGGACGAGGCGGCCTACCGCGGCGAACGCTTCGCGGCCGGGTTCGACGGCTTGCGTTTCTCGGAGGGCCATTCGCACGGTCCCGGCTGCGGCTGCAGCGGCTCCGACCTCAAGGGCAACAACGACCTGCTCACGCTGACGCAGCCTGAGGTGATCGCCGGCGTGCATCGCGCCTACCTGGCGGCCGGCGCCGACATCCTCGAGACCAACACCTTCAACTCCACCGAAGTCTCGCAGGCCGATTACAAGCTCGAGCAGCTGGTGGCCGAGCTCAACCGCGAGGGCGCGCGCCTGGCCCGCGCCTGCTGCGACGAGTTCGAGGCGGCCGACCCGTCGCGCCCGCGCTTCGTCGCCGGCGTGCTGGGCCCGACCAGCCGCACCGCCTCGATCAGCCCGCGGGTGGAAGACGCCGGCTACCGCAACATCCACTTCGACGAGCTGGTGGCCAACTACCTCACCGCCGCCCGCGGCCTGGTCGAGGGCGGCGCCGACATCCTGCTGGTCGAGACGGTGTTCGACACGCTCAACGCCAAGGCGGCGCTATACGCCCTCGAGGAATTGTTCGAGGAACTGGGCGCGCGCCTGCCGGTGATGGTGTCCGGCACCATCACCGACCGCAGCGGCCGCACGCTGTCGGGCCAGACCGCCGAGGCCTTCTGGTACTCGCTGCGCCACGCCCGCCCGCTGTCGATCGGCCTCAATTGCGCGCTCGGCGCCCGCGACCTGCGCGCGCACATCGACATGCTGTCGCAGGTGGCCGACACCCACGTCAGCTGCCACCCGAACGCCGGCCTGCCCAACGCCTTCGGCGGCTACGACGAGGGCCCGGAGGAGACCGCGGGCGTGCTGCGCGAGTTCGCCGAGGCCGGCCTGCTGAACCTGGTCGGCGGCTGCTGCGGCACCACGCCCGAGCACATCGCGGCGATCGCGCAGGCCGTGGCCGGCCTGCCGCCCCGGCCGATTCCTTCGATCGCGCCCTACACGCGCCTCGCCGGGCTCGAACCCTTCGTCATCACGCCCGACACCAATTTCGTCAACGTCGGCGAGCGCACCAACGTCACCGGCTCGATCCAGTTCAAGAAGCTCATCCTCGAGGGCCGCTACGACGAGGCCCTGGCCGTGGCCCGCCAGCAGGTAGAGAGCGGCGCCCAGGTGATCGACGTCAACATGGACGAGGGCATGCTGGACGCCGAGGCGGCCATGGCCCGCTTCCTCAACCTGATCGCCGCCGAGCCGGACATCGCCCGGGTGCCGGTGATGATCGACAGCTCGAAGTGGAGCGTGATCGAGGCTGGCCTCAAGTGCGTGCAGGGCAAGGCCATCGTCAACTCCATCTCGATGAAGGAGGGCGAGGCCGCCTTCCTAGAGCACGCCGCCAAGGTGCGCCGCCACGGCGCCGCGGTGGTGGTGATGGCCTTCGACGAGGTCGGCCAGGCCGACACTTTCGCGCGCAAGGTCGAGATCTGCTCGCGCGCTTACCAACTGCTGGTCGAGGACGCGGGCTTCCCGCCCGAGGACATCATCTTCGACCCCAACATCTTCGCGATCGCCACCGGCATCGAGGAGCATGACGGCTACGCGGTCGCCTTCATCGAGGCGACGGCGGAACTGAAGGCGCGCTTCCCGCTCAGCCACGTCTCCGGCGGCGTGTCGAACGTGTCGTTCTCGTTCCGCGGCAACAATGCGGTGCGCGAGGCCATCCACGCGGTGTTCCTGTACCACGCGATCCGCGCCGGCATGGACATGGGCATCGTCAACGCCGGCGCGCTGGCGCTGTACGACGACATCGCGCCGGCGCTGCGCGAGGCGGTCGAGGACGTGGTGCTCAACCGCCGCGCCGACGGCACCGAGCGGCTGCTTGCCGAGTCGGAAAAGCACAAGTCGAAGAAGGGCGAGGTGCGCACCGAGGACCTGGCCTGGCGCGAGGCACCGGTGGCCGAGCGCATCAAGCATGCGCTGGTGCACGGCATCGACAAGTTCGTCGAAGCCGACACCGAGGAAGCCCGCCAGGCCGCCGCGCGCCCGCTGGACGTGATCGAAGGCCCGCTGATGGCCGGCATGAACGTGGTCGGCGACCTGTTCGGCGCCGGCAAGATGTTCCTGCCGCAGGTGGTGAAGTCGGCCCGCGTGATGAAGAAGGCCGTGGCCATCCTGATCCCGTACATCGAGGCCGAGAAGGCGCTCAACGGCGACGCCGGCAAGCCCAAGGGCAAGGTGCTGATGGCCACGGTGAAGGGCGACGTGCACGACATCGGCAAGAACATCGTCGGCGTGGTGCTGGCCTGCAACAACTTCGACGTGGTGGACCTGGGCGTGATGGTGCCGGCCCAGACCATCCTTGACCGCGCCCGCGAGGAGAAGGCCGACATCATCGGCCTCTCCGGCCTGATCACGCCCTCGCTGGAGGAAATGAGCCATGTCGCCAAGGAGATGAAGCGGCAGGGCTTCGAGATCCCGCTGCTGATCGGCGGCGCGACCACCTCGCGTGCGCACACGGCGCTGAAGATCGACCCGCACTACGGCTCGCCCGTGGTCTGGGTGAAGGACGCTTCGCGCGCGGTCGGCGTGATGCAGTCGCTGCTCAGCGAGGACCTGCGCGCGCCGTTCGTGGCCGCCAACAAGGCCGACTACGCCGAAGTGCGCACCCGCCACGCCAACAAGGGCGACGCCAAGCCGCTGATGCCGCTCGAGCGCGCCCGCGGCAAGAAGTTCGACGGCGGCTGGGCCGACTACGTGCCCCCGGCCCCGCTCAAGCCGGGGCTGACGGTGTTCGACGATTACCCGCTGGCCGACCTGGTCGAGGTGATCGACTGGACGCCGTTCTTCCAGACCTGGGAGCTGGCCGGCCGCTATCCGGCCATCCTCGACGATGCGGTGGTGGGCGCGCAGGCGCGCGAGCTGTTCAAGGATGCGCGCGCCATGCTCGACCGGATCGTCGGCGGGAAGTGGCTGACGGCCAAGGCCGTGGTCGGCCTGTGGCCGGCGAACGCGGTTGGCGACGACATCCACCTGCACGCCGACGGCGGCGACGCGGTGCTGCACTGCCTGCGCCAGCAGGCCGAGAAGCCCGATGACCGCGCCAATTTCTGCCTGGCCGACTTCGTGGCGCCGCGCGACAGTGGCCGCCGGGATTGGGTGGGTGCGTTCGCGGTCACGGCGGGCCTGGGCATCGAGCCGCACGTGGCCCGCTTCGAGGCCGACAACGACGACTACAACTCGATCATGCTGAAGGCGCTGGCCGACCGCCTGGCCGAGGCCTTCGCCGAGCGCCTGCACCAGAAGGTGCGCACCGAACTCTGGGGCTACGCGCCGGACGAAGCGCTGGACAACGAATCGCTGATCCGCGAGCAGTACCGCGGCATCCGCCCGGCGCCCGGCTATCCGGCCTGCCCCGAGCACAGCGAGAAGGCGACGATCTTCCGGCTGCTGGAGGCGGAGAAGCACACCGGCCTCCGGCTCACCGAAAGTTTCGCGATGTATCCGGCGGCGGCGGTGAGCGGCCTGTACTTCGCCCACCCGGGCAGCCAGTACTTCGTGGTCGGCCGTCTCTCGCGCGAACAGGTCGCGGACTATGCGCGCCGCAAGGGCGTGCCGCTGCACCAGGCCGAGCGCTGGCTGGCCTCCAACCTCGACTACGACCCGGAGTAGCCGCGCCTCCTACAGGAAGTGGTTACCAGACGAGGTCGTCGGGGACCTGGTATTGCGGGTCGGCGTAGGGATCGTCGCCGGCCGGCGCATTCGGATCGACGCGCAGCGCGACCGCCGGCGCGAACACCTTCTCGGCCTCGTCCAACAGCGCGGCGGTGACCAGCAGGTAGCGGCCGTCGAGCTGCAGCACGCCGAGCTCGCCGGCATTGAGCTGCTTGAGCTGGGCGGCGGTGACGTGGATGCGCTTGATCTTGCCGCCATAGGGGAAGTGCCGCGCGATGTCGGCGTCCTTGTCGTTCAAGCCCTGGTCCTTCACCAGCTCGGCGAGCCTGGCCTTGGCCTCGCGACGCAGGCGGGCCTCCTCCTGCTTCACGCGCTCGGCCTCGATGCGCTCTTCCTTTTCCTTCTGGGCGCGGATCGCGTAGGCCTTGGCCAGGTCGATCTCCTCCTGGCTGCGCGGCTTGCCGCCGCGGCGGCCTTCGCCCGGCTTGCCCGGGCCACGGCGCCCGTCGGCGCGCTTCTCGCCCGGCGCACCGGCCGGACGCGGGCCGCGGGATTCACCCGGCTTGCCGTCGGGACGCGGGCCGCGCGCCTCACCCGGCTTGCCCGGCGGACGCGGACCGCGGTGCTCGCCCGCCTTGCCGCCGCGACGCTCGCCGGGCTTGCCCGCGTGCCGGTCCCGGCCGCCATCGCCTGGGCGCGCGCCGTCAGGCTTGCGCTCGGGCTTGGCCTCGGGTTCGGGGGCCTTGAAGCCCAGGCCCATCAGTTTCTCGCGCAGCGAATTGCTCATGCTTGGATCGTGCTCAATAGTGGGGCGGCGGCGGCTCGGCGCCAGGGTCGGCGTAGAGTAGGCCGCGCAGCTGCTTCAAATCGCCCAGGGCGCGGACCAGCTGTTCGCTGGCGCGCGCGGTTTCCATGCGGGTCTCGGCCAGCGCGTCGCTGAGTTCGGACAGGGCCAGCTCCTGGAAGGCGATGCGCGACTCCAGTTCGGCGATGCGGTCCTCCAGCTCGGGACCGGCGGCAGGCGTGTGGGACATGGCGGGACTCTCAGTCGTGCCGCAGGGTGCGGCCGCGTCCGATGCCATAGTAGGTCAGGCCGGCTTCCTCGACGGCATCGGGCGAAAACAGGTTGCGGCCGTCGAAAACCACCCGCGCGTTCAGGCGGCGGGCCATGGCCTGGAAATCGGGGCTGTTGAAGGCCTTCCACTCGGTCACCAGCACCAGCGCGTCGGCGCCTTCGAGCGCGGCGTCGGGGCTGTCGCAGAACACCAGGTCGTCGCGCCCGCCGAAAATGCGCGCCGCCTCCTCCATCGCCTCGGGGTCGTGCGCGCGCACGCGGGCACCGGCCGCCCACAGCTGCGCCAGCAGCGTGCGGCTGGGCGCCTCGCGCATGTCGTCGGTGTTGGGCTTGAAGGCCAGGCCCCAGACCGCGAAGGTCTTGCCCGACACGTCGCCGCCGAAGTGGCGCGAGATGAGTTCGAACAGCTTGCCCTTCTGGGCGTCGTTCACCGCCTCCACGGCCGCGAGGATGCGCGCGGGATAGTCGTGCTGGCGGGCGATGCGCTCTAGCGCCTGCACGTCCTTCGGGAAGCACGAACCGCCGTAGCCGGGGCCCGGGTAGATGAAGTGGTAGCCGATGCGCGGATCCGAGCCGATGCCGTGGCGCACCATCTCGATGTCGGCGCCCACGCGTTCGGCGATGTTCGCCATCTCGTTCATGAAGCTGATCTTGGTGGCCAGCATGGCGTTGGCCGCGTACTTGGTCAGCTCGGCCGAGCGCTCGTCCATCACCACCACGCGGTCGTGGCTGCGGTTGAACGGCGCGTACAGGCGGCGCAGCTGCTCGACCGCGCGCGGGCTGCGCGAGCCGACGATGATGCGGTCGGGGCGCATGCAGTCGTTGACCGCCGCGCCCTCCTTCAGGAATTCCGGGTTGGACGCCACCTCGAAGGCGACGTCGGCGCCGCGGTCCGCCAGCACGGCGGCGATGGTCGCGCGCACCCGGTCGGCGGTGCCCACGGGCACGGTGGACTTGTTCACGACCACGGCCGGGCGCGCGAGGTGCTGGCCGATGGTGCGGGCGACCGCCAGCACGTACTGCAGGTCGGCGCTGCCGTCCTCGTCCGGCGGCGTGCCGACCGCGATGAAGATCGTGTCGCCGTGCGCGATCGCGGCGGCGGCATCGGTGGTGAATTCGAGGCGGCCGGCGCCGTGGTTGGCGCGGACCATGGGCTCCAGGCCCGGCTCATAAATGGGGATGACGCCGCGGTTGAGGCCGTCGACCTTGGCCTGGTCGATGTCCACGCAGACCACGTGGTTGCCAACCTCGGCCAGGCAGGTGCCCGTGACCAGGCCGACGTAGCCGGTGCCGAAAACAGTGACTCGCATGCCTTTCCCCTACGGTCCGCGGCGGGGCCGGGACCGGGTGTCGCGCGGCCGGTGGCCGGCCGCGCGATTTTCCACGGACATCGTTACTTGACGATTTCCAGCAGCTCGACTTCGAAGGTCAGCATCGAGTTCGGCGGGATCGGGCCGCCGCCGCTCTCGCCATAGGCCAGCTCGGCCGGGATCCAGAAGGTGTACTTGCTGCCGACCTTCATCAGCGCCACGCCCTCGGACCAGCCCGGGATGACCTGGTTGAGGCCGAACTCGGCCGGCTCGCCGCGATCGTAGGAGCTGTCGAACACGGTGCCGTCGAGCAGCGTGCCCTTGTAGTGCACCTTCACGATGTCGGTCGCGGCCGGCTGGGCGCCGTTGCCCGCGCGCACCACTTCGTACTGCAGGCCGGACTCGGTGGTCTGCACGCCCGGCTTGTCCTTGTTGGCGGCCAGGAACTCGGCGCCCTTGGCGAGGTTCTCGACCGCGGCGGCCTCGGCCTTGGCGGCGGCCTGCTCCTGCATCTTGGTGGTGAAGGCCTGCTGCACCTGCACCATCTGCTCGTCGGTGAGCTTCGGGGCATCGCCGTTGAAGTGGGCGACCATCGCCTCGGTCATCACTTCGATGTCGAGGCTGTCCTTGATCGGCGCCAGCGACTTCGCCATGTCCAGGCCGATCATGTAGCTGACCTGCTTCTTCTCGGTCTCCTGGCCTTCGATGCCGGCGACCACGGCCGGCGCCTCGGCGCCCGCTTCGCCTTCGGCGGCTTCGGTGGCGGCGGTGTCGGCCTTGTCTTCGGCTTCGGGCTTGCAGGCGCTGAGGGAGAGCACCAGGCTGGCGAGGACCAGCGGCGCGGCGTAACGCAGGACGGAATTCATTGCGGAAGGACTCCTGAAGGGGCGGGCCGGAACGGCGCGTCGCGCGCTATTGTCGCGGCGCGCGGGCCGGACGGCAATGCACCGGGCCGGAATCGTTCAGCCGGGCCCCACCACCCGCGCCGCCAGGGCGAGCGCGTGGCAAGCCACCACCGCCAGCCCCAGGCCCAACCGCAGCCGCCGGAAGGCCGTGGGGGCCGGCAGCGCGTCGCCGCGCGCATCCCAAGCGCCCGCCAGCACGAAACCCGCTGCCAGCGCCACCAGCGCCGGCTCGGGCGGCAGCAGGCACCAGGCCACCCAGGCCCACAGGCTCGGAACCACGGCGCGCGCGTACTGCCAGGCGCCCGCGCCCGCCGCCAGCGCCCGGCCCCAGCGCACGCCGCCCAGAAAGGACAGGATCGCCACCGAGTAAGCGAGGAAGGCCGACAGTGCCTGCGCCCGCCATTCCGGCAAGAAGCCGGCGAGGGCCATGGCCAGGAACGGAAGCACGCCCGCCCAGCCCAGGACCAGCGCGCCCGGGGCCATCGGCGGCGGCGAATCAATGCGTGCTTCGGTCATGCTGTCCTCACCTGCCCCGGAGTGGAATGTCGCCATGGAAACGCTAGAGAAACTCAAAGAGATCCGCGCCCGCCACCCCGCCCCACCCGCCGGCAGCGCCGCGGAATCGCAGGCGCTGGCCCGCTTCGCGCAGTTCTTCTCCAGCTTCGCGCCCGATCGGGTCGACAGGCTCGTGCCGCAGACCTACGCCGCCGACGTGTACTTCAACGACACGCTCAAGGCCATCGAAGGCCGCGAGGCGCTGTCGCACTACCTGCGCGAGAGCGCTGAAGCCGTGGACGAATGCCGCGTCGAGATCCACGAGACCACCCGCACGGCCAACGGCGAACACCTGGTGCGTTGGTCGATGATGATCCGCTTCAAGAAATTCCGGCGCGGCGTCGACACCTGGACCGTCGGCATGAGCCATCTTCGCTTCGACGCCGAGGGCCGCGTGGTCTACCACCAGGACTACTGGAACGCGGCGGACGGCCTGTTCCAGCACATCCCGGTGCTGGGCACCCTGATCAACGCGATCAAGCGCCGGCTCTGACGCCGGCGCCTGCGCGCTTCAGGCCTTGGGCACCGGCTTCGCGGGCGAAGGCGCCGCCAGCAGCTTCTCGATCTCGGCCACCAGCTTCGGATCATCGGGCTTGGTGCGGCTGCCGAAGCTGGCCACGACCTTGCCGTCGCGATCGATCAGGTACTTGTGGAAGTTCCAGCCCGGCGCTTCGCCGGTCGCTTCGGCAAGCTCCGCATACAGCGGCGTGGCACCGCTGCCGCGCACCTGCACCTTCTCGAACATCGGGAACTTCACGCCGTAGGTCAGCGTGCAGAACTCCTGGATCTCCTCCTCGCTGCCCGGCTCCTGGCCCATGAAATCGTTGGACGGGAAGCCCAGCACCGCGAAGCCCTGGTCCTTGTACTTCGCGTACATGGCCTCGAGGCCTTCGTACTGCGGCGTGAAACCGCACTTGCTGGCAGTGTTGACCACCAGCAGCACCTGGCCGCCGTAGGTTTCCTGCAGGTTCACCGTTTCCTTGCCCGCCAGCTGCCGGAAGCTGCGGTCCAGCAGCTTGTCAGCCGCCAGCACGGGGGCGGCGGCCAGCAGGCCCGCCATCGCGACACTTGCCCAGATCTTCATTTGACGCCCTCCCCCGGGGCCACCCCGGGTCTATGCCATCAGTTTGGGCGCTTTCCCGTGCAGGAGGTGTTGACAGGTCTTTTTGTAGTGTTATAGTTACCTACAACACCTATCCAATACGTCACCAAGACGGGAGGCGCCATGTACGCCAAATTCAAGACCAACCTGATCGGACTGTCCGTCGCCCTGGCCTTCGTCGTGGCCGGCTACGCCCTCGGCGAGCCGCCGATGGCCAGCCAGACCGTGGCGTCCCAGAAGGCCGACCTGGCCCTGGCGTCCCCCGACGCCGGCCTGGCCCAAGCCGACGACGACGCCGGCAAGGCCCGCCGCGGCGCCCTCAAGCGCCACCTGGCCATGCCCTACGTGTCGCTGCCCTCGCTGCTGCCGCGCCGGGAGTCCTGAGATGAATATCGCCTGGAATGACAGCGCGCCGATCTACCGGCAGCTCAAGGACAAGGTGGTGGCCATGATGCTCGATGGCGACCTCAAGCCGGGCGAGGCCCTGCCCTCGGTCCGCCAGATCGCCGCCGAGTACCAGCTCAATCCGATCACCGTCTCCCGCGCCTACCAGGAGCTGGCGGACGAAGAACTCGTGGAAAAACGAAGGGGACTTGGCATGTACGTGACCGAAGGGGCGCGCGAGAAACTCCTGGCTTCCGAGCGGGACCGCTTCCTGAAGGAAGAGTGGCCGCTGGTGCTGGAGCGCATCCAGCGTCTGGGGCTGGACCTCCAGAAGCTGGTGGAACGCGCCGACAAGGAGAACAAGTGATGAGCGCCGTGATTTCCGCCCGCAACCTCAGCAAGCGCTACAAAGGCAAGCCGGCCGTCGACGGCATCAGTTTCGACATCCCGGCCGGCCGCATCGTCGGCCTGATCGGCCCGAACGGCTCCGGCAAGACCACCACCCTGAAGGCGGCCCTGGGCCTGGTGCCCTTCGAGGGCGAACTCAAGGTGCTGGGCAAGGACCCGCGCGGCGAGCGTGACGCGCTGATGCAGGAAGTGTGCTTCATCGCCGACGTGGCGGTGCTGCCGCGCTGGCTGAAGGTCAAGGACGCCGTGGACTTCGTGGCCGGCGTGCACCCGCGCTTCGACCGCAAGAAGGCCGAGGCCTACCTGGCGCACACCAAGCTGGCCCCGAACATGCGGGTCAAGGAAATGTCCAAGGGCATGATCGTGCAGCTGCACCTGGCGCTGGTGATGGCGATCGACGCCAAGCTGCTGGTGCTGGACGAGCCCACGCTCGGCCTGGACATCCTCTACCGCAAGCAGTTCTACCAGAACCTGCTCGAGGACTATTTCGACGAACAGAAGACGATCATCGTCACCACCCACCAGGTCGAGGAGATCGAACACATCCTCACCGACCTGATGTTCATCCGCGACGGCAAGATCGTGATGTCGGTGACGATGGACGAAGTGGGCGAGCGCTTCACCGAGGTGATGGTCGGCGCCGACAAGGCGGAAGCCGCCCGGGCGCTCAAGCCGATCGATGAACGACAGGTGTTCGGCAAGTCGGTGATGCTGTTCGACGGCGTCCCGCGCAGCCAGCTCGCCCAGTACGGCGAGACCCGCAACCCCGGCATCGCCGACCTGTTCGTCGCCACCATGAAGGGAACCTACGCATGAACACTTTCAAATGGCTGCTCAAGCGCGAGTACTGGGAAAACCGGGGCGGTTTCTTCTGGGCGCCCATCGTCGTCGGCGGCATCGCGGTGCTGTTCTCCACCGTCGCGGTCGTCGCCGGCGCGCTCTTTGCCCGCGAAAACCGGGACAACATTCAACTCGAAGGCAGCCCGGCCGAATTGGCCGAGCACTCGGCGCAGCTCGGAGGCTTGGGCGACGTGCTGCTCGCCAGCGGCGTTATCACCGCGCTTCTGGTGATGGCTTTCGTAGTCTTCTTCTACGCTCTGGGTTCGCTTTATGACGACCGCCGCGACCGCAGCATCCTGTTCTGGAAGTCGATGCCCATCACCGACGCCCAAATGGTGATGTCCAAGGCGGCTTGGGCGGTGGTGCTAGCCCCGCTGGGTGCAGTGGCCATCGGCCTGATGATCAGCGTGGTCCTTTGGCTGGTGGTATTGCTCGGCACCGCAGCATCAGGCGTACCGGGCGCGACCAGCGTCATGACGGCCGCCCACCCACTGAAAGTTCTGGCCACGCTGTTCGCCGCGCTGCCCGTGCAAATCATTTGGTCGCTGCCGACCATAGGCTGGTTGATGTTCTGCTCGGCCTGGGCCCGCCGCCTACCCTTCCTGTGGGCTACGGCCGTCCCCCTGCTGACCTGCGCCATGGTCAGCTTCACCGACATCTTCCCGGGCATCGAGATCCCGCACGACAGCCTCTGGTACACGGTGGCTTACCGCGGCCTGCTCAGCATCGCCCCGGGTGCGTGGATCCCGACCATCGCCCAGGAACCGACCGGCCCGTTCGATGGCCCCAAGGACCTTGCTGGCCTCGTGGACATCACCAGCAGCTGGGCCACGTTCGGGCATGCCGACATCTGGATCGGCGCCGCGGTGGGCGCGCTCCTGATCTACGCCGCCGTCTACTTCCGCCGCAACCGCGACGAAGGCTGATGCCATGACCCCGGGCGGGAGGCCACGGCCTCCCGCCCGTTTTCCATTCCGGAGAACGCCATGACCCGTTTCCTTCCACAAACCTTCCTGCTAGCCGCCATCCTGGCCACCGCCGCCTGTTCCGGCGGCGACGAGGCCACCTCCCCCACGGAGCGCGGCGGTTTCGCCGGGCTGGCCGACAAGGCCGTCGAAGGGATTCGCGAGGAGATCGCCACCGAGGACATGGACCTCGGCCGCGGCCGCAACGACGAACCCGCCGCCAAGCTCAGCCCGCAGGGCGACCTGATCATTGGCGGCGAGAAGGTCGCGATGGACGACGGGCAGCGGGAGATCGCCCTCGCCTACCGCAACGCCCTGGCCAACGTCGCAGAAAGCGGCGCGCGGGTCGGCCTGCAGGGCGCGGCGCTCGCCGGCGACGCGTTGAAGCTGGCCGCCGCCAGCGCGCTCAGCGGCGACGGCAAGACGGTCGAGGAGCAGCTCAAGGACAAGACCGCCGCCATCGAAGCCGAGGCCAAGGCCCTGTGCGCAATGCTGCCCGACCTCTACGCGCGCCAGCAGCGCTTCGCCGAGGCCGTGCCTGCGTTCGCGCCCTACGCCAACATGGACGAAGGCGACATCGAGAAGTGCGGCGACGGCCAGTTCACGCCGTGACCGCGGCGGGCCGGCTCAGCCGGCCCCTCCCCCCGGCTTGCCGTGGATGCCGCCGCGGGCCAGTAGCGCCGGATCCAGCATTTTCCTGAGCACCTTCTCGTCCAGCCCGGTGGCCTCCCGCGCCACCGCCAGCACCGGCCGTCCCTCCCGGTAGGCCTGCTTGGCGATCGCCGCGGCCTGCTCGTAACCGATCACCGGGTTCAGTGCCGTCACCAAAATCGGGTTGCGCGCCAGCGCCTCGTCCAGGCGCGCCCTGCGCACCGTGAACCCGGCGATGGCCGCGTCGGCCAGGTGCCGCGCGCCGTTCGCCAGCAGCTCGATCGACTGCAGCAGGTTGTGCGCCACCACCGGCAGCATCACGTTGAGCTGGAAATTGCCGCTGGCGCCCGCGATGGTGATCGTGGCGTGGTTGCCCATGGCCTGCGCGCAGGCCATGCACACGGCCTCCGGGATCACCGGGTTGACCTTGCCCGGCATGATCGAGCTGCCAGGCTGCAGCGTCGGCAGCTCGATCTCGCCCAGGCCGGCCAGCGGACCGGAGTTCATCCAGCGCAGGTCGTTGCCGATCTTCATCAGGGCCACCGCCAGCACGTTGAGCTGGCCGGAGAGCTCCACGGCCGCGTCCTGGCTGGCAATGCCCTCGAACAGGTTGGCGGCCTGCACGAAGCGCGCGCCCGACCGCGCCGACAGCGAGGCCGCGACCTTCTTCCCGAAGCGCGGGTCGGCGTTGATGCCGGTACCCACCGCGGTGCCGCCGATGGGCAGCCGGCGCAGTCGCCCGAGGCTGTCCTCGATGCGCTCGATGGCGCTGGCGAGCTGGGCCGACCACGTACCCAGCTCCTGGGCCAGGGTCAGCGGCATGGCGTCCATCAGGTGGGTGCGGCCGGTCTTGACCACCTTGCCCAGCCCGCGCGCGCGCCGGTCAATGGTCGCGCGCAGGTGCCTGAGCGCCGGAAGCAGCTGCTCGCGGCAGGCCAGCACGGCGGCGACCTGGATCGCGGTCGGCACCACGTCGTTCGAGCTCTGGCCCATGTTGACCTGGTCGTTGGCGTGCACGAGCTTGCCGAGCCGCCGCGTGGCCAGCGTGGCGATGACCTCGTTCGCATTCATGTTGCTGGAGGTGCCCGAGCCGGTCTGGAACACGTCCACCGGGAACTGGCCGTCAAGGTCGCCCGCGGCCACCTGCCCGGCGGCGTCGCCGATCGCGGCGGCCACGCCCTTGGGCAGGTGGCCCAGGGCGGCATTGGCGTCGGCCGCGGCGGCCTTGACCAGGCCAAGCGCGCGGATGAACCCGCGCGGCATGCGAAGGCCCGAGATCGCGAAGTTCTGCACCGCGCGCTGGGTCTGGGCGCCGTAGAGCGCGTCGTCGGGCACCTGCAGTTCGCCCAGGCTGTCCTTTTCGGTGCGCGTGGTACGGGCCATGGCGGTCTCCCTTCGAGATGCCCCGAGCATACCGCCCCTGCAGGAGGGACTTCAGTCCCGAAGCTTCTCGGCCAAAAGCTTCGGGACTGAAGTCGCTCCTACAGGGAGCGGGTAGAATGGCGGCCTTCCCCGCCTTGCCCGAGCCCGACGATGTCCGATCCCGCCCTCACCGCCCTGTCGCCGCTAGACGGCCGCTACGCCGCCAAGGCCGAGGCCCTGCGGCCGATCTTCTCGGAGTACGGACTGGTCAAGGCCCGCGTGCGGGTCGAGGTGGAGTGGCTGCTGGCGCTGGCCGCCGAGCCGGGCATCGTCGAACTGCCCGCCTTCGGCGACGCCGCCGCGGGGCGCCTGCGCGCGCTGGCCGAAGGCTTCTCGGTCGCCGACGCGGCCCGCGTGAAGGAGATCGAGCGCACCACCAACCACGACGTCAAGGCGGTCGAGTACTTCATCAAGGAGCGCCTGAAGGACGACGCCGAGCTGGGCCCGGCGCTGGAATTCGTGCACTTCGCCTGCACCAGCGAGGACATCAACAACCTCAGCTACGCGCTGATGCTGCACGAGGCCTACACCACCGTCATCGCCCCCAAGACCTGGGAAGTGGTCGAGAAGCTGCGCGCGATGGCGCACGAGCACGCCGCGCTGCCGATGCTCTCGCGCACCCACGGCCAGACCGCCTCCCCCACCACGGTGGGCAAGGAAATCGCCAACGTGGTCGCGCGGCTGCAGCGCCAGGTGGCGGTGATGCACGGCATCGAGTTCCCCGGCAAGATCAACGGCGCGGTCGGCAACTACAACGCCCACGTGGTCGCCTATCCGGAAGTGGACTGGCCGGCGCTGGCGCAGCGCTTCGTCGAGTCGCTGGGCCTGGACTTCAACCCCTACACCACCCAGATCGAGCCGCACGACGGCATCGCCGAGCTGTGCGACGCGCAGCGCCGCATCAACACGGTGCTGGTGGACCTGTGCCGCGACGTCTGGGGCTACATCTCGCTGGGCTACTTCAAGCAGGCGGTGAAGGCCGGCGAGGTCGGCAGCTCGACCATGCCGCACAAGGTCAACCCGATCGACTTCGAGAACGCCGAGGGCAACTTCGGCCTGGCCAACGCGCTGCTTTCGCACTTCTCCGAGAAGCTGCCGATCAGCCGCTGGCAGCGCGACCTCACCGATTCCACCGTGCTGCGCGCGCTGGGCACCGCCTTCGGCCACTCGCTGATCGCACTGGATGCGCTGCTGCGCGGCCTGGGCAAGCTCAGCGCCAATCCCGAGCGCCTGGCCGCCGACCTCGACGCCGCCTGGGAGGTGCTGGCCGAGCCGGTGCAAACCGTGATGCGCCGCCACGGCCTGCCGAATCCCTACGAGCAGCTCAAGGCGCTCACCCGCGGCCAGGGCATCACGGCCGAGTCCATGCGCGCCTTCATCGACTCCCTCGACCTCCCGGCCGACGCCAAGGCCCGCCTGCTGGCGATGACCCCCGGCAGCTACGTCGGCCACGCCGCCTCGCTGGCGCGGGACATTTGATTTTCTCGCCAGTGATTTATCTGCCCTTATCCGTGTTCATCCGTGGCCAAAAAAACCTCCCCCCAGTTTGCGATTGAAGTCACCGGCACGCCGGGCCAGCCGCTGGGCATGGCACCGGAGCTGTTCCTGCGGGATTACTGGCAGAAGCGGCCGTTGCTGATACGGCAGGCCTTCCCAGGCTTCGAGTCGCCGATCTCGCCGGAGGACCTGGCCGGCCTGGCCTGCGAGGAAGCCGCGCTGGCGCGGGTGGTACTGCACGACCGCAAGCGCGACCGCTGGGAGCTGCGCAGCGGTCCCTTCAGCGAGGAATCGTTCCCGAAGTTGCCGAAGAAGGACTGGACCCTGCTGGTCCAGGACGTGGACAAGTGGGACATGGACATCCGCGCCCTGCTCGGCGCCTTCCGGTTCCTGCCGGCCTGGCGGGTGGACGACGTGATGGTGAGCTTCGCGGCGCCGGGTGGCTCGGTCGGCGCGCACGTGGACCAGTACGACGTGTTCCTGCTGCAGGCGCAGGGCCATCGCCGCTGGCAGATCGACTCGCGGCCCGACGCCCCGCGCGGCTTCCGCCCGGACGTCGAACTCAAGCTGCTCACCCGGTTCGAACCGGACCACGACTGGGTGCTGGCACCGGGCGACATGCTCTACCTGCCGCCCGGCGTGCCCCACCACGGCGTGGCCGAGGACGCCTGCCTGACTTTCTCGGTGGGCATGCGCGCGCCGTCGCAGGCCGAACTGATGGTGGACCTGGCCGAGGAACTGGCCGCCGCCCTGCCCGAGGAATCCCGCTACGCCGATCCGGACCTGTCCCTGCCCGCCGACCCCTGGGAGATCGACGAGGCTGCCTTCGGGCGGGTACGTGCGGCGCTGCACGGCCTGCAGGCGCTGGATGACGCCGCGCTGCGCCGCTGGTTCGGTCGCTTCATCACCCAGTACCGCGCCGCCGGCGAACTGGGTCGCCCCGCGCGGCCACCTTCGCTGGCGACCCTCGAGGCCGAGCTGGCCAAAGGCGGCGAGCTGCTGCGCCACCCGCACGCGCGCCACGCCTGGGCCCGCGACGGCCGGCGCGCCTGCCTGCACGCCAACGGCCTTTCGCTGCCGATGAGCGTGGCCGCCGCGCGCCACTTGGCCAGCGCCGATTCCTTGTCGGCGCATGACCTCGCCGCCCTGGACGCCGACGGCCGTGAAGCGCTGGAAAGCCTGGTGGCGGCGGGCCACTATCACCTGGTCAAGCCACGACGCCGACGGTGACGCCATGATCCCGACCGAGTTCCGCATCGATCCCGCCGACTACACGGCCGACTTCCAGGACCTGCGCTCGGTGCGCGAGACGGTCTTCGTGCTCGAGCAGAACGTGCCGATCGAGGAGGAATGGGACGAGCTCGACCCCCGTTGCCACCACGTCATCGCCCGCGACGCCAACCACCAGCCGATCGGCACCGGCCGGCTGACGCCGGAGCGCAAGATCGGCCGCATGGCCGTGCTGAAGGCCTGGCGGAACAAGGGCGTTGGCGACGCCCTGATGGTGGCGCTGATGAACCAGGCCCGCAGCCTGGGCTGGACCGAGGTCAGCCTCAACGCCCAGGTGAGCGCCGAGGCTTTCTACGCCCGCCACGGGTTCCAGCCCTATGGCGAACGCTTCATGGAGGCCGGCATCGAGCACCAGGCCATGCGCCGGACCCTCGAGCCCCTCGCCGCGCCCGAGCGCGGGCCGGCCGCCCCGCGCGGCCCGTCGGTGGCTTCGGTCGAGTTCGATTCGCTGCACGAGGCCACCGAGGCCACCCTGGCGGTGGTCCGGGCGGCCCGACGCGAGCTTCGCCTGTTCACGCGCGACCTGGACCCGGTGCTTTACAGCCAGCCCGCCGTGCTGGAGGCCTTCAAGCAGTACGCGATCGCCGGCCGCGGCGGCGTGGTGCAGGTAATCGTGCTCGACCCGGCCGCGGTGCAGGGCCAGGCGCACCTGCTGCTGGGCCTCGCCCAGCGCATGACCTCGGTATTCCAGTTCCGCACGCCGGTCGACGATGTCGACCTGCAGGTGGCCTCCGCCTTCCTGGCCAACGACCGCGACGGCTACTTGTTCCGCGCCCTGGGCAGCCGCTGGGAAGGCGAATGGAGCCCGGCCAACCCGGCCCGCACGCGCCAGTTGCTCGAGCACTTCGGCCGGGTCTGGGAGCGTTCGCGGCCCTGCAGCGAGTTCCGGGCCCTGGGCATCTGAGGCCGCGAACCCCGCGCCCTCGACCCAGGTCCTGCCCAACCGCGGCTGACCGGGCCCCGGATCGGGTTCTAAAGCCCCGTCACGCCAGCTATAATCGCGGACCTCGTCGGCGCCCGCGCCGGCTGCCCGACATCCCATTCCATCAATCACTTACCTGCCATTGCGGCGGGCCAGGCCAGGGTCGTGGACAGTCTGATCAAGCAGTTTAAGCAGACCTCTCAGCTTGCCGGCGGCAACGCCGCCTATATCGAAGACCTGTACGAACAGTACCTGGTCGATCCCGACGGCATCCCCGCCACTTGGAAAACCTACTTCGACGGCCTCAAGGGCCGCGAAGCCGGCGACGTCCCGCACTCGGCGGTGATGGCCAGCGTCCAGGCCGCGGCCCGGGCCGGCAAGCACGCCAGCGGCGGCGGCATGGACGACGAGGCCGCCCGCAAGCAGGCCGCGGTCGGCAAGCTGATCACGGCCTACCGCTCGCGCGGCCACCTGGGTGCCCGTCTCGACCCGCTGGGCATGATGGCCAAGAAGGACGCGCCCGACCTCGAGCTTGCCTTCCACGGCCTCGCCGATGCCGACCTGGCCACCGAATTCACCGCCGACACCTGGTTCAGCGAGAAGAAGTTCAAGCTGGCCGACCTGCTGGCCAAGCTGCGTGCGTCCTACTCCGGCAGCATCGGCGCCGAGTTCATGCACATCGCCGACGCCAACCAGCGCCGCTGGATGCAGCAGCGCCTCGAGGGCGCGGCCGGCAAGTACGGCTTCCAGGCGGAAGAGAAGAAGCGCCTGCTCGAGCGCGTCACCGCGGCCGAGGGCCTGGAGCGCTACCTGCACACCGCCTTCGTCGGCCAGAAGCGCTTCTCGCTGGAAGGCGGCGACGCGCTGATCCCGCTGATGGACACCCTGATCCAGCGCGGCGGCAGTGACGGCGTGCGCGACGTGGTGATCGGCATGGCCCACCGCGGCCGCCTGAACGTGCTCGTCAACACCATGGGCAAGCCGCCGCACAAGCTGTTCGATGAGTTCCGCGGCCAGTTCGAGCACAACGACGACCCGGCGCACTCGGGCGACGTGAAGTACCACATGGGCTACTCGTCCAACGTGGTCACCCCGGGCGGCCCGGTGCACCTGGCGCTGGCCTTCAACCCGTCGCACCTCGAGATCGTCGACCCGGTGGTCGCCGGCTCGGTGCGCGCGCGCCAGATGCGCCGCGAGGACGGCAAGCGCCAGCAGGTGCTGCCGGTGCTGGTGCACGGCGACGCCGCGTTTGCCGGCCAGGGCGTGATCATGGAGCTGTTCCAGATGTCGCAGGCCCGCGGCTTCGCGGTCGGCGGCACGGTACACGTAGTCATCAACAACCAGGTCGGCTTCACCATCAGCCGCCAGGACGACGCCCGCTCCACCTACTACTGCACCGATCCGGCCAAGATCATCGGCGCGCCGGTGCTGCACGTGAATGGCGACGACCCGGAGGCCGTGGCCTTCTGCGCGAAGATGGCCTTCGACTACCGCAAGGAGTTCGGCCGCGACATCGTCATCGACCTGGTCTGCTACCGCCGCCACGGCCACAACGAGGCCGACGAGCCGGCGGCCACCCAGCCGCTGATGTACAAGAACATCCGCGCCCGCAAGACCACCCGCGAGCTCTACGCCGAGCAGCTGGCCGCCGAGGGCGTCATCGACGCCGCCGGCGCCAAGGCCCTGGTGGATGCCTACCGCGACAAGCTCGACAACAACGTGGTCACCACCGAACTGGCCCAGGTCGGCCCCGATCCGTTCGCGGTCGACTGGTCGCCGTGGCTCAAGGGCAAGCTGTCGGACAAGGTGGACACCGGCATCCAGCGCGCCGAGCTCGACGGCCTGGCCCAGCGCATCAACCAGCTGCCGGCCACGCTGAAGCTGCACCCGCGCGTCGCCAAGATCTACGAGGACCGCCTGAAGATGGCGTCCGGCGAGCTGGCCATGGACTGGGGCTTCGCCGAGAACCTGGCCTACGCCACCCTGCTGGCCGGCGGCTACAAGCTGCGCCTGGTCGGCCAGGACGCCGGCCGCGGCACCTTCTTCCACCGCCACGCGGTGCTGCACGACCAGGCCACCGGCGAGGCGCACATGCCGCTGCGCGCGCTGGCCGCCAACCCCGAGCACGTGATGGTGATCGACTCGCTGCTCAGCGAGGAAGCGGTGATGGCCTTCGAGTACGGCTACGCCACCGCCGAGCCGGGCACGCTCAACATCTGGGAAGGCCAGTTCGGCGACTTCGCCAACGGCGCCCAGGTGGTGATCGACCAGTTCATCACCTCCGGTGAATCGAAGTGGGACCGTCTCTGCGGCCTGGTGCTGTTCCTGCCGCACGGCTACGAAGGCCAGGGCCCCGAGCACAGCTCGGCGCGCCTGGAGCGTTTCCTGCAGCTGTGCGCGCTCGACAACATCCAGGTCTGCACGCCGACCACGCCGGCGCAGATGTTCCACATGCTGCGGCGCCAGATGCTGCGCGGCACGCGCAAGCCGCTGGTGGTGATGACGCCCAAGTCCATGCTGCGCAACAAGCTGTCGGTGTCGACGCTGGACGAACTGGCCAAGGGCGGCTTCCAGACCCTGATCCCCGATTCGACCGCGAAGGACGCCAAGAAGGCGCGCCGCGTCGTCGTCTGCGGCGGCAAGGTCTACTACGACCTGGTCGAGGCGGCCGAGGCGAAGAAGATCACCGACGTGGCCATCGTGCGCGTCGAGCAGCTCTACCCGTTCCCGCGCCCGGAGCTGGCCGCCGAGCTCAAGCGCTTCACCGGCGCCAAGGAAGTGGTGTGGTGCCAGGAAGAGCCGATGAACCAGGGCGCGTGGTACCAGATCCGCCACCATCTGGATTTCTGCCTGGGCAAGGGCCAGTCGCTCAGCTACGCCGGGCGCAGCCGCTCGGCCTCGCCGGCCGCCGGCCACCTGAACACGCACAACGAAGAACAGGCCCGCCTGATCGAGGACGCCCTCGTCAACGCGCCCAACACCCACACCGCCGAATAACCCCCATTCAAGCCACAGGGCCTCGTCCATGAGCATCGAAGTCAAAGTCCCGGTCCTTCCGGAATCCGTGTCCGACGCCACCATCGCCACCTGGCACAAGAAGGCCGGCGACAGCGTGCGCCGCGACGAGAACCTGCTCGACCTCGAGACCGACAAGGTCGTGCTTGAAGTGCCCTCGCCCGTCGACGGCGTGCTCAAGGAGCTCAAGTTCAAGGAAGGCGACACGGTGACCAGCCAGCAGGTCGTGGCGATCATCGAGGAAGGCGCGGTGGCCGAGGCCCCGAAGGCGGAGAAGAAGGCCGACGCCGCGCCCGCCAAGGCCGCCGCCCCCGCCGCCGCCAAGTCCGGTTCGGCCGAGCTGCCGCCCGGCGCCGCCGCGCACGCCGCGCGCAACGACGTGAACCCGGCCGACGTCGCCGGCACCGGCCGCGGCGGCCGCGTCACCAAGGAAGACGTGGTCAACCACATCAAGGTCGGCGGCGGCGCCCGCCCCGAGCAGCGCGTGCCGATGACCCGCATCCGCCAGCGCATCGCCGAGCGCATGATGCAGTCCAAGAACTCCATCGCCATGCTCACCTCGTTCAACGAAGTGAACCTGTCGAAGGTGATGGCGATGCGCAAGGAGCTCGGCGAGGGCTTCGAGAAGTCGCACGGCATCAAGCTCGGCTTCATGAGCTTCTTCGCCAAGGCCGCCGCCAACGCGCTGCAGAAGTACCCGGTGGTCAACGCCTCGGTCGACGGCAGCGACGTGATCTACCACGGCTACGCCGACATCTCGATCGCGGTCGCCACCGACAAGGGCCTGGTCACGCCGGTGCTGCGCAACGTCGAGAACATGAGCTTCGCCGACATCGAAGGCTCGATCGCCGGCTACGCCAAGGCGGCCCGCGAGGGTGGCCTCAAGCTCGAGGACCTGCAGGGCGGCACCTTCACCATCACCAACGGCGGCACCTTCGGTTCGCTGATGTCCACGCCGATCGTCAACCCGCCGCAGTCGGCCATCCTCGGCATGCACGCCATCAAGGAACGCCCGATCGCCGAGAACGGCCAGGTCGTGATCGCGCCGATGATGTACATCGCGTTGAGCTACGACCATCGGATCATCGATGGCAAGGACGCGGTGTTGTTCCTGGTGGACATCAAGAACCAGCTGGAAAATCCGCATCGGATGCTGCTGGGGCTCTGATAGCCAGGAACTAGTAGAGAGGAAATAGGAACTAGTGAGAAGCCTGGCGCCCGCCGCATTCACTAGTTCCTAGTTCCCGCTCCACTTCATTAGTTCCTTTTTCGCCCCTATTCCTATTCCCGACGCACGCAAGGAAACCACCCCCATGTCCGAGCAATACGACGTCGTCGTCATCGGAGCCGGCCCCGCCGGCTACCACGCCGCCATCCGCGCCGCCCAGCTGGGCATGAAGGTCGCCTGCATCGACGCGGCCCTGGGCAAGGACGGCAAGCCGGCCCTGGGCGGCACCTGCCTGCGCGTGGGCTGCATCCCGTCCAAGGCGCTGCTCGACAGCTCGCGCCAGTGGCACAACCTGCAGCACCTGTTCGGCGAGCACGGCATCACCGCCAAGGACAGCAAGATCGACGTCGGCACGATGGTTGGCCGCAAGGACAAGATCGTCAAGCAGTTCACCGGGGGCATCGCCCAGCTGTTCAAGGCCAACAAGATCACCGCGTACTACGGCTTCGGCACGCTGCACCCGGGCAAGGTCGTCAAGGTGAAGCAGCACGACGGCACCGAGGTCGAGCTGCAGGGCAAGCACGTCATCCTCGCCGCCGGCTCCGATTCGATCGAGCTGCCGTTCGCGAAGTTCGACGGCAAGAACGTCGTCGACAACGTCGGCGCGCTCGACTTCACCGAGGTGCCCAAGCGCCTGGGCGTGATCGGCGCCGGCGTGATCGGCCTCGAGCTCGGCAGCGTCTGGAAGCGCCTGGGCGCCGAGGTCACCATCCTAGAGGCGATGCCCGACTTCCTGGCCCTGGCCGACGCGGAAGCTGCCAAGGTCGCGCTCAAGGAATTCAAGAAGCAGGGCCTGGACATCAAGCTCGGCGCCAAGGTCAGCAAGGCCGAGGTGAAAAAGAACGAAGTGCACCTGACTTACAACGATGGCAAGGCCGACCAGTCGCTGGTCGTCGACAAGCTGCTGGTCGCCGTGGGCCGCAAGTCGGCGTCCAAGGGCCTGCTGGCCGAGGGCACCGGCGTGAAGCTCAACGAGCGCGGCCAGGTCGAGGTCGATGACCACTGCTTCACCGGCGTCGAAGGCATCTGGGCAGTCGGCGACTGCGTGCGCGGCCCGATGCTGGCGCACAAGGGCTTCGAGGAAGGCATCGCGGTGGCCGAACTCATCGCCGGCCTGCCCGGCCACGTCAACCTCGACACCGTGCCCTGGGTCATCTACACCGAGCCGGAGATCGCCTGGGTCGGCAAGACCGAGCAGCAGCTCAAGGCCGAGGGCATCCCGTACAAGACCGGCAGCTTCCCGTTCGCCGCGGTGGGCCGCGCCGTCGCCATGGGCGAGCCCGCGGGCTTCGTGAAGGTGATCGCGCACGAGGAAACCGACCGGATCCTCGGCATGCACCTGGTCGGCGTCAACGTTTCCGAACTGGTGCACGAAGGCGTGCTGGCCATGGAGTTCCACGGTTCGGCCGAGGACCTGGCGCGCATCTGCCACGCCCACCCGACGCTGTCGGAGGCGATCCACGACGCGGCGATGGCGGTCGACAAGCGCGCCATCCACAAGGCCAACTGATTTCCGGTTGCCACCCGACGAGAGGCGCCCCCCGGGCGCCTCTCTGCGTTCAAGGAGCCCGCATGACCGTCCCCGCCACGTTCCGCGCCTTCCGCATCCATTCCGAGGGCGGCCATCGCGCCGGCCTTGAGTCGATCGCGCTCGACGGCCTGTCGCCGGGCGAAGTCGTCGTCCGCGCCGCCTTTTCGAGCGTCAACTACAAGGACGCGCTGGCCGGCACCGGCAGCGGCAAGATCCTGCGCCGCTTCCCGCTGGTCGGCGGCATCGACGTGGCCGGCCACGTGCTGGCTTCCACCGACCCGCGCTTCAAGGAAGGCGACGCCGTGCTGTGTACCGGCAGCGGCCTGTCGGAAACCCGCGACGGCGGCTATTCGGAGGTCGTGCGGCTGCCGGCCGAGTGGACGATCCCCCTGCCCGCCGGCCTGTCGCTGCGCGAGGCGATGATCCTGGGCACCGCCGGGTTCACCGCGGGCCTGTCCCTGCTGCGCATGGAGATGAACGGCCAGCTGCCGGCGATGGGTCCGGTGGTGGTCACCGGCGCCACCGGCGGCGTCGGCAGCCTGGCGCTGGACATCCTGACCCGCGCCGGCTACGAGGCCCACGCGATTTCCGGCAAGGCCGAGCACGCCGATTTCCTCCGGAAGCTCGGCGCCACCGAGGTGTTCCCCCGCGACACCCTCGACAGCGCCACCCGCCCGCTCGAGAACGCCCGCTGGGCCGGCGCCATCGACAACGTCGGCGACCCCGCGCTGGCCGCCCTCACCCGGGTCATCCAGCCCTACGGCAACATCGCGAGCTGTGGACTGGCCGGCAGCCCCGGGCTGTCCACCACGGTGATGCCCTTCATCATCCGGGGGGTGTCCCTGCTCGGCATCGCCTCGGCCGGCACCGCCCGCGGCCAGCGCGAGCAGGTCTGGGAGCGCCTGTCCGGGCCCTGGAAACCCGCCCACCTGGACGCGATCTGCACCCGGGAAGCCACGCTGGACCAGCTTCCCGACGTTTTCCCGGCCATGCTGGCCGGCCGGTCCTTCGGACGAACGGTCGTCCGGATTTGACCGAGGTTGCACCCTGACCGCCCCCCCGGCATACAATCACCTACCCGTTGGAGGCCCATTCATGGCACGCATCCTGATTGTTGATGATTCCCCGTCCCAGCTCATGGGCATGAAGCGCATCGTTGAGAAGCTCGGCCACGAGGCCCTGACGGCCGAGGACGGCTCCGCCGGCGTCGAAGCCGCGAAGGCGCACAAGCCCGACCTGATCCTGATGGACGTGGTCATGCCGAACCTCAACGGCTTCCAGGCCACCCGCGCCATCTCCAAGGAAGCGACCACGGCCCACATCCCCATCGTGCTGGTCACCACCAAGGACCAGGAGACCGACAAGGTCTGGGGCATGCGCCAGGGCGCGAAGGCCTACATCACCAAGCCCTTCAACGAGAACCAGCTGATCGAAGTCATCAACGGCCTGCTCGCCGGCGGTTGATGGGAGTTGGCGTGTCCGAACGCGGATCAGAGCGGATAGGCGCGGATAAAAGCTGATTCAATCGAATTACAGAAAAAGGCCTCGCATCAGCGAGGCCTTTGTCTTTTGGCAGGCTTCAATCACAAGTCCTATCCGCTTTTATCCGCGCGCATCCGCTCTGATCCGCGTTCATTCCCTGCCGCTCAGGCCTTGCGGGGATCGAAGTCGAAGGCGTCAGCCATCTGCTGGTACAGGGCCCTCTGGGCATCGGTGCTGGCCTTCGGGGCGCGGACCTCGAGTTCGACGATCTGGTCGCCGGCGGCGGGCTTGCCGGGCAGGCCGCGACCGCGCAGGCGCAGCTTGCGGCCCGTGTCGGAATCCGGCGGGATGCGCAGCTCCACCGCACCGCCCAGCGTGGGCACGCTCAGCGTCGCGCCCAGCGCCGCCTGCCAGGGCGCCAGCGGCAGCGTGTACAGCACGTTGCGGCCATCCACCTCGAACTGGGCGTGCGGGCGGTAGTCGATTTCCAGCAGCAGGTCGCTCGGGCGCGGCCCGCCGCGGCGGCCCTGCCCCGCCAGCCGGATCACCTGGCCCGGCGCAATGCCGGCCGGCACGTTCACGTCCAACGTGCGGCCGTCCACGGTGATGCGCTGCTTGCCGCCGGTGTAGGCCTGCTCCAGCGAGATCGCCAGCTTGGCGCGCACGTCGCCCTGCGGCGCCTGCGGCCGGCCCGGCCCGCGGCCACCGCCGAACAGCGACTCGAAGAAATCGCTGAAGCCGCCGCCCCCGCCGAAATCCTGCTCGTAGCGGAACCCGCCGCCGCCGAACCCGCCGCCGCCAAAACCCGGCGGCGGCCGGAACTCCTCGCCCGGGCGATAGCCCTGCGCGCGCAGCTGGTCGTACTCGGCGCGCTTGTCCTTGTCGCGCAGCACCTCGTAGGCCTCGTTGACGGCCTTGAAGCGCTCCTCGGCGCCGGCTTCCTTGCTCACGTCGGGGTGGTACTTGCGCGCCAGCCGGCGGTAGGCGGTCTTGATCTCGGCCTCGCCGGCGGTGGCTTCCACGCCGAGGGTGTCGTAGTAATCCTTGAACTGCATCGTCTGGCCTTGCGAAAGAAGAGGACCCGCAGGCCGAGCCCGCGGGTCCAGTTTATGCCTTCGGGGCGTTCGGGGCTGACGCCCCTCCCACAGGGGTTACATCACCTGGATGCGGCGCGGCGTGGTCTCCGGGCGCTTGGGGATGCTGATTTCGAGCACGCCGTGCTTGCCGGTGGCGGTGATGCCCTCGGGGTTGGCGCTGTCGGGCAGCGCGAAGCGGCGGTAGAACACGCCATGCGCGCGCTCGATGCGCGAGTAGCGGTCGCCTTCGGTGACCGACTCGGTCTGGCGCTCGCCCTTGATCGAGAGGATGCCCTTGTCCATCTGCACCTCGATCGCATTCGGGTCCACGCCCGGCAGGTCGGCCAGGATCAGGAAGCGCTCGGCCTCCTCCTTGATGTCCACGCGCGGCACCCACTGGCTGGTGACGACGCTGGAGGCGTCGGTGTCGTCGCCGTTGAAGAACTTGTCGAACACCTGCTTGATCTCGTCCTGCAGGTGGCGCGGGGCGGTGGTCGGGTAGCGGGTCAGGCTCATGTTCGTCTCTCCGTGTCAGCGGCGGCCAGCCCGGCCGCCATGCCCGGAACATAGGGTCCGGCCGGGCGGCTTCAAGCCCCCACCCGGGCGTCACGCCGGATGGTTAAACTCGCGTTCCGTTTCCCTCCCCATCCCTCGGAGCTGCCATGACCATCCAGATCGGCGACAAGATTCCCCAGGCCACCCTCAACATGCTCAAGGACGGCGTGCAGGCCGTGGACACCGCCGAACTGTTCGGCGGCAAGAAGGTGGTGCTGTTCGCGGTGCCGGGCGCGTTCACCCCGACCTGCTCGGCCAAGCACCTGCCGGGCTACGTCGAGCATTTCGACGAGTTCACCCGGCGCGGCATCGAGGTCGCCTGCCTGTCGGTCAACGACGCCTTCGTGATGGACGCCTGGGCGAAGAGCCAGGACGTGCCCGCCGGCGTGCACATGCTGGCCGACGGCAATGGCGCCTTCACCCAGGCCATGGGCCTGCAGCTCGACGCCACCGCGTTCGGCATGGGCCTGCGCGCCAAGCGCTTCGCCCTCTACGCCGAGGACGGCATCGTCAAGCAGCTCCACGTCGAAGCCCCCGGCGAGTTCAAGGTCTCCTCGGCCGAGTACGTGCTCGAGCACCTTGCCTGATCGGGCCACCGCCGGACGATCGGAAAGGCGGCTTCGGCCGCCTTTTTCTTTGGCCCGCTCCAACCTCGCTCCCTCGGCCTACCGTCTCCCTCGCTGACAGGACCGCCGGCCCAGGCCATCCGCCGCAGGGGCCCACGGCACGGAGTGCTATCCTCGGCCGGCGGCACCCGGCGGTTGCATGGCCAGCACGATTCGGAGCAACAACATGCGTATTGCCAGCCTGCTTCTTTGCTGCGGCGCCGCACTGCTGCTCGCGGCGTGTTCCGGGCAGGAGCCGGCCGGACCGTTGGCTCCCGAGGCGACCGCATCTGCGGATTCAGCGCTCGAACCCAGGATCGTTCTTCAGTTCGGCCACGCACAGCCCGTGGTCGCGGTGAAATGGCTCAACGGTTCAAGCCATCTGCTGTCGCTCGGGGAAGATGGCGGGATCGTGATCTGGGACGTTGCTACCGGCGCGATCGTCGACCAGGCGCGGATTCCCGTCCAGGGTGACCCGTCGGAAGCGAAGTTCCTTTGGTTCCAGGACATCCGGGCCGAGGAGGACGGCGAACGCCTGTCGTTCCTGTACACCGTCAACCCGCAGAATGAGGGTGAGATTTGCCCGAAGGCCGCGCTGGGTGAAGGACGGCGATGCAGCTACTCGCTCAACCTGGCCACCCGGGCGGTGACGCCCGACGGCACCTTGCCGGGAGCCGACAGTCCGGTCACGTACGGCCGCACGGACGCGGCCTTGAACTTCCCGCTGTCGCCCGACGGCCGCCTGCGCCCGGTGGCGTACCGCCCGGGATCGCTGGACATGACGCTCATCGTGGCCAGCACACCGGACTACGATTGCGACCGCACCGAGCAGTGCAATTACCTCATCCAACTCGAGGCGGTCGACGGCTCGGCGGCGCCGCGGACATTGCAGGGAAACCTTCGCAGCATGCTCTATGACCTCGGCCTGAGCGCCGATGGTCGCCGGCTGGTCAAGCTCGAGGCAACCAATGCCTTCAACGGCACCCGGGTCGAAATGATCGACATCGCCGGAAACTCGGCGGCCCCCCCCATGGTCCTTGACCGGCATTACATCGAAGTGCTGATGCTCGACGACGACCGCTTCGCGATCTTGAGCGACTGGGACATGCCGGGCAGCAGCCCCACGCACGGTGTGCTGGGAAGCGCCCCGGTGCTGGTCGTGGATCCCGACTGTGCCCGCGCGGAAAATTGCAGCGGACTCGAAAGCTACCAGCAGATGGTGTCGCTCGACGGACAGGGCAGTTTCCTGGGCACCGGACCCCGGCCCGAGTTCGCCGTCAATCCTTCCATGATGTCCGTCGACGACGAGTCCGCGGCGGACGAAGGGGCGGCCATATCCCTCTATCGCGCCGGAGGGGGCGCTTCCGGCGGCGGTTGGCAGCCGATGGAGCAGCCCGACTGGGGTGGCCAGGAGATCACCGCGCTCAGGCTGTCGCCAGACCGGAGCCGCCTGGCGGTCGCGACGCAGGAATGGGTCGCCAGGGATGACGCGCCGGCCATGGCGATCCTTCGCGTCTGGCTGCTGGATGTCGTCGGTGAGTCGCTGGTCCGGGGCCAGCAGGAGCGGGTGCGCATTGCGGATGACCAACCTGCGAACCGCCTCGGCATGTCCAACCCAATCACTGCGCTGGACTTCACGCCCGATGGCGAGAGGCTCCTGTTCACCCACAGTTATCTGCGCGGCGGGGACGACTCGGAGCTTTACGTCGTCGACGTCGACCCGACGGGAGACATCCGCAAGTTCGCGGGATTCGGCGCCAACAACGTCGCGGCCAGCAACACCCGGGTGTTCGGCCTCGAGCGCCAGGAACTGATCGCCATCGAGGACGGCCGGATCGTCCGCCGGGACATGAACGACGGCAACATCATCCGGGCAGGCTTCATCGAGGACAGCCGGTTGCTCTGGGCCGCCAATGTGGACGGCGCCATCCGCTTCCACGACAACGAGGACGGCAGCCTACAGCTCACGCTTTTCGTCTTCCCGGATGGGCGCTACTTCGCGGTGGCACCCGATGGCCGCTACGACACCAACCTGGAGGCCGACACCCGGCTGGTGCGCTGGCTCGTCCCGGATGCGCCGTGGCAGAGCCTGGCATCGCAGACGTTCATGCGCGACTACTACGAACCTGGCTTGTACCGCCGGCTGCTGGACTGCCGTGCCGCCAGCACCTGCGCGGACGCGTTCAAGCCACTACCGTCGATCGCCAGCCTCAACCGCGTGCTGCCGCAGGCGCGCATCACCGGCGTGCGGCCGGGCCAGGACGCCAGCGAGGCGGTGGTGACCGTCGAGCTGAGCGAAGGCGTGGATACCGACGCGGCCAATGGCAAGACCCGCTCGGGCCTCTACAACCCCCGGCTGTTCCGCAACGGCCGGCTGGTCGCGATGGAGCCTCGCCAGCAGGACGCCGCAGGCGCCGACATCACCGACTGGCGCGCGCGCAACGTCGTGCCCTCGGCCGATGGCATGCACACGCTTGAGTTCACCGTGCCTTTGCCGACGCAGGCCGATGCGGCCCAGGTGTTCTCGGCCTATGCCTTCAACGAGGACCGCATCAAGGGTGAAACCACCACCCTGGCCTGGACTCGCCCGGCCGTCGTGCCGCGCCCGCGTCGCGCCTACGTGCTGGCCATCGGCATCGATGACTACGACACCCCGCGCTTCCGGCTGAACTTCGCCGCGGCCGATGCGCGGCTGATGGCCTCGCAGCTGGCCGCCATTCCCGGCTACGAAACCCACTCGCTGGTGCTCACCGCCGAGCGCCAGGCCAATGGCGCGCGTGCGCGCGTGGATAGGGCGACGTTGGGCCGCGTGCTTTCGCTGCTGGCCGGCGATGAGGGCCGGGACGCCACGCTCGCCGCCCTGCGCGCGGAAGGCATCGAGGCGGGGATGCTGCAGCCGGCGACGCCCGACGACGCGGTGATCGTCAGCTTCTCCGGCCACGGCTGGGCCAGTCCGCGCGGCGACTTCTACCTGATCCCCGGCGACGGCCGCTGGCCGGAGGGCTCGGCGACCCCGGACCTGTCCACGGTGTTCTCCACGGCGGACCTCGTGGCGCCGTTCCAGCGGATGCAGGCGGGCGAGATCGCGCTGGTGATCGACGCCTGCCATTCGGCGGCCAGCGTGTCCGATGGCCGCTTCAAGCCGGGGCCGATGGGCGACAGCGGGCTGGGCCAGCTGGCCTACGACAAAGGCATCCGCATCCTCGCCGCGACCCAGGCCGACGACGTCGCGCTGGAGGACGCGCGCCTGGGGCAGGGCCTGCTGACCTATGCACTGGCGGTCGACGGGCTGGGCGCCGGCCAGGCCGACCTGGATGGGGATCGCGAGATCCGCGTCGACGAATGGCTGGCGTATTCGATCCGGCGCATGCCGGGCCTGGCCAACGATGCCCGGGTCGGACGCCTGGCCCCGACCGGCGAAGGTGCGCGCGCGATCACCTTCCACGACCTGCCGGCCGATGCCCCGGCGCGACGCGTCCAGCAGCCTGCCCTGTTCGACTTCAACCCGCGTCCCAGCACGCTGGTGCTGCGCAAGGAGGCAAGATGACGCGCCTTGCCTTGGTCACCGGTCTTCTCGCGGTGTTGCTGTGCGGCTGCAGCGGGGCACCGGAGGGCGGCGCGGAGTCGCCGGCCGCGCCCCCCGCGCAGGACACCCGCCGAATCCATGCCCTGATCGTCGGCATCGACCGCTACCGCTATTCGGATGCGCGGGTCCCGGGCGCCGTGTTTTCCGACCTGCGCGGCGCGGTTGGCGACGCCTTGCGCTTCAAGCAGGCGCTGGCCGAGCTGTACGGCGTCGACGTGGACGTGCCCGCGGCCGGCGCCTGTGATTCCTCCAACGCATTCACCACCACGCTGACCAACGACTGCGCGACCCGGGCCCGGATCCTGGAGGCGCTGGGGCAGCGGATCGACACGCTTCGCCCCGGCGACACGCTGCTGTTCTATTTCGCAGGCCACGGTTCGCGCTACAGCGACGACGAGGCCCGCGACCAGGACACCGGCTACAACGGCACCCTGCTGCCGGCCGACGCCCGCAGTCCGGACGGGGCACCGGGCGATATCTTCGACGTCGAGCTCAAGGTCCTCAAGGACCGCGTGACCGTGGCCGGCCTTTATTTCGTCAGCGTGTTCGACTCCTGCAACTCGGCCACCGCCACGCGGGCCGGCGCCGCGGGCCTGTCCCGCAGCGCACCCGCACTCGCCGGGGCCACGCCGCCGGTGCCGGAGGCCATGCCGCGCGGCGCCGCCAGCGGCGGCGGCTACTGGGTGCACCTGGCCGCCGCACAGGACGGCGAGGAGGCCCAGGAAACCGGCGGCGGTGCGGTTGGTGCGCGCGCCGGCGTGTTCACCACCGCGCTGCTCGACACCCTGCGCATGCCCGGCATGCGCGACGCGACGTTCGGCGACCTGATCCACGAAGTGCGCCTGCGCGTCGCCGCCCGCGGCCACGTCGCGCAGACCCCGTCGGCCGAAGGTGCGCTGACGGCCGTGTTCGGCGCGCGCTCGCGCACCGCGGTGCTCTACGACGTCACGCAGGCCGGCGGCAAGGCGACGCTCCAGGCGGGCGTGACCGGCGGCATCACACGGGGTTCGCGCTTCGCTCTCTACGCCAGCCAGGCCGATGCCGTGGCGCGGCGGGCCAGCGTTTCCACCGCGACGGTCGCTGCCGTCGACGCCACCACCGCCACGCTGGCGCTCGACACCCCGCCGCAGGGTCCGCTCCCGGACCGTCTGGTCGCGGAACAGGTCGCCCACTTCCTCCCGGCGGACACCCTCGCGGTGGCCATCGACCTGCCCGCAGGCCCGGCCCGGGACGCCGCGGAGGCCGCGCTGCGCGCGACCGGCTTCGCCGAAGTGGCGGCGAACGGCGCGACCCGCCTTCTCCCGGCCGAAGGCGATGCGGATGCGATCGCGCTGCGCGCCGATGACGGCACGCTGCTGGCGGCCACGCTGGGGCGCGCCGACGACCCCGGATTCGCGGACCGCCTGGCCGATGCCCTGCGCAAGATCGCGCGCGTGCAGCAGCTGCTCTCGCTGCGCACCAGCGCCGGCGGCACCGACGCCGATCCGTTCCCGGTCGCGGCCTGCATCGCGGCCGACGGCTATCGCCCCACCGCCTGCCCGGCGCTGGAGGCCGGCGGCGTGCGCCGGATCGGCGTCGGCGAGCGGATCACCGCGACCGTGATCAATCGCGGGACGCGCCCCGCCTATGTCTACGTGCTCGCGATCGACCCGTTCAACGCCGTCGACCTGGTGCTGCCCAAGCCGGGCGAGTTCGACCAGCCGCTGCCGCCCAACCAGCCGTACCGGCGCTCGGCGATGTCCTTCGACACCCCGGGGGCTTATCGATTCGTCGTGCTTGCCAGCGCCCGCCCGATCCGCGCCGATGCCTTCCAGCAAGCCGGGACCGGCACGCGCGACCTCGCCGCCTGCACCTCGCCACTCGAGCGCCTGCTGTGCGCGAGCAGCGAGGGCCGGCGCGACCTGGGGGTCGCCGCGGTCGGCGACTGGTCTGCCCAGGTGTCCACCGTACTCGCCACCCCCGAGGAACTGCCATGAGCCATGCCACCTGCCCCACCCTGTTCACCGGCCTTCTGGTTACCGTGCTGCTGGCGGCGTGCGGCGATCGCGGCCAGGCGCCGCAGGCCGCCGCTCCGGTCGCGGCGCCCTTGCCGGCGCAGCCCCTGGTCACCGCCGAAGACTGCGGAATCCGGCGCGCACGCCACGACGACGCCGGCACACGAATCGTCGGTGGCCAACCGGCGCGCCCGGGCTCCGCGCCATGGCAGGTCGAGATCCTGTCCACGCCCGCCTACGACGACGCCGACCGCGCCTACGATGCGACCCTGGACCACCAGGATCCGTGCAAGATCCACCTGGCCGAGCGCGCGCCCTGGGAGCTGGCGCACAAGTGCGGCGGCTCCTGGATCGGTGACGGCTGGATCGCGACCGCAGCGCACTGCGTGGACAATATCCCCGGCTTCGACGGACGCGAGGGCAATGTGCTCACCGACCGCCGGCTGCGCCTGGGGACCCAGAACATCAGCGTGGATGATGGTCTGTTCGCGATTGATGCCGTGGTCATCCACGGCGGCTATTCCAAGGCGACGAAGCTCGACGACATCGCCCTGGTCCGGGTGGCCACCGATCCGCGCATTGCCGAATTCGAGGCCAGCGGGCGGCTGGCCGCGGTGCCCTTGATGGGTGCCGCCGACCGCGACTTCGACGCGGGCGAGGCCTTGCGCGTCACCGGATGGGGCTGGATGGGGAAGCGCAGTGCGCGCGCGGTGGTGACGCGCCTGGACAGCGCGCAGCGACTGCAGCGCAATCCGGCGGAGCTGCAGCAGCTGACCCTGCACTACCTGCCCGATGCGCTGTGCGAGGCCGAATACGGGGCCTTCTACGGCCCGGGCGCGCTTTGCGCCGGTAGCCTGGCGGCGGACGGCAGCATCGAAGTCGGCAAGGACAGCTGCCAGGGCGACAGCGGCGGGCCGCTGACCCGCGAGGAAGACGGAGGCCGGCGCAGCCTGGTGGGCATCGTCTCGGGCGGCAAGGGCTGCGGTGCGGGCAAGCCGGCGGTGTACACCCGCGTGTCGCACTACGAAGCCTGGGTGGCCGAGGCGAAGGCCGCGGCCAAGTCCGGCGAGGTGGTGCGCGTACCGGTCCCGGCCGCAGCGCCCGGATCGCGCTGACGCGACCCGGGCTGCGCGGACCGACGCGCGGTTACTGTTCGTCGGGCGTGGTGCGCTCGACCGTGCCGGTCTGCTCTTCCGGCGCGGTGCGTTCGACCGTGCCGGTCTGCTCCTCGGGCGCGGTGCGCTCGACCGTACCGGTCTGTTCTTCGGGCGTCGTGCGTTCGACGGTACCGGTCTGCTCTTCGGGCGCGCTGCGCTCGACCGTGCCGGTTTGCGGGTCGGGCGCGACGTCCGCCGCCGGCTCCGCCGGCCGCTTGCAGGCCGCCAGGCCCAGGCCAAGACCAACCACCAGGCAGGTGGCGAAAACGTTACGCATGGTGCTTCTCCTCTGTTCCCCCGTGGATCATGCGAAGCCGACGGATTTCGCAAGCGCGAGGTACCCGTCGGTACCGTGAAGCCCTGCCAACAGCGGGTCAGCGTACATCAACATGATGCCGCCGTCGCGAAGGTCCCACGCCGCCTGCAGCGACGCCAGCGCCTTCGCCGCGTCACCCCATTGGGCGTAAACCTGCGCGTACTGGTAGTGGCTCTTGTCGCCCTGCTCGGCGACCAACTCCGCCAGTGCGGCCTCCGCCGCCGCGCGGTCGCCGGCGCGGTGGGCCAGGATGGCGAGCCCGGGAAGCCGGCGCACGGCGCCCCGCTCCTTCGAGAAAGAGGCGCGGGCATCGTCGTCGGCGCCGGCCATCAGCTGCGCGAAACCCATCGAGGCGTGCACGCCGGCCAGGGTCGGGTTGAGTTCAATGGCCCGGCGATAGGCCGTGATCGCACCGGCAGGGTCGCCCGCGTTGTGGCGGATGTCGCCCTGCGATCGGAACGCGCGCGCGTTCAGGGGATCGAGCGTGGCCGCGCGCTGGATCACCTCGGCCGCGCGGGCGTGGTCGCGCAGGTTGGAGCGGAAGGTCGCGTAGCGGGCCAGGATGTCCGCGTTGCCGGGCGCCAGTGCGTAGGACCGATCGAACGGCTCGCGGGCGCCCCGCATGTCGAGCTTGCCGCTGGCCAGGGCGAAGCCCAGCGCGGAAAAGGCTTCCGCGAAGTCCGGCGCCAGGGTCGCCGCGGCGCGCGCGGCGACTTCCGCGGCATCGTAGGCCTGCACGCGTTCGTCGTGGGCCGCGTAGAGGTTGCCGATCACCACCAGCGCACGGGCCCGTGCCGCATGTGCACCCGCGTATCGCTCGTCGATCTCGATCGCACGTTCGAAGTACCGCAGGGCGCGGCGATCGCTGGCCTCGTCGATACCGGCTTCGTACAGCGCGCGCCCGTGGAGGTAGGCGTCGAACGCCGCGACGTCGTCGGTGCCACCGGGCATCTTCGCGCCGCCGGCGTCGGGACCCTCGACCGCCGCCGACAGCGCGCCGGCGACGGCGGCGCCGATCTCCGACTGCACGGCGAAGACATCGGCCAGCGGGCGCTCCCAGCTGTCGGCCCAGCGACTCAGGCCGGTGCTGCCGTCCACGAGCTCGGCAGCGACCTTGACCCGGCCACCCGCCTTCTGGACGTTGCCGCCCAGCAGGAAATCAACGCCGAGTGCGCGCGCGATCGCGCGGCTATCCAGCTGCCCGTTGGCCACCAGTTCCGAAGACGTCTGCCCGGCGATCTGCAGCAGCGCATTGCGCGACAACCGCACCCGGATTTCCGAGGTCAGGCCATCGGAGAAGTAGCGCTGCTCGGGATCACCGCTGAGATTCTCGAAGGGCAGCACCGCGATGCGGCGCAGGCCCTCCGCGCCGCCCGGCGCGGCGAACCAGCCGCGCGACCAGCCCACCACGCCGACCACGGCCACGGCGATCGCAGCGGCACCGCCACCGATCAGCAAGCCGCGGCGCGAGGCATCCACCGGCAAGGGGGCGCCCCCTGCCGCCGGCGGCCGCGGCAAGGGCTCGCGCCCGGCAACCAGGGACACCGCACGGAGCACCGCCTGCAGGGACGCCGGAGCGACGGCCCCCTGGCCGTGGTCCAGCCTGATCGACTGGTATTGGCGGAAGCCCAGGGGCGGCTCGGTCCCATCGATCGACAGCGGCACGAGCTTCTTGAGGTCGCGGCCGCGGGCGGCCTCGTCCAGCACCCAGTCCGAGTCAACCGATTGCCGGGACCACAGGACGATCACCGCATCGCTGGCGGCCAGCGCCGTCTCGATGGTCTTGGCGAAGGCGGCGCCGGCCTCGATCAGCGTGTCCCACCAGACCCGCAGTCCCGCCTGCTCCAGCGCCTGAGCCAACTGCCTGGCCTGGGCCTGGTCGGCGCGGGCGTAACTCAGGAAAACGGTCGGTGGCGGCGTCCCCGCGCTGCCTGCGTCATCGCTGGACATGGTGATCGGCCCTACCCCTCGAAGGTCCCATCTTACGACGAAAAACCAAAGCCAAAGCCCGCCGGGAACGGCCGCTGGCGGCCCGGCAACCACTTCGCGCATGCACCATCCGGCTCAGCGCACGACGTGAACGGTGAGCTCGTCGAAGGCACCGGTATCCGCCAGTGCGGTGATGCGCTGCGTGCCCGTCGTGTCGAAGGCGTGTGTCCATGGGCGCGGGCCCAGGGTTTCGCCGGCCAGGCGACCATTGACCAGCCAGCGCACGCGCGCCTGCGTGCCGAACGCGCGCAGTCGCAAGGTGGCCGGCTGGGTGCTGCCGGGCGCACGCGCCAGGCGCGCGCCCTGCCCCGGGCCGTCGATCCGCAGCGACTCCATCGCCTCGAGGGCATCCGGCGTGCAGTCCCGCGCCAGCGGCGGAATCGCGCTGGCGCGCCGGGTGGACGCAGAAAGCCACGGATAGGCCAGCACGGGCCAACGCGCCACCTCGATGCGTTGGCGGGCGTGTGCGCCGCTGCAGCCCGCGGAGAGGCGCTGCCCGGTGCGCGGATCCACGTCCAGTGGCACGCGCCCGGCGCCCCACAGGCGCGCGTCGCGCTCGGGCAGGGTGGGCGGCAGGGTGCCGGCCAGCGTGAAGGCCTCATGCGTTTCATGGCATAGCGACGGCGCGGCCGGATCCGGCGGCAGACCCAGCGGCCAGCAGATGTCGATCATTCGCACGTTGGCGGGCATGCCGCGCCGCGCGACGTCGGCGCCGCGCCGGGGCAGGCTGTCCACCACTTCGAACAGCAGCGGCAGCGCAGTGATCGCGCCGTACTGCCCCGGCAGCGGCGTGCCATCGGGGCGGCCGACCCACACGCCGACCGTGTAGCGCGCCGTGCCACCCAGCGCCCAGGCGTCGCGGAAGCCGTAGCTGGTGCCGGTCTTCCAGGCCACGCGCGGGCGGCCCCCGGTGTCGAAGGCGTCGTCGCGCTGGCCTGGGCGGCCGTGCTGCTCGAGGATCTCGCGGATGATCCAGGCCGCCTCCGGCGACAGCAGCCGGCGCTCCTGGCGCGGCGCGTCCGGCCGGTAGCGCACCGTGCCGGCGAGGCCTTCGTGGTTGAGCGCGCGGTAGGCCCCGACCAGATCCTCGAGCCGCGTGCCGGTGCCGCCCAGCACCATCGACAGGTTCGGCTGCGCGCCGCGCGGCAGCTGCAGCACCAGGCCCGCGTGCGCCAGCCGGGCGGCGAACCGCTCCGGCCCGACGCGGTCGAGCAGGTCCACGGCCGGCACGTTCAGCGACAACCGCAGCGCCTCGGCGACCGTCACCGGGCCATTGAAGGTCGGGTCGAAGTTCGCCGGCCGGTAGTCGCCGAAACTCTGCGGCGCGTCCACCAGCAGGCTGGCCGAGTGCACCAGCCCGTCGTCGATCGCCAGCCCGTACAGGAAGGGCTTGAGCGTGGAACCCGGCGAGCGCGTGGCCCGCACCATGTCCACGTGGCCGAGCCGGCGCGCGTCGCCGAAGGCCAGCGAGCCGACGTACGCGCGCGCCTCCAGCGTGTCGTTCTCGACCACCAGCAGCGCCGCCGAGGTACGTTCCGGCAGGCGCGCGAAGTACGCCGCCACGCGCTCCTCGAGCACGCGCTGCAGCCCCGCGTCGAGCGTGCTGCGGATGCGCGTGGCGCCGGGATCGGCGACGCGCAGCCGCCGCGCCAGCAGGGCGGCCGACATCGGCGGCTGCAGTTGGCGCGCGACCACCGTCTCCAGGCGCGCATCGGCGACCTCGGCCGGCGACCACG
>NZ_JALHQI010000005.1 GCF_022842045.1 Arenimonas sp. | reverse complement strand
GCGCGCGCCGGTCCCAGCGCCGCCCCCGCATCGCCCGCCGGCCGGAACGCCAGCATGCGCAGCAGCGACATCTCGAAGCCGGTGCGCGGGCTGGGCGCGAGGCCCAGGTCGCGGCGGCCGGTCACGGCCATCTGGTACCAGAGCTGCACCAGCTCGGGCGACAGCCGCGCGGCCAGGCTGGCGACATCGACCCGGCCCTCCGGCGCCACGGCGCCCGGCACCAGCTGCTGCAGCTGGACCTGGTGCAGGGCCGTGGCCAGGTCCTCGAGCACGTGGCCGAAGTCAGGCGAATACGCCGCCAGTTCCTCGATGCGCGCCATCAGCGCCGCGCCGTCGGCGCCCGCCAGCGCCTCGAGCAGCGCGCCGACCTGGGCGCGATCGACCGTACCGAGCATCGCGTTCACCGCTTCTTCGCCCAGTTGGCCGCCGGTGTACGCGATGGCCTGGTCGAGCAGCGACAGGCCATCGCGCAGGCTGCCGTCGGCCGCCCGGGCCAGCAGCGCCACGGCGCCCGCCTCGGCCGGGATGCCCTCGGCGGCAAGGATGCGGGTGATCTGGCCGCCGATCTGCGCCTCGTCGAGCCGCCGCAGGTTGAACTGCAGGCAGCGCGAAAGCACGGTGACCGGCAGCTTCTGCGGATCGGTGGTGGCCAGCAGGAACTTGACGTGCTCCGGCGGCTCCTCGAGCGTCTTGAGCAGTGCGTTGAACGCGCTCTTGGACAGCATGTGCACTTCGTCGATCAGGTAGACCTTGGTCTTGCCGCGCGAAGGCATGTACTGGGCGTTGTCGATAAGCTCGCGGACATCGTCCACGCCGGTGTTGCTGGCGGCGTCGATCTCGAGCAGGTCGACGTAGCGGCCGGCGTCGATGTCGCGGCAGGCGGCGCACTCGCCGCAGGGCTCGGCGCTGGTGCCGCGCTCGCAGTTGAGCGACTTGGCGAAGATGCGGGCGATGGTGGTCTTGCCCACGCCCCGGGTGCCGGTGAACAGGAAGGCGTGGTGGACCTTGCCGGTCTCGAGGGCGTTGCTGAGCGCACGCACCACGTGTTCCTGCCCGACCAGTTCGGAGAAGCGCCGGGGGCGCCATTTTCGGGCTAGCACGAGGTAGGACATGCAGGGGCTCACACGGGGTCGGGACCGGCCGGGCCATTGTGCCAACCCCCCCGCCCCCGGGCCAGCGGGAATCGCCGCGCTTGTGGCCGTCCGCCGCGACGGGTATGATTTCCGGCTCGTTTCAGGCGGTTATCTCTGCGGAGAGATGTCCGAGCGGTTGAAGGAGCACGCCTGGAAAGTGTGTATACGGCTAAACCCCGTATCGAGGGTTCGAATCCCTCTCTCTCCGCCACTCTTCAGACGGCGCGCCCCCGGCGCGCCGTTCGCTTCAATGGTGGCCCCGTCGGCCCCCCGCGACGCTAGTCCGAAAACTCCGCCAGGGCCGGAAGGCAGCAACGGTATTGGATGATGCGGGCGCCGGGGCCAGCCGGCGGGGCTGCCGCCCCTCTCGGGCTGCGCCCGAGCGGCTCCCATAGTTTGCTCCGCAAACCATGGGCCCCAGGCCGTTCCCCTCCAATCCCCTGCGCCTGTCGGCGCGCCCCCCTTACCAAGGGGGGCTCCCCACGCCGACGCTTCTCGCGATGAGTTTCGAACTGGAGTTGGCCCACTCCGGCCTTTGCCGTATCCGCTCTGATCCGGCTTTTTTCGCTCTGATCCGCGTTAAAGCGCTGGTATCGATCACGCCCCGGGATGCAGCCAGTCGGTGGCGCCGGTGGCGTAGCGTTCGCGTTTCCAGATGGGGACGCGGGACTTGACCTCGTCGATGATCCAGCGGCAGGCGTCGAAGGCGGGGCCGCGGTGGCCGGCGCTGACGCCGACCCAGACGGCGAGGTCGCCGATCCTGAGTTCGCCGGTGCGGTGGACGCAGGCCGCGTGGGTGATCGCGAAGCGCTGCATCGCCTCTTCGAGGATGCGTTCGCCCTCGGATTCGGCCAGGGCGCGGTAGGACTCGTAGAACAGGCCCTGCACGGCGCGGCCGTCGTTGTGGTCGCGCACCCAACCCTCGAAGCTGGCGTACGCGCCGGCGGCGTCGGCGAGCAGGCGTGCGCGCAGCGGCGCGATCTCGAAGGGCTCGGTGGCGATGGCGAAGCGGGTCATCCGCCCGACACCGGCGGGATGAAGGCGATCTCGCAGCCGTCGGCCACGGGCGCGTCCCACGGCGCGAACGCGCCGTCCACCGCCACCCGCAGCTTTTCCGCCGGCAGCGCGAAACCGTGGCGTTCGCGCAGCTCGGCGTAAAGCGCGCCGAGCGATGCGGGCACCGGGAGCGACTCGCTGTCACGGCCCGCGGCGTCGCGCAGGCTGGCGAAATACAGCACGGTCACGCTCATGCCCGGGCCCCGCCGAAGTCGCGCTTGCCGCCGCGCTTGGCCAGCACCTTGGCCGGTCCGATCACGATCGCGTGCGACAACGCCTTGCACATGTCGTAGACCACCAGCGCGGCGACGGTGGCGCCGGTCAATGCCTCCATCTCCACGCCGGTGCGGTGGGTGGTGCGCACGCCGCATTCGATGCGCAGCACCGCCTCGCCGGCCCAGGCCACGTCGAAGCGGCAGCCGTCGATCGGCAGCGGGTGGCAGAACGGCACCAGCTCGTGCGTGCGCTTGACCGCCATCGTGCCGGCGATGATCGCCGTGTCCACCACCGCACCCTTGGCCGTGGCCATGCCGGCCTTGCGCAGCGCAGCGGCCACCGCGGCCGGGAACCGCACGCGGCACTCCGCCACCGCCTCGCGCGCGGTCACCGCCTTGGCGGAGATGTCCACCATCGCCGGTCGGCCGGCCTTGTCCACGTGGGTCAGTTTGCGCGTCGCCATCTCAGCCGCCTATGAAGAACATCTCGATTTTCTTTCGCTCGGGCGCGGAGGCGCGCAGCTCGCTGTAGCGATCGCCGCGTTCGCGCCAGAGCCCGGCCAGATGCGCCGCCAGGGCTTGCTCACCGCGGGCGATGTGCTCGCGCAGCGGCTGGCCGCGGGTCGCGAACAGGCAAGTGAAGAGTTGGCCGTCCGCCGAGAGCCGCGCGCGGTGGCAGTCGCCGCAGAACGGTTCACTGACCGAACTCACGAAGCCGACCTCGCCCTGCCCGTCCAGGTAGCGGTAGCGGGTCGCGACCTCGCCGCGATAGGTGGCGTCCACTGGCAGCAGCGGCCAGCGCGCCGATATCCGGTCGCGCAGCTCGACCGAGGGCAGCACGCCCTCGCGCTTCCAGCCGTTGCAGTTGCCTACGTCCATGTACTCGATGAAACGCAGCACGTGCGGGGTGCCGCGGAAATGCGCCGCCAGCGCCAGCGCCTGGTCGTCGTTGACGCCGCGCTGGAGCACGCAATTGATTTTCAGCCGCGCGAACCCGGCCGCTTCGGCGGCGGCGATGCCCGCCAGCACGTCGCGCAGCTCGCCGCGCCCCCCGGACAGCGCCTTGAACTGCGCCGGGTCGAGCGAATCGAGGCTCACCGTCAGCCGGTGCAGGCCCGCCTCGCGCAGCGCACGCGCCTGGCCCGAAAGCAGCGAGCCGTTGGTCGTGAGCGCCAGGTCCTGCACGCCGGGGATGGCCGCCAGCCGCGCCACCAGCCCGGGCAGGCCCTTGCGCAGCAGCGGCTCGCCGCCGGTCAGGCGCAGCTTGCTGACGCCGAGCTTCACGAACGCGCGCACGGTGGTCTCGATTTCGTCGAAGTCGAGCCGGCGGGCGCGGTCGAGCGCGGTTTCCTCGGGCGTCAGGCCCTCGGGCATGCAGTACGGGCAGCGGTAGTTGCAGGTCTCGATCACCGAGACGCGCAGGTCGTGCAGGGGCCGGCCCAGGCGGTCGCGCGGCAGCGGTGCGGCCGGGGTATTCACGCGGAAGGATCGGCCAGCGGCAGCACGTCGCCGGCGCGGGCGACGCGGTGCCCGCGTGCACGCAGCGCTTCGCCGTCGGCCTCGGAGGCGTAGTGGTAAAGCACGCAGCGCGACAGCAGCGCCGGCGGGTATTCGCGCTCGAGTTCGTCGACGCCGCTGTGCGAGGGATTGCCGTGCAGCGCACAGTCATGCGCGACCAGTTCGCCGGCATCGGCGAACTTCGCCAGCATCTCGGGGATCGGGCGCGTGTCGCCCGTCCACACCATGCTGCCCGGAAGGCGCAGGCCGAAGGCGGTGTCGGGCAGGTGGTGGCGCACGGGGAACACGTCGTACCACTGGCCGGCATGCCAGAAGCCGCGCGTCACCGGCACCAGCTGGAAGGCGTCCCACCAGTTCGCGTCGCCCTCGGCGACCACGCCCGGATAGTCGGCCAGGCGCGACTGCAGGTGCGGCAGCACGCCCACCGGCACGTACAGGCGGACCTTGCCGCGCCGCGCCGGATCGAAATACGTGGCGAAGAACAGCCGCTCGAGCCCGGCCACATGGTCCATGTGCACGTGGGTGATGAACAGCGCGTCCGGCATCGCGCCGAAGGCCTGCTGGAACGCAGTCAGGGCTTCCTGCCCGCAGTCGACCATCAGCGCTGGCACGCCGTCGCGGCGCAGCACCGCCGAGGCCGAGCCCAGCTGCATGGCGGCCTGGGAGTTGCCCACGCCGAGGAACTGCAGTGACCAACTCATGCGCGCGCCCCCTCGTAGGCCGACTTCAAGCGGGCAAAGCCTGGCCGCCAGCGCGCGTCGCCGCGCGAAAGTTTTTCCAGCGAGCGCGCCAACCGGCGCAGGCTGGCCTCGCGCCAGGCGCCGGGCGCGCGGCGGCGGCCGCGGTCGAAGTCGATCAGCCAGGGCGTGCCGGAGGCGTCGACCAGGATGTTGTGGGCATTGAGGTCGGCGTGGTGGATGCCGGCCGCGTGGAAGCGGGCCAGCATCGCGCCAACCGCCTCCCAGGGCGCGGCATCGGCGGCATCGCCCCGCCACTCGGCCAACGCGCGTACGGCGGGGATGCGCTGCACCAGCAGCGCCGCGCGATAGCCCAGGCCTCGACGCCAGCAGGCCGCGGCCAGCGGCGCCGGCACCGGCAGGCCTTCGGCGTGCATGGCGGCCAACAGCCGGAACTCGGCGAAGCTGCGCACGGCGGCGGCGCCGCGCCAGAGGTAGGTGTCACGGCTCAGGCGCGCGGCCAGGCCGCCGCGGCGGTAGTGCCGCAGCACCGCCTCGCCGAAGCCGCCGGCCACGAACCACGCGGCACCGCGGCCACCGGCCTGCACCGGCCTGGCCTGCGCACCGTATGCCGCCGGGTCGAACAGCGCCGGCGTGGCTTGCTGCACCCGCGCCGGGTCGAACACAATCGTGCCCTGCCCGCGCGCGTCGCGGAAAGGCTGCTGGCGCTCGAGGGCGGCGACGGTCACTTCCATTCGAGGCCAGTTTAACCAATGCCCGTGAACCGCGCGCCGCGATCACTCTGCCTGCTCCGCCTCTCGGCCCTGGGCGATGCCACCCATGCCCTCGCCCTGGTGCGCCAGCTCCAGCGGGCCTGGCCGGAGGTGGCCATCACCTGGGTCATCGGCAAGGGCGAGGCGAAGCTGATGGAAGGGCTCGAGGGCGTGGAGCTCGTCGTCTTCGACAAGCAGGCGGGCCTGGCTGGCTACCGCAGCCTGCGTGCGAGGCTGGCCGGCCGCCGCTTCGACGTGCTGCTCAACCTGCAGCTGGCCTTGCGCGCCGGCCTGGCCTCGACCGCGGTGAAGGCCGACCGCCGCATCGGCTTCGACCGGGCGCGCAGCAAGGAAGGCCACTCCCTGTTCATCAGCGAACGCATCCCGCCCGGCGGCCACCACGTGCTCGATGCCTTCCTGCAGTTCCTGGCGCCGCTGGGCCTGGCCCGCGGCCCGGTCGAATGGCGGATGCCGGTGCCCGAGGCCGCGCACGCCTGGGCGCGTGAACAACTGCCGGGCGACCAGCCCACGCTGCTGGTCTCGCCCTGCTCCAGCCACGTGTTGCGCAACTGGCGGCCGGAGCGCTACGCCGCGGTCGCCGACCACGCCGCCGCCCGGGGCTGGCGCGTGGTGCTTTGCGGCGGCCGCAGCGCGCTCGAGCGCGAGACCACCGACGCCATCCTGGCGGTGATGAAGGCACCGGCGTTGGACCTGGTCGGCAAGGATACGTTCAAGCAGCTGCTGGCGCTGCTGGCGCGCGCCACCCTGGTGATGTCGCCCGATTCGGGGCCGGCGCACATGGCCAACGCCATGGGCACCGCGGTGCTCGGCCTGCATGCCTGCACCGACGCCGAGCGCTCGGGCCCCTACTCGGACCGGCGCTGGACGGTGAACCGCTACGCCGAGGCGGCGGAGAAGTTCATGGGCAAGCCGGCCAGCGCGTTGGCCTGGGGGCGCCGCATCGAATTCCCCGGGGTGATGGACCTGGTCACCGTGGAGGACGTGGTGGCGCGATTCGACGCCTTCGCCTCGTCCGCCGGCTCCCGCGGGCCTGTCCCGGCCTGAAGCGGGAAAGGCCGGGCCCCGGCCGCGTCCCCGGGGCAGCGTGGACGAAAAATGTGAACTGGTTCACGTTTTGATCGCCTTCACGGCGAAAGATGGCGGCCCTTGGTGTAAACGTTTCCGCAGAGCCCGCTGCCCCGCGGCCTCATGACCACTGCGCCCCCCGGAGCCGCCCGATGAGCAGCCAAGCCCGCCGACTGTTGACGGTCGCCCTGCTGGCCTGTGCCTGCCCGCCGCTGGCGGCACAATCCCTTCCCAACCTCACCACGTTCAACAGCACCGCCGTGGCCATGCACAGCGGCCTGTGCATGGAGGTGCCGGGCGCCTCGACGGCCGTGGACGTGCAGCTGACCCAGAACACCTGCAGCAGCGCGGCCGCGCAGGTGTTGCGATTCCTGCCGGTGGCAGGCCAGCCCCAGGTGGCCAGCGTCCGCACCGCCGCCAACCTGTGCCTGGGTGCCCGCGCGGGCGGCACGGTGAACGGCACGGCGGTCGTCCAGCAGGCCTGCACCAACGGCGCGGACCAGCGCTTCCGCATCGAAGGCATCAGCACGGCCACCACCTACCGCCTGCGCCACCTGGCCTCCGGGCGCTGCGTGGAAATCGGCGGCAATTCGCTCCAGCGGGGCGCCAGCGTGCGCCTGTGGGACTGCCAACTGCCCACCGCCGGCCGCAACCAGAACTGGAACCTGGGCGGCGCCACGGGCGGAGGCTTCGTGACCAGCCTGGCGGTGCCGGCCAACCAGGCCGAGGCGTCGCGGTTCCTGCAGCAGGCGACCTACGGCGCCACCAGCGCCGAGATCTCGCGGGTGGTGTCCATGGGCTACTCCGCCTGGATCGACGACCAGGCCGCCCGCCCGATCACCCTGCACCTGCAGGTCCACCAGGCGCTGCAGGCTGAACTGGGCCCGCACTTCGTGGACCAGCGCGACCGCGACTGCGAGTTCGCCTGGGGCTGCAACCTCAGCCGGCACGATGCCTGGACCCACGTTGCCGTGAGGGGCGAGGACCAGCTGCGGCAGCGCGTGGCGTTCGCGCTGAGCCAGTTCTTCGTGATCTCCGACGTCAGCGACAACGTCGGCTACTCGCAGCTGGCCGTCAGCGACTACTACGACTCGCTGGCCACGCACGCCCTCGGCAGCCACCGCGCGCTGCTCGAGGAAGTGACGCTGCATCCCCTGATGGGCCGCTACCTGGGCATGCTGCAGAACGAGAAGGCCAACCCCAGCCGCAACACCGAGCCCGACGAAAACTTCGCGCGCGAAGTGATGCAGCTGTTCTCGATCGGACTGGTCGAACTCAACCTCGACGGCACGCCCAGGCTCGACGCCAACGGCAACACGATCCCGACCTACAACAACGAGGTCATCACCAACTTCGCGCGCGCGCTGACCGGCTGGAACTTCGGCGGCGCCGCCAGCTGGTGGGTGTGGGAAGACGACGTCAAGCTGCCGGGCCTGATCCGGCCGATGACGCCGTGGGCGAACTACCACGACACCAACGCCAAGACCCTTTTCCCGGGCACGAACCTGGCCGCCGGCCGGACGGCCGACGCCGACCTGCGCTCGGCCCTGGACGCGCTGGCCAACCACCCGAACACCGGGCCTTTCCTGTCCAGGCACCTGATCCAGCGCCTGGTGACCAGCAACCCGTCGCCGGCCTACGTGCGGCGCGTCGCCACCGTCTTCAACAACAACGGCGCCGGCGTGCGCGGCGACCTGCGCGCCGTGGTCAAGGCGATCCTGCTCGACCCCGAGGCGCGGGACATGGCCATCGCGGCGGGCGACGAGTACGGCAAGGTCAAGGAGCCGGTGCTGCGCCAGACGGCGATCTGGCGCGCGTTCGCGGCCGAGGGCCAGGCCGTGGCCACGCCCGCGGGCGCCACCACGCGCGCCCTGCTGCGCAACCGCGGCGCCGGCCCGGACATGGGCCAGACGGTGATGTCATCGCCCTCGGTGTTCAACTTCTACCGGCCCAACTACCAGCCCCCGGGGGAATTCCGCCGGCGCGGCCTGGTGGCGCCCGAGCTGCAGATCCTCAATGAAGCCACGGCCATGAGCACCTTCAACCACTGGCATGGCCGCCTGTTCCAGATGGACCGCGACGACGCCACCATCCCCACCACCGTGGGCGACGCGAACTTCTACACCGCGCGCTTCCGCCTGAACCTGAGCACCGAGAAAGCGCTGGCGGTGTCGCCCGGTGCCCTCGCCGACCGGCTCAACCTGCTGCTGATGGCGGGACGCATGAGTCCGGCGATGCGGCAGATCCTGGTGGACGCGGCCTACGCCACGCCGATGAACGACGGCGGCGGCGACCGGGTGGAAGACATGATTTTCCTGATTGCGGCCTCGCCGCAGTTCGCCGTGCAGAGGTAGGCCATGGGCAGCAACGATCACTCCAAGTCGCGGCGCCGTTTCCTGGCCCAGTCCTCGCAGATCGCGCTGGGCAGCGCGGCCGCCTGGGCCACGCTGGGCCAGCTGCAGATGGTGCAGGCCGCCGAGCTCGGCCTGGGCGAGGACTACCGCGCGCTGGTCTGCATCTACCTCTTCGGTGGCGCCGACAGCTTCAACATGGTGGTGCCGCGCACGCCCGCGGCCTACGCGAACTACCAGGCGGCGCGTCCGGCGCTGTCGGTCCCGCAGGCCAGCCTGCTGCCGATCACGCCGGTTGCCGGCGGTGGTGGCGTGGACTGGGGACTGCACCCGGCGCTCACCGAGATCCAGGCGCTGTTCGAGTCCGGCCAGGCCGCCCTGCTGGCGAACGTTGGGCCACTGGTCGCGCCCACCACCAAGGCGGCCTACACGGCGCGCAGCGTGCCGCTGCCGCCGGAGCTGTTCTCGCACGTGGACCAGCAGGCCTACAGCATGTCCATGGGCAGCGAAACCGCGGCGCGTGCCGGCTGGGGCGGCAAGATCGCCGATCGCATGGCGGCGTCGGGCCTGCTCCATGGCGCCGGCCTGCCCACCAGCATTTCCCTGTCCGGCACCAACATGTGGCAGGGCGGCGCTGCCGACGGCATCTACACCATGGGCAGCAGCGGGCCGACCCGCATCAACGACACCCTGCGCCCCACCCAGACCTGGTCGCGCGTGGTGCCGCGGCGCGACGCCTTCTACAAGCTGCTCGACGCCGCCAAACGTGACTCCTCGCTGTTCACCCGCGAGCACGCGCGCATCAGCCAGCGCGCGCTCGACTTCAGCGAGTTCGCTTTCAACGCGCTGGAAAGCGTCCCTGCACTGGCCACGCCCTTCCCGGTGGCGGGCCAGAACCGCCTGGCCGACACCCTCAAGACGGTCGCACGCACCATCGCGGCGCGCCACGCGCTGCGCCAGAAACGCCAGATCTTCTTCGTGGGCCTGGGCGGCTGGGATACGCACGACAACATGCTGCCCGACCACGAACGGCTGCTGCGGACGCTCAGCCAGGCGGTCGCGGCCTTCCACGCCGCGACGGTGGAGCTGGGCGTGTCCGACAAGGTCACCTCGTTCACCATGACCGACTTCGGCCGCACGCTGAACAACAACGGCGACGGCACCGACCACGGCTGGGGCGGGCACAGCTGGCTGGTCGGCGGCGACGTGGTTGGCCGCCAGTTCTACGGGCAGATGCCCGAACTTCGACTCGGCAGCGACCTCGACGTCGGCCGCGGGCGAATGATCCCGACCACGGCGGTCGAACAGCTGGGCAGCACGCTGTCGCGTTGGTTCGGCCTGCGCCAGGGCGACGCGATGGAGATCTTCCCCAACTTGCGCAATTTCGGCACGGGAGCCGACTACCTGCCGATGCTCGCCAGCAGCAACGCGCTGCTCAACGAAATCGATTTCCGCCGCCGCCGGCGCTGAGCGCGCCGCCGGTGAGCGCGGTCAGGGATTGCCCGCGCGGTAATCCTGGTAGGACTTCTCTTCGACGTAGGCCGAGCCCAGCGCGAGGTTGATCTCTTTCTTGATGCGGGCGCGCTCGTCGTTCTCGAAATAGACCGCGCGCGCCAGCGCGATGAATTCCTGGTCGAAGGCCTGCGCCTTCTCCTTGAGCCGGATGTCGTCCTCGATCACCCACAGGCGCTCGTTGACCGCCTTGAGCTGCTGGCGCAGGGCGGCGATGTCGACCCGCGCGGCCGGATGCGCCGACCAGGTCGATTCAAGCGCCTGGAGCTCATTGCGCACGTTGGCCAGCTTGGCCGGGTCGGTCATGCGTTCGGACTTGATTTGCAGGATGGCGACCTTGTCGAGCAATTCGCCGAAGGAAACCGGGGCTTGGATTTCTGACATGGGGTGGTCCTTTCGTCTGTCGCGCAGTTTACCCCGGCCCGGGGGGTCGCCCCATCCCCGGGGACCGGGACGGCACCGGGAGCACGCGGCTCCCGGCGAGCCAGGTTGCCGCGACTACTGGCAGTTCTTGCGCTGGGACAACTGGCTGACCGCGCGATTCTGCTGCCAGCTCCCGGAGAGCAACCCGCCGAAAGCGGAGTCCACCGACATCTGGGTGACGTTGTTGGTCGCGAGCGTGCGGGTGGCGGTGCCCGCGGCCGTGCCGATCAGCCCCACCCGCGGCGCCAGCGGCGGGAAGCCGGCATACCACTGCAGGTTGAACGCGGCGTTCGCGGCGTCGAAGCCCTTCTGCCCGTAGAGCCAGCGCGGGAAGCCCTGCGCGTCGTAGACGTAGGGGATCAGCACTTCCTGCGGGTTGCCGCCGCCCGTCGCCAGGTAGGTGTAGCCGAAGCCGGCCAGGCTGGGGGAATACCAGTGGCCGCTGGCGTCCAGCGCCTGGCCGTTGAACGTGGGGCAACTGCCGCCGCCGACCCGGACCATCGGTTCGAAGCCACTCTTGCCGTCGAGGTTGAAGCTGAAGGTCATCGACTGCGCGCCGGTCTCGGTGATGACCACGTCGCCCACGTCCACCGCGTGCGTGCCGCCGCCGTCCCAGGTGACGCGGAACAGCTCCGCCCGCCAGATGCCCGGCGCCGACGGCGATGCGCCCTGCGAGTAATACCAGGTCGGCGTGCCGTCCTCGAGGTACGTGTACCAGACCGTCACCCACTGGTCGGGGGCCCCCTGCGGGCCGGCGAAATCCACGAAGATGCCGTGCCCGTCGCGCGCCAGGTTCACGTACTGGCCCGAGAGGAAGCCCGGCCGGGCGCCCTGGGCCGTGACCGTGGCCGTCACCGAGGCGTCCAGCGTGCCCCCCGTGGGGTTCACCGGCACCACGTACCAACGGCCCGGCGCGAGGTTGCCGCCGGAGACCACAAGGGTTTCATTGCCGCCGGCCGTGGCGGCGCGCAGGGCGGCATTGTTGTCCCAGGCCGGGGCCTCGGCGATGGCCGGCCCGGCAGGCGACGCCACGCGCGCAACGTACAGGTCCACGTTGCCGGTGCTGCCCGAGGTGCTGAACTGCACGGCCGTGGCATGCGGCGGGACGTCGAAATACAGACCGCGATGGCTGCTGCCTGCGGGCAGCGTGACGGCGCGGGCCACGCCGTTGGCAAGCGCGAAGGGCTCGAAGCTGGCGCCGCTTCGCGTCAGGCGCACCGGCACCTCGATGGCCGTGTTGCCGGCCGAAGGCTGCACCAGCACGTAGCCCACGCGCACCTCGCCCGCGACCAGGGACGGGTCGTCGTAGACCAGGCGCAGGCTGAAGGTTTCGCCCGGCGCCGTGCGCCCGGGTCCGGTGGCGGCCAGGTTGCTGGCGGGCATGGCCTGCAGCGGCACCACGAACGACTCGAGCGTGGCGGTAATGGCCACCGCGCTCTCGCTTTGCAGCGCAATCCAGTAGCGGACCGGCGCCGCCTCGCTCATCACTTCGAACTGGCAGGTTTCGCTGGCGTACGACCACAGCGAGCCGCAGACCGCTTCGTTGGCGTCGGGCAGGGAATCGCCGTCGGTATCGCGACCGACGGCCAGCTGCAGCCCGGCCACGGCGGCGACCGAGCTGGCGCGCAGCCGGTACCTGACCGCAGGCTGGCCCGCGGGCGTGGCCGGAATATTGACCAGGCGCAGCTGCCGGGTGCCGGCCGCGATGGCCTGCGTGGTGATTTCAGGCTCCACCAACGGCGTCGCGACGAAGCGGGCGCTGGGCAGCGCGACCAGGTCGCTGACCTCCACGTCGAACGCGTCGCGCTCGCGCGTGACGGATCGCGCGATGCCCGACAGGGCCAACTCGGCGGCCTGGGTCGCGAACGGCGACACGTAAATGGAAACCGGCAGCACGAGGTTGGGCCGCCCATCCCCGGAGGTATTGGTCAGCGTGACGCGGCCATGCACCCAACGCCCCACCAGCGCCGGCGCGTCGACGTTGGCGGTAAACACCACGGCCTGGCCGCCGGCACTGCTGGTGAACGCGTTGAGGCTGGGCGACAGTTGCGCCCCCGCGGCATCCATCGTGGCGCTGATCGCATACCCCGCCGGGTTGGCCCCGGGCATCAGCTTGAAAGTGCGGGTAAGGCTGCAGGTGCGGTAGCAGGCACCGTGGGCAAGGGTGGGCAGGTTCAGCGCGTCCGCGCCGCCCGTGTACGGGCTGGCCACCGGCAGGTTGAACGCGCCCGGCGCGACGTCCAGGAACACCCCTGCCCTCACCGCCTTGGCAACGTCCAGCATGCCGGCGCCCTGGGCGTGCGGCGTGGTGGCGACGCCACCCTCGGTGACCGAGCTGCGCGCGGTCAGCATCAGGGAAGACACGACAGCGCTGGCGTTCGCCGACGGATTGACCGAACGCACCAGCGCCGCGGCGCCGGCGACGAACGGCGTGGAGGCCGACGTGCCGGAGAACACCGCCACGCTGACCGGATCGCCGAAAGTGCGGCCCGCGGCGATGATCGACACGCCCGGCGCCGTGAGGTCGGGCTTGGTGACGCTCAGCGGCACCACGGGCCCACGCGCGCTGAATCCGTCCAACCGGTCGCCCGGACCGGTGCGGTCGTGGCTCGCGGCCGCCACCGCCATGACCCAGGGCGAATTGCCGGGCGTGCCGACCGAGCCGCGGGTCGGGCCATCGTCGCCGGCCGCGACGGCCGCCACGATGCCGGCTTCCCGCGCGGCCAGCAGCGCCTCGCTGTCGTCGTTGATGGCACCACCGATCGCCAGCCACGGATCCACCGGGTCGCCGCTGAGGGAATAGTTGATGACGTCCACCCCGTCCGCGACGGCCTGGTTGATGGCCGCCACCAGCGCGCTGCCTTCGCACCCGGTGGCGCCGCAGGCCTTGTACGCGATCAGGTTGGCGCGCGGCGCCACGCCGCTGTAGGTGGTGCCCGAACGCACGAACGCGTTGCCCACCGCGATGCTGGCGATATGGGTGCCGTGGCCATCGGTATCCACCGGGTCGGTGGTGTTGCCAAGGGCGCTGGTGGTGAAGTCCCAGAGGCCGATGAGCTTGGAATTGCAGGCGGCCGGGGTGGAAGCGCAGTAGCCCCGGAAGCTGCCGAGCGGATTGGTGATGCCGGTTCCCGCGAACGCCGAGTGGGCCCGGTTGATGCCGCTGTCGATGACGCCAACGATGACGCCCTCGCCGCGGTTGGCCGTGCCGGTCGCGGCGCCGCTCCAGACCTGGTCTGCCTTGATCCACTGCGGACCCCGGTCCGCCTGCAGGAAGCGCCTGAAATCCGGCGTCACGCGGCGCACGCCAGGCATGCGGGCCAGCTGCCTGGCCTCTTCGGCGGTCAACGCCACCGCCATGCCGTTCATCGCATGGGTGTAGGTGTAGCGGGGCTGCAGCGGGCGGCCCAGGCGCCGGGCCGCTTCCGCGAGGCGCGCCTCGCGCTGCTCGTCCAGGTAGGCCACGTAGGCCCGGGCCTCGAGGCTGCGCGACTCGTACTTGCGGGCACCGATGGCCAGGGGGCTGGTGGCGGCCAGCCGCGGTCGCGCCTTGTCGGCGGGCTCAAAGCCGCGGAAGCGCGCCGCGGCCGGTTCCTCGAACGACACCAGGTAGGTCGCCAGTGCAGGCGTATCGTCTTCGCGCGGGACGGGCGAAGCAGCTTCGGATCGCGCGATGGGAACGAACAGGCCTAGGGCCACGATGAATACCCGGATAGCAGCCTGCATGTTCATTTCCTGCGGGGGGAATGGGAAGCGTGGCCTCGATTCTCACGTAGCGGGCCGCCGATAACAACGACCGCGGCGGCGTTTCGCCGGGCACAAAAAAAGGCCCCCGAAGGGGCCTTTTTTCCTGATATGGCGGAGAGGGTGGGATTCGAACCCACGGTAGGCTCACACCTACGCCTGATTTCGAGTCAGGTACATTCGACCACTCTGCCACCTCTCCGGACCCCGGCGTAGCGGTCGCACCGCCGGGGCCGCGAATTATAGGGTGGCCCGGGCCGTTGCGCCAGCCTCAGGGGCCCGACCGGCTCCCGGCGCCCTTGGGCAGGAAGAAGAACTCGCCGCTTTCGTGGCCGGCGAACCGGATCGGCGAGTACTGCGGCACCTGCGGGACCGAGGCGTCGATGGCGCCCAGCGCCAGCGCGGTCGAAACCTCCCGGAACAGGCGCTGGCCCTCGAGGAGGCGGTTGTTGTCCTGCAGCACGTTCAGGAAGGCGCGGGCGAAGTAGCTGTGGCGGCCCGAGCCGGTGTCGGGCACCGGCTGCACGCCGCCCGAGGTCAGGGCCGTGCGCGATCGGCCATCGGCCATGGCCTTGACCCAGCCGTCCCACTGCCCCGGCGCCATCGAGCCCGGGTCGAAGGTGGGCACCGAGGCCCGGGTCATCGTGCCCGAGTAGCAGGAGTCGGCCACCACCAGCACGTGCCGCGCCGGGATGGTGTTGAGGATGTCGCTGATGGCCGCGTTCGATATCCAGGTCTTCTCGGCGTTGGCGGCGCCGTCGCTGGGCACCCAGTAGCCCCGGCCGCGCGCGTCGATCTCGCCGTGGCCCGCGTAATAGACCAGCAGGTTGTCCTCGGGCTTGAGCTTCTCGCGCATTTCGTTGAGCGCGGTGAGTATCTCGAGCCGGCCGCCGTTGAGCACCAGGCTGGCGTCGTAGCCGTAGCGCTCGCGCAGCAGCGCGGCCACCGCGTTGGCGTCGTTGGCGGCGCTGGTGAGCGTGGGATAGGCCGGATCGCGGTAGCTGTTGTTGCCGATCACCACCGCGTAGTAGCGCCCGAGGCTGACCCCGCGCGGCAGCTTGCCGTCGCCCGCCGGCGACGCGCCGGAGACCGGGGCGGCCGCCGCCTGCGGCAGCAGGGTGAAGGCCAGCTCGGCGCGCCCGCCAGCCTTGTCGGTGGCGGCGACCTGCACCTGCGCACCGCCCGCAGGCACCTCGATCTCGGCGCTGAAGCCGCCGCTGGCGTTGAGCGGCGCCGGCTGGCCGTTGACCGTAATCGCGCCGACGCGCTCCGGCGCGGTCACCCGCCCGACCACCTGGCGCTTGCCGGGGCCTCCGCGGTAGACCGCGGTGTTGCGGCCGCGGGTGGCGACGAAGACCGGGTCGAGGATTTCCAGCATCGGCGCCGCGGCATAAACGCCGCCCGCCGACGCACCCGCACGCTGCTCGAGCGAAGCGAGTTGGGTGCGCTGGCTGTTGATCTGTTCTTCCTGCGCCAGCAGCTGGTTCTCGAGCAGCTTGGTGAGCTCGTCGTCCTGCTGCTGGCGCGCCTGCGCCAGCTTGGCCTGGGTGTCGGACAGCTGGCGCCGGGCGTCGGCGAGCGCGCTGCGTCGCTGCGCAAGTTCCTGCTGCAGCTGGCGCACCTGCTCGCGCAGCGCGGCCGACTCGGCCTCGCCGGCCTGCACCTGCTGCTCGAGGCCGGTGATCTTCTGGTCGCGCGCCTTGATCTCGACCTGCACCACGGAGGCGTACATCAGTTCGTCCTCGATGCCCGAGGCCTCGCGGTAGAGGTTCAGCGCCGCGGCCTGGTCGCGCTCGACGCCCAGGCCCTGCTCGTAAAGGTAGCCGAGGTTGATCTTGGCGCGGCCGTAGCCCTGGTCCGCGGCCTTCTTGAACCACTGGAAGGCCATGCCGTAGTCGGGCGCGGTGCCGAGGCCCTTGGAATAAATCTCGCCGACGTTGTTCTGCGCCTCGGCATCGCCGGACATCGCACCCTCGAGCCAGACCTTGAGCGCGGTCTGGTAGTTGGCGCGATCGTAGGAGACGTACTCGCCGCCGCGAATCTGGCAGTCGGCCTGCGTGGTGCGAACCGGGCGGCGAGCGCTGAGGTACGTGGCCTGGCGACCCAGGCGGCGGATCTGCCCGGGCAGCAGGCAGTCGACGATCAGCAGGTCCTCGGCGTTGCGGACGGCGGCTTGCGCAGGTGCAGCGGGCCAGCCCGCGACCAGCGCCAGCACGCAGCCGAACGCAAGAACGGACAAGCGGGGAATGAGCGGACAAGGGGTGCGCAAGTTCATGGGCATGGCTCCGTGGGGAAGCAATGCGGCTCGCGCCGGAACCCTTGCAGCGGCGCGCCAGCCGCTATACTCGAGGCCCAGTTTATAACCGCATTCAAGGGGAAAAGCGATGGACTCGCAGGGTAGCGCGGCGCGTTCCAGCCATCCCGCCAGACCATCGCTTCGGGCAATCGCCGCGCTGCTTTTGTTCTCCGCGGTTTCGCTGCTGTGGAGTGGGCAGTCGATGGCGCAAAGCTGCGACTTCGTCCCGGTCGGCGCCACCACGGCGACCGGCCCTGCGGGCACCCAGGTCAGCTTCACCCTGCGCGCGGAAGTCGCCTGCACGCCGACGGTGGACATCGTGCTCGCGATCACGTCCGACACCACCGGCGGCGCCAGCATCGTGCCGCCGACCGCCCCGACCGTGTTGCTCGATACCGACTACACCTTCACCGTCAACCTCGGCCCGACCCCGAGCGGCACCGGCACCGTGCAGGCCAGCTGCGTGCCCACGTTCTGCACGCCGGGCTCGCTGGTCTTCAACTTCGGCACCGACGCATTGGTGACACTGCTCACCGACATCGACGGCAACGACCAGACCACCCTGCCCAACACGGCGTTCGCGACGGCGCTGCAGGTCAACGCCACCAACAACGGCTTCGGCGCCGTCGGCGTCGGCATCGACTGGACGGTCACCGGGGGCGACGCGACGTTGTCCGCCGCCACCAGCCTCACCGACAACTTCGGCAACGCCGCCGTGACCGCCACTGCCGGCGCGACCCCGGGCCCGGTCACCATCAGCGCCGTGCGCCAGGACGACCCGACCGCGATCGTCGTGTTCAACCTCACCGTCGATGCGCTGGGAACGCTGACCGTGTCCGGGGGCGATGGCCAAACCCTGGCCGCCGGGGCCACCTCGGCGCCGCTTCAGGTCGAGCTGCGTGACGCAGCGGGCAATCCGGTAGCTGGCGCCACCGTGGACTGGACCGCGACGGTCGGCACGCTGGCCTCGGCCACCTCCCTGACCGACGGGGCTGGCGTCGCCAGCAACACGGTAACGGTGGCCACGGCGGGAGCGGTGGAGGTTACGGCGAGCTCGCCGCTGGCCGCAGCGCCCGCCGTGTTCCAGCTCAACGGCGCACTGGGCAACCTGGCCGGGCTGTCGCGCACGCAGCGCGCGGTCGCCGACGCCATCGACACGCTGTGCCCGGCGCTGGCCAACCTGCCCGCGCCAACGACGCAGCAAACCGACCTGCTGGCCCGGTGCCGCGAGATCGGAGCCGCCGCCGGCCTCGATCCGGACGCGACCGTCAACGCGCTGGACCAGCTGATGGCGGTCGTCGCCCTGACCCAGGCCAATGCCGCGATGAGCGCCGCGCAGTCGCAGTTCCAGAACCTCAAGACCCGCATCGCGGCGCTGCGCAGCGGCACCGGCGGAACCCGCTTCGGCGGCCTGGCGCTGGACACACCGGCCGGGCCGATCTCGCTGGGAGCCTTGTCGAGCGCGTTCGGCGCGGACGAGCCCGGAGCGGAAGTCGGCGCCGACTTCAGCCGCTGGGGCTTCTTCGCGGCGGGCACCGTGGGCCGCGGCGAGTCCGAGGCCGGCGTGGTCGACCCGGCCTACGATTACGACATCGAAGGCCTGACCGCCGGCCTCGACTATCGCAAGAGCGACCGCTGGGTGATCGGCGGATCACTGGGCTACACCCGCCAGGACACCGACCTGCCGGGCGACCGCGGCGGACTGGAGACGCGGGGCTGGAGCGTTTCGGCGTACACCACGTTCTACCAGGCCGACAGCTGGTACCTCGACAGCGTGCTGACCTGGGGCCGCAACGACTACGAGATGCTGCGGCGGATCCAGTACACGCTGCCGCTGGCCGGCGGCGGCACCACCACCGTCGACCAGACCGCGGTGGCGGATGCCTCCGGCGACCTGCTGGCGACGGCGTTCACCTTCGGCCGCGACTACAGCCGCGGTGCCTTCGGCATCGGGCCGTACGGCCGCCTGATGTACACGCGGCTGGGCTTCGACGCCATCCGCGAGCAAACCGTGGCGGGCGCGCCGGGCAGCGGCCTGGGCCTGCACATCGCCAGCCGCGACCTGGTGTCGCTGGCCAGCGTGCTGGGCACCAAGTTCACCTGGACCCACAGCACGAACTGGGGCGTGCTGATGCCGCACCTGCAGCTGGAGTGGGAGCACGAATTCCGCGACGACCCGCAGGCGATGGAAGCGCGCTTCCTCAACGACCCCACCGGCACCGCGATGCTGGTCACCGGCGATCCGCTGGACACCGACTACTTCCGCCTGGGCCTGGGTCTTTCCATGGTGCTCACCGGCGGGCGCTCGGGTTTCTTCTACTATGAGCACCTGGCGGGGCGCGACGGCGAGTCGCAGTGGAACCTGGCCATGGGCCTGCGGATGGAGTTTTGAGCATGATCGAGTTCGGCCACCTGAGCCACGTCGGCCTGCGCCGCGAGTTGAACGAGGACACCTATTTCGGGGACTCCGAACTCGGGCTGTGGCTGGTGGCCGATGGCATGGGCGGCCACGAATTCGGCGAAGTGGCCAGCGCCCTCGCCCGCGATACGGTGGTGCGCGAGGTGCGCGCCGGCCGTGCGCTGGCCGACGCCATCCGCCGCGCCGACGAGGACATCATCCGGCACAGCAAACAGCGCGCCGAAAGCCTGCCGATGGGCACCACCATGGTGGCGCTGCGCATCCAGGACCACCGCTTCGAGCTGGCCTGGGTCGGCGACAGCCGCGCCTACCTCTGGAATGGCCAGCTGCGCCAGCTTTCGTCGGACCACAGCTACGTGCAGGAACTGATCGACCAGGGCGCGATCACCGCCGAGCAGGCGCGCGCGCATCCGCACCGCAACGTGGTGACGCAGGCGCTCGGCGTCACCGATCCACAGAGCCTGAAGGTGGAAACCCTGTCCGGTGAACTGCGTCCCGGCCAGCAGCTGCTGCTGTGCAGCGACGGCCTGACCGAGGAAGTGGACGACGCCGGCATCGCCCACCTGCTGGGCCAGGCCGAACTGTCGGCGCAGGAATGCGTGGACCACCTGGTGTCGGCGGCGCTCGACGGCGGCGGTTCCGACAACGTCACCGTCATCCTGCTGCGGCGCCGCTGAGCGGGCTCAGCCCGCGGGTGGTGCCGGCGGCAGCGTAGGCTCCTCGCCCGCTTCGCCGCTGGTGACGGCGTCCTGGAGTCCGAGCAGGTAGGCATCGGCGGGATCCACCGCCAGCCCGGCGCGCACGATGACGCCGCATTGCGCCCAGCGGCCGGCCGCGCAGGCCTTGTGGCCGAAGCTGCGGTAGAACGCGACGATGCCCGCGATGCCGGCCTTCGCGCGCGCGTTCTCGGGATCCAGGCGCAGCGCCTGGCGGTAGTAGCCCAGCGCGCTGTCGTCATCGGGCAGGGTCAGTTTGCGGCCTGGCTCGGTCCGGGTGCCGTACTCGAAGAGCTGGTCGGCGGCATTGAGCAGGCGCGCGACTTCATCGGCGTCGCCGGCATCGACCGGCTTGGGCATCTGGAAATCGGCCGGCAATCCGGGGTCGTCCGGCGCATCGACCTGCCGTGCGTCGGGGCGTGCCCCGGCGACGTCCGCCGCTGCACCGGCGGGCTCCGCCGACGGCGACAGCAGCCACCAGGCCAGCACCGCCACCACGAACAGGCCGGTCAGTCCGGCCACCGGCAGCACCCAGGCCCGTCGTTTGCCGGCGCGCGCCACGCTGACGCGCGTGCGCTGCTGGGTGGCGGCGCCGCTGGCGATGCGCTGCCCGGCGCCCGGCTTGCGCGCGCGGGTTTCCTGGATTGCCGCCGCTTCGGGCGAGTTCGACACCACGCGATGCAGCGCCTCGATGAACGCGGCGCCGGTGTTGAAGCGCTGGCCCGCCTCCTTGGCCATCAGGCCATCGAGCAGCGGCTGCAGCCATTCGTGCGGCGCCGGCAGCCTCGGCACGGGATGCGTGACGTGCATCAACGCGACGGTGAACGGATCGGCGGCCTGGTAGGGCGGCGCACCGACCAGCATCTCGTAAAGCACGGTGCCGAGGCTGTAGAGGTCGGAACGGCCGTCCACCGGCTCGCCGCGCGCCTGCTCCGGGCTCATGTAGTCGGGCGTGCCGATCGACGCACCGGCGACCGTGGAGCTGTTGCTGCCGTCCATGGCCTTGGCGATGCCGAAGTCGGCCAGCACCACGCGGCCATCCTTGCGGAACAGCACATTGCCCGGCTTGACGTCGCGGTGCACGAAGCCCTTCTCGTGGGCGAAATCCAGGCCCTGCGCGATGTCGGTGGCGATGTCGAGCACGTGCGCGACGCTGAGGTCGCCCGCGGCGATGCGCTCCTTCAGCGTGCCGCCCGGGATGTATTCAGCGGCCAAGTAATACACGCCGTTGTGGCTGCCGATGTCGTACACCGTCACCAGGTTCGGGTGCTGCAGCTTGGCGGTGATCTTGCCTTCGACCACGAAGCGGCCGGCGAACTCGGCGTTGGCGGCCAGCACCGGCGACATCACCTTGAGCGCGACCTCGCGGTCGAGCGACTCCTGCATGGCCAGGAACACCGAGGCCATGCCGCCCTCGCCGATCGGCCGCAGGATGCGGTAGCCCGGGATGTTGATGTCGACCGAGGTGAGCAGGACGGTGGCGTTCAAGGCGACCCCAAGGCCAGTGGCTCCGGCCGATTATCCACCAAACGCGTCAGGCCGCCGGCCCGGGCCACAGGCATTTGCCGGCCTTGGCCGTGATCTTCTGCAGCCGGGCCTCGTGCGCGGCCAGCTCGGCGTCGCTGGCGCGCAGCACGCGGCGCGGCGCGGCCGGGATGGCCACGGCCCCGGGCAGTCGCGCCGCGGCCTCCGGTTCGCCCAGCGGCGCCAGGCCCAGGTCGCCCTGGCCCGCAGTCAGGCCCAGGTAGACCTCGGCCAGCAGCTCGGCGTCGAGCAATGCGCCGTGCAGCTTGCGGTGGCCGTTGTCGACGCCCAGGCGCTTGCACAGCGCGTCAAGCGAATTGCGCTGGCCCGGGAAGCGCTCGCGCGCCATCGCCAGCGTATCGAGCACGCTGGCGTGGTCCTCGAGGCGACCATAGTGTGCGCCGGCCAGCGAAAGCTCATGGTTGAGGAAGCCGACGTCGAAGCTGGCGTTGTGGATGATCAGCTCGGCGCCGGCGATGAACCCGAGCAGCTCGTCGATGACGGTCTCGAAGCGCGGCTTGTCGCGCAGGAAGTCCAGGCTCAGGCCGGTCACTTCCTGCGCCCCCGGCTCCATCTCGCGGCCGGGGTTGAAGTAGCGCTGGAACTGGCGGCCGGTCGGGCGCCGCTCGATGAGCTCGATGCAGCCGACCTCGACGATGCGGTTGCCCTTTTCCCAGGACAGGCCGGTGGTTTCGGTGTCGAGCACGATCTGGCGCATGGCGGGCCTCAGCGGAATTTTTCGGCGGCGGCGCGGGCGAGCTGGTCCACGCGTTCATTCTCGACGTGGCCGGCGTGGCCCTTGACCCACTTCCACTGCACCTTGTGCGGCTGGGCGGCGGCCTGCAGGCGCTCCCAGAGGTCTTTGTTCTTGACCGGCTCGCCCCCGGCGGTCTTCCAGCCGCGGCGGATCCAGTTCGGCAGCCATTCGCCGATGCCTTTCTGCACGTACTGCGAGTCGGTCGAGAGCACGACCTCGCAGGGCGACTTCAGCGCCTCCAGCGCCATGATGGCCGCCAGCAGCTCCATGCGGTTGTTGGTGGTGTTGGCCTCGCCGCCGGCGAGCTCGCGCTCGGTGTCGCCATGGCGCAGCAGTGCGCCCCAGCCGCCGGGTCCGGGGTTGCCGAGGCAAGCACCGTCGGTGTGGATTTCTACGGATTTCATTCGGGCTTCCATGCGTTGCATCGTGTCAGCCGGCACTCATGCCGGGGCGGAACTTCAGGGCGGGCGAACCAGCGCGCAGCGGGGTCATCCCGGGGTCGCGGCGCCGCGCCACCAGCAGGCTGGCCATGCGCAGGCCCGACCACGGATGATCGCGGCCCCGGACCGCCAGGTCCACTGCCTTGGAACTGGACCATAGCGGTCCGACTCCCCGGCGCCGCTGCACTTCGAGGCCGGCCGCCCGGACGTCGGCGGCCACGGCGGCCGGGTCGCGCGCCACCAGGCCGCGGAAGCCCCAGCGCAACCTCACCGGGCTCCACGGGTTCAGCGTCAGCAGGATTGCCACGCCTTCGGGCTTGAGTACCCGCGCCACTTCGTCCAGCAGGGCCGTCGGCGCCGCCGAGGTCTCGAGCACGAACAGGCCGTAGACCAGGGACACGCAGCCGCTGGCGATCGGCAGCTGGCCGTCGCGGCAGGCCAGGTCGCCCGTGAACCCGTCGCCACCACGGTGCAGGCTGACCACGTTGGCCAGCATGTTGCCCGACAGCACCGGCGCCAGCGCGGGCGTTGGCCGAAGGTACAGCCCGGTGTGGCCGAACACCCGGGTCAGCTCGGGGATGGCCTGGCGCTGGACCTCGTGGAGCATGCGCAGGGTGGCTTCGCGCCCGAACCAGGCCGCGGCGGGCGTGTCGGGTTGACGAGGGACGGGAGCCGGGGGCATGGTCGCGATTCTGCGTCATCAGCGCGCCCCAGGTCACCCCGTTTGCTGCGTGCGATCGCCCTGCCCGCCTTCCAGGACAACTACATCTGGCTCCTGGGCGGGCCGGACGGGGCCGTCGTGGTGGTGGACCCGGGTGACGATGCCCCGGTGCGGGCCGCCATCGCCGGCGGCCTTCGGCCGGTCGCCCTGTTGCTGACCCACCATCACGCCGACCACGTCGGCGGCGCCGCGCGGCTCCAGTCGGCGCTGGGTATTCCCGCCTATGGTCCGGACGATGCGCGCATCCCCGGCGAGGTGGTCCGCGTCGGCGACGGCGACCGGGTGGAAGTGCCGGCGCTGGGCGCGACCTTCGACGTGCTTGCCGTACCCGGGCACACGCGGAGCCATGTCGCCTTCCACGGCGCCGGCCACCTGTTCTGCGGCGACACGCTTTTCAGCCTCGGCTGCGGCCGGATGTTCGAAGGCGAGCCGGCGCAGTTCCTGGCTTCGCTGGAGCGCCTGGCCGCCCTGCCCGCCGACACCCGGGTCTGCTGCGGGCATGAATACACCGAGGCCAACGGCCGCTTCGCCCGGGCGGTGGAACCCGACAACCCGGCCCGCGAGGACTGGCTGGCGCACGTGGCCGGGCTGCGCCGTGCCGGGCAACCGAGCCTGCCGAGCACGCTGGCGATCGAACGCGCGGGAAACCCCTTCCTGCGCGTCGACCAGCCGGCGCTGCAGGCTCGGCTGGCCACGCACCTGGGCCGGGCGCCCGCGAACCGCATCGAGGCGTTCGCCGCGCTGCGCCAATGGAAGGATGGATTCACCGGATGAAACCGAACCGCATCGCCCTGGCTTTCCTGCTGCTGGTGCTGGCCGCGTGCCAGCCGACGGTGAGGCCCGATCCGCTCGAACCCTTGGAGCCGGCGACGCCGGTGCGGGTGGTGCCCGGCGCCGCGACGCCGCAAACAAAACCCACACCGCCGGCGGAGCCGGCCGCCGAGGCGGCGCCGGACCCGATCGACACCGGCGCCGAGGTCTTCGACCGGATGCGGGCGCGGTTTTCGGACCCGATCTGCGTCAAGGGCAACCACAACCGGCTCTGGCGCAAGCGCTATGCCGGCCATCCGGCCAGCTTCGCCCGCCAAATCGAGCAGATCCTGCCGCTGATGGGCTACGTGGTCGAGGAAGTCGAGCGCCGCGACCTGCCGGGGGAATTCGCCCTGGTGCCGATCGTCGAGAGTTGGTACCGGCCGGCCGCGATCGGCCCGGGCGGGCCTGCGGGCATGTGGCAGATGATCGCCAGCACTGCGCGCAACCACGGCATCCGCATACAGCCCGGCTACGACGGCCGGCTGTCGCCGGTGGAATCCACGGACGCCGCGCTGTCCTACCTGGAGACCCTCGACGGGCTGTTCGACGGCGAGTGGCGGGCGATGGCGATGGGCTACAACGCCGGCGAGTACCGCGTCCTGCGCGCCTTCCGCAACAGCGGCGACCATCGCGTGTCGGGCGAGAGCCGGCTGCCGCGCGGCCTGTCCAACACCACCTACGACTACGTCGCCAAGCTGCACGCGCTGGCCTGTTTGTTCGACAAACCCGAGCGACATGGCCTGGTGCTGCCCCGCGAGGCGCGCTTCACGCCACTGGCGCGGGTGGCGCTGCCGGCGGGCGTAAACAGCCTGGACCAGGCGGCCGTGCGGCTGGGCGTGGATGCCTCCGCACTGCGTGCACTCAACCCCGCCTATCGCCAGGGACGCGTGGTCGCGGGCGTGCCGCGCGACGTGCTGGCGCCGGTGACGGCGCTGGCGCAGCTGGCGCAGGCGGCCGGCGGCACGGGCGAAGGGACCGCGTCCCAGTCCATGGCGACGCCCGCCGGCGACGCCGGCCGCGTGCACGAGGTCCGGCGCGGCGACACGCTGTCGCGGATAGCGGCGCGCTACGGCGTGCCACTGCGCGCCCTGTTCGAGATCAATGGACTCACTGGCCGTTCGATCCTGCGCCCGGGCCAGGTGATCCGCATCGACCCCTGAGGCGCGCCACCATGCTTGGCGGTATGGCCCGCCGCGGTTCAAACTACCGGCCACTCGCCGCCGGTAGGGCGGCCATCGGGAGGAAACCATGGGATTCTTGACCGGCAAGCGCGCCCTGATCGTGGGTATCGCCAGCCAACGCTCCATCGCCAGCGGCATCGCCGAGGCCATGCATCGTGAGGGCGCCGAACTGGCCTTCACTTACCAGAACGACAAGCTCAAGTCGCGCGTCGAGGCCGCCGCGGCCGACTGCGGCTCCAGCATCGTGCTGCCGTTGGACGTGGCCGAGGACGCGCAGATCGACGCGATGTATGCCGAGCTCGGCAAGCACTGGGACGGCTTCGACATCCTGGTGCACTCGGTCGGCTTCGCGCCGCGCGAGGCGCTCGAGGGCGGGTTCCTGGACAACCTCACGCGCGAGAACTTCCGCATCGCCCACGACATCTCCAGCTACTCGCTGGCGGCGCTGGCCAAGGCCGGCCGGCCGATGATGAAGGGCCGCGGCGGCAGCATCCTGACGCTGAGCTACCTGGGCGCCGAGCGCGCGCTGGCCAGCTACAACGTGATGGGCCTGGCCAAGGCCAGCCTCGAGGCCAACGTGCGCTACCTGGCCATGAACCTCGGCCCGGAAGGCACCCGCGTCAACGCGATCTCGGCCGGGCCCATCAAGACCCTGGCGGCCTCGGGCGTGGGCAACCTGCGCAAGATGCTCACCCACGTGGCGGAAACCGCGCCGCTTCGCCGCAACGTCACCATCGAGGATGTCGGCAACGTCGGCGCCTTCCTGTGCTCGGACCTCGCGGCCGGCGTCACCGGCGAAGTGACCTATGTCGACTGTGGCTACAACATCCTGGGCATGACGGGCATCAGCATCGACTGATCCGTCGCGCCAGGCATCAATGAAAAAGGCCCGGGATTCCCGGGCCTTTTCTTTTTGCGACGACCCAGCCTCAGAGCCGGTCTTCGGCGACCCGCACCGTGTAGACCTTTCGCAGCGCCTTGGTGTACTCCTGCAGCTCGACCAGGCCGCGGGCCTGGGCGTACTGGCCGAGGATCATCGTGCGGGTGGCGTCATCCAGCGTGGCCAGGTCGCCCGGGGTGACCTTGGTGACCTCGAACAGCACGTGGCGGTCGGGGCCGACCTTGGCGATGCCGAACGAGGGCTTGCCCTCCTCCGGCGCCGCGACGCGGAAGGCCTCCGCCACCAGCGCCGGCGGCAGCGCGGCCTGGCGGGCGATGTCCTCGAGCTCGGCCACGGTGCGGCCGACGTCGGTGGCCAGCGCGTCGAGCGCTTCGCCCGCGCGGGCACGCTCGAGCAGCGCCTCGGCCTGCGCCTGCGAGGCCTGGGCCAGGCGATCGGCGTTGTAGTCGGACAGCACGCGGTCCTTGACCTCCGCGAACGGGATCGCGGCTTCGGGCACGTGCTCCACGACGTGGATGACCACGATGTGGTTCGGGCCGATCTCGATGGCGTCGCTGACCTGGCGCTCGGTCTTCTGGGCGTCGCTGAAGGCCGCGGCGCGCACCGCCTCGATCGCCGACAGCCCCTGGTCCAGGCCGCCGCGACCAAACAGCGCGGTGCGCTGCACGGGCAGGCCCAAGGCCTCGGCCGACGGTGCCAGTGCGGTCGGATCCTTGTAGACGCGCTCCACCAGGCGCCCGCTGAGCTCGCTGAACAGGCGCTCGGCCTCGTTCTGGAAGTACTCGGCCTCGAGCTCGGCGCGGACTTCCTCGAACGGGCGCTCGGAACCTGGCGTGAGTTCACGCAGCTGGATCACGTGCCAACCGTCCGGGGTGCGCACCGGGTCGGTGACCTGGCCGGCGGTATCCAGGGCGAACAGCGCCTGCTCGAACGCCGCGTCGAACAGCCCGGCCTCGACCAAGCCGAGGTCGCCGCCCTCGGCCTTGGAGCCCAGGTCGTCGGAGTTCTCGCGCGCCAGGGCGGCGAAGTCGGCACCCGGCGCGCGCGCCTGCGCGGCCAGGGCGGCGGCGCGCTCACGCGCGGCGTCGTTGGTGGCCGCGTCGGCATCCGCGGCGGCGGCAACCAGGATGTGGGAAGCGACGCGCTGCGGCTCGGTCACGTAGCGGGCCCGCAGCTCCTCGTAGCGCCCGCGCAGGGTGGCCTCGTCCACCGTGGTGGGAACCTCGAGGCTGGCGCCGTCGATCTCCACGTATTCGACCGCGACCTTTTCCTCGCTGCGGTACAGCGATGGATTGGCGTCGTACCAGGCCTGCAGCTCGGCATCGGTCGGCGGCTCGGCCGGCAGCGACGGGGTCGGCAGGTCCACCAGGCGCAGCGAACGGGTCTGCTGGCTGAGCTTGAGGAAAGCCTCGAGCTCGGCGTTGCTGGCGATCGCGCTTTCGACGATCTCGTTGGGCAGCGTGCGGCTGGCCAGGTCGGCGCGCACCGACGCCATGAACTGGGCGTGGGTCAGGCCCTGCCCCGCCAGCGACAGCCGGTACTGGTCCGGGCTATAGACGCCGTTGACCTGGAACTGAGGCAGCGCCTTTAGCTGGTCGGCCACTTCCTGGTCGGACACGGTCATGCCTTCGCGCTCGGCCACCAGCGCCATCAGGGCGTTGTCCACCATGCCGTCGAGGATGTTGCGCTTGGACTCGATGGATTCGAAGGCGGCGCTGTCGAAGGCCTCGCCCTGCTGCTGGCGTGCCTCCTGGCGGGCCTGCTCGAAGCGGCGGCGGAATTCCTCCTGGGAAATCTCGCGCTCCTGCTTGCCGAAGATCCAGAACGTGGCGGGACCTTCGACCTTGGCGGCGTAGGTCTCGATTCTCGGGGAGAAATAGGCCTCTAGGCCGAAGAACGCCATCGTGACGATGACGGCGCCAAGGATGAGGTAGGCGATCCAACCCGAGGACTTGTCGCGAATGCGCTGCAGCATGTGGGCTTTGCCGTTCGAAGGTGGAGCCCGGTTTCCCGGGCCGGAAAAAACGAAGGCGCCCTTGTGGGGCGCCCTCGAGGATATGGCGGAGTGGACGGGACTCGAACCCGCGACCTCCGGCGTGACAGGCCAGCATTCTAACCGACTGAACTACCACTCCGCTGAATCACTTACTGGTGGGTGCTGAGGGTTTCGAACCCCCGACCCTCGCCTTGTAAGGGCGACGCTCTACCGCTGAGCTAAGCACCCCTACAAGACGCTCAGTTTACAGCATCCTTAAGGGCTTTGCCAGCCTTGAACGCAGGATTTTTGGAAGCCTTGATCTTGATGGTGTCGCCGGTCTGCGGGTTGCGGCCCTGGCGGGCGGCGCGCTTGCGGACGGAGAAGGTGCCAAAGCCCACCAGAGTGATGGTTTCGCCCTTCTTGAGCGCCTTCTTGATCACTTCGATCATGGCGTCGACAGCGCGGCCGGCGTCAGCCTTGGACAGCTCGGCGCCATCGGCGACGGCACTCGTAAATTCGGCTTTGTTCATTATTGACTCCCTGGGCGGGGGGTTACCCGCATTCTGAAAAACCGGGCCGGCCCGGCAATGGCCTGGGGCGCGGCATCGATCCACCTGTGCCAGCGCACCCGGACGTTTCCGGTGCGAAGGTTGGATGATTTATACCAGCCGCATTTTGACCGCGCAATACGCGAAAGCCAGATATTTCGCGGGTTTCAGGGGCTTGCGGTGCGTCGCGATCAGTGCGTCATCGCGGCGCCGCCAGCGTCCTTCCCGCCCGGTTCGCTGCTCGCCTCCGGGGCGGGCTCGGAGCCCGCGCCCGGCGACAGCGGCCGCACCAGGGCAACGTCCAGCACCTCGTCGATCCACTTGACCGGAATGATCTCAAGGCCTTGGGTGACGTTCTTGGGGATGTCCGCAAGGTCCTTCTTGTTCTCGTCCGGGATCAGCACGGTCCGGATGCCACCGCGCAGGGCCGCCAGCAGCTTTTCCTTCAGGCCGCCGATCGGCAGCACCCGGCCGCGCAGGGTGATCTCGCCGGTCATGGCGACGTCGGCGCGGATCGGTACGCCCGACAGCACCGACACCAGGGCGGTCACCATCGCGATGCCGGCGCTGGGTCCGTCCTTCGGCGTGGCGCCCTCCGGCACGTGCACGTGGGTGTCGAACTTGCTGTGGAACTCGGTGTCCAGGCCCAGCCGTTCGCTGCGCGAACGCACCACGCTGTAGGCGGCCTTCACCGACTCCTGCATGACGTCGCCGAGCTGGCCGGTGAGGATCAGCTGGCCCTTGCCGGGCAGCAGCGTGGCCTCGATCTGCAGCAGGTCGCCGCCGACCTCGGTCCAGGCCAGGCCCGTCACCAGGCCCACCTCGCTCTCCTGCTCCGCGCGGCCGAAGTCATAGCGCTGCACGCCCAGGTACTTGTCGAGGTTCTTGGGGGTGACGCTCATGGCCATCGGCTTGCCGTTCTTGCGCGGGCCGGCCAGTGCGATTTCCTTGACCACCTTGCGGCAGATCTTGGAAATCTCGCGCTCGAGGTTGCGCACGCCGGATTCGCGCGTGTAGTAGCGCACGATGTCGCGCACCGCCGCCTCGCTGACCTTGAGCTCGGCCGGCTTGAGGCCATTGGCCTTGAGCTGCTTGGGGATCAGGTACTTCTCGGCGATGTGCAGCTTCTCGTCCTCGGTGTAACCCGGGATGCGGATCACCTCCATGCGGTCGAGCAACGGGCCCGGGATGTTGAGCGAGTTCGAGGTCGCCACGAACATCACCTCCGACAGGTCCAGGTCGACCTCGAGGTAATGGTCGTTGAAGGAATGGTTCTGCTCCGGGTCCAGCACCTCGAGCAGGGCCGACGACGGGTCGCCGCGGAAGTCCATGCTCATCTTGTCGATCTCGTCGAGCATGAACAGCGGGTTCTTGCTGCCGACCTTGCTCAGGTTCTGGACGATGCGGCCCGGCATCGAGCCGATGTAGGTGCGGCGATGGCCGCGGATCTCAGCCTCGTCGCGCACGCCGCCCAGCGACATGCGCACGAACTTGCGGTTCGTGGCCTTGGCGATGGACTGGCCGAGCGAGGTCTTGCCCACGCCGGGCGGGCCGACCAGGCAAAGGATCGCGCCCTTCATGTTCTTCACCCGCGACTGCACCGCGAGGTACTCGAGGATGCGCTCCTTCACCTTCTCCAGGCCGTAGTGATCTGCGTCGAGGACGTCGAGCGCGGCCTTGAGGTCCTTGCGGACCTTGCTGCGCTTCTTCCAAGGCACGCCGACCAGCCAGTCGATGTAGTTGCGCACGACGGTGGCCTCGGCCGACATCGGCGACATCTGCTTGAGCTTGTTGAGCTCGGTGCGGGCCTTGGCCTCGACCGGCTTGGGCATGCCGGCGGCAGCGACCTTCTTGGCGAGCTCCTCGAGTTCGTTCGGCGCCTCGTCCAGCTCGCCGAGCTCCTTCTGGATCGCCTTCATCTGCTCGTTGAGGTAGTACTCGCGCTGGCTCTTCTCCATCTGCGACTTGACCCGGCCGCGGATGCGCTTCTCGATCTGCTGCACGTCGATCTCGCCGTCCACCAGGCCGATCAGCATCTCCATGCGCTGGCCGATGTCGAGGGTCTCGAGCAGCTGCTGCTTGTCCGACAGGCGCGCGCCGAGGTGGGCCGAGATGGTGTCGGCCAGGCGGCTGGGCTCGTCGATGCCCGACAGCGTGGTGAGCAGCTCGGGCGGCAGCTTGCGGTTGGTCTTGACGTACTGCTCGAACAGGGTCATCAGCGAGCGCTGGGTGACCTCGAGCTCGCGCGCATCGCGCTCGTGCAGGGAGTCGACCTCGACGCCGGTGGCGGTGAGCGCGCCCTCGCGGTCGCCGTAGCCGTCGATGGCCACGCGCGCGGAACCCTCGACCAGCACCTTGATGGTGCCGTCGGGGAGCTTGAGCAGCTGCAGCACCTGCGCCAGCGTGCCGACCGCGTACAGGTCGTCGGCGGCCGGGTCGTCGGTGTCCGGGCTCTTCTGCGCGATCAGCAGGATCTGCTTGTCGCCGGCCATCGCCAGGTCCAGCGCCTTGATCGAACGGTCGCGGCCGACGAACAGCGGGATGACCATGTGCGGGTAGACCACCACGTCGCGCAGCGGCAGCACGGGCAGGTCGAGGCGATTCGGGACGGGGGTCTTGTCTTCCATGGGATTGGCTCCGTCGGGGGCCGGGGGCCCCGCTATGGCTCAGGTTATGGGGGCCCGGGACGCCGCTTGCAAGTTTTTCGCGCGGAAAAGAAACGGGCCGGAAAGACCGGCCCGGGATTCAAGCACTTGCGTGGCCCGGCTCAGTCGCCGGAGGCCGCCTTGGGCGCCACGGCGGGCGCCGGGGTGCTGGAGTAGATCAGGTAGGGCTCGGTGGCATGGCTGATCACCGACTCGTCCACGACGACCTTGCTGACGTTTTCCAGCGACGGCAGGTCGTACATCGTGTCGAGCAACACCGACTCCATGATGGTGCGCAGGCCGCGGGCGCCGGTCTTGCGCTTGAGCGCGCGCTTGGCGATGGCCATCAGTGCGTCCGGACGGACCTCGAGCTCGACGCCCTCCATCTCGAACAGCTTCTTGAACTGCTTGGTGATGGCGTTCTTGGGCTCGGTGAGGATCTTGATCAGCGCAGTCTCGTCGAGCTCCTCGAGGGTGGCGACCACCGGCAGGCGGCCGACGAACTCGGGGATCAGGCCGAACTTGATCAGGTCCTCGGGCTCGACCTCGGCCAGCAGCTTGCCGACCTCGACCTTGCGCTCGCTGGACTTGACCTTGGACGAGAAGCCAATGCCGCCAGCCTCGGTGCTGCGGGCCTGGATGATCTTGTCGAGGCCGGCGAACGCGCCACCGACGATGAACAGGATGTTCTTGGTGTCGACCTGCAGGAACTCCTGCTGCGGGTGCTTGCGGCCGCCCTGCGGCGGCACCGAGGCCACGGTGCCTTCGATCAGCTTCAGCAGCGCCTGCTGCACGCCTTCGCCCGACACGTCGCGGGTGATCGACGGGTTCTCGGACTTGCGCGAGATCTTGTCGATCTCGTCGATGTAGACGATGCCCTGCTGCGCCTTCTCGACGTCGTAGTCGCACTTCTGCAGCAGCTTCTGGATGATGTTCTCGACGTCCTCGCCGACGTAGCCCGCCTCGGTGAGGGTGGTGGCGTCGGCGATGGTGAACGGCACGTTGAGCAGGCGGGCCAGCGTCTCGGCCAGCAGGGTCTTGCCCGAGCCGGTCGGGCCGATCAGCAGGATGTTCGACTTCGACAGTTCGATGTCGTCGTTCTTGATCCGGCTCTCGATGCGCTTGTAGTGGTTGTACACGGCGACCGAGAGCGTCTTCTTGGCGCGCTGCTGGCCGATCACGTACTGGTCGAGGACCTCGAGGATCTCGCGCGGCTTGGGCAGGTGGCTGCGGGCGGCGTGGGCCTTCTCCTCGAGCTCCTCGCGGATGATGTCGTTGCACAGCTCGACGCATTCATCGCAGATGAACACGCTGGGGCCCGCGATCAGCTTGCGAACCTCGTGCTGGCTCTTGCCGCAGAACGAGCAGTACAGGATCTTGCTGCTGTCGCCGGTACGGCCCTGGCGGTCTTCGGTCATGCTCTGGTTGCCCTGGTGGAATGGGTCGGAATCGAGAATATCACAGGCCGCCAATGGTCAAACCCCGGTCCGGACGGGGCCGGATCGGGGCGTGAAGGCGGCGTTCGTGGCGGGTCAGCCGGCCTGGACGGTGTCGTCGGGCCGCGAGCTGATGACCGCGTCCACGACGCCGTAGGCCTTGGCCTCTTCCGACGACATGAAGTAGTCGCGCTCGACGTCGCGCTCGATCTTGTCGATCGGCTGCCCGGTGTTGTCGGACAGTTCCTTGTTCAGGCGCTCGCGCAGGAACAGGATCTCCTTGGCCTGGATCGCGATGTCGCTGGCCTGGCCCTGGGCGCCGCCCGAGGGCTGGTGGATCATGACGCGCGAGTTCGGGAGGATGTAGCGCTTGCCCTTGGTGCCGGCGGCGAGCAGGAAGGAACCCATGCTGGCGGCCTGGCCGACGCAGATGGTGCTCACGTCGGGCTTGATGAAGCGCATGGTGTCGTAGATCGCCAGGCCGGCGGTGACGATGCCACCGGGCGAGTTGATGTACAGGCTGATGTCCTTCTCGGGGTTCTCGGCCTCGAGGAACAGCAGCTGGGCGACGATCACGTTCGCCATGTAGTCGTCGATGGGGCCGACCAGGAAGATCACGCGCTCCTTGAGCAGGCGCGAGTAGATGTCGTACGCCCGCTCGCCGCGGCTGGTCTGCTCGACCACCATCGGCACCAGGTTCAAGCCCTTGATCGGTTCCATGGGACGTTCCTCCGTTTTGGCCGAGTTTACGCGGCCGGGCGCATCAGTTCGGTGAAGCTCAGCGCCTGCTCGGTCGCGTCGGCCCGCTCGGCGATCCAGTCGATCACCTGCTCTTCCATCACGCGGTTCCGGAGGCCCTGCATGAGGTTGGGGTCGTTCTTGTAGAGTTCAACGACCTGCTCCGGCTCCTCGTAGGTCGAGGCGATCAGCTGCAGGGTCTCGTTCAGGCGGCGGCCGTCGAGCTTGAGGTTGTTCTGGCGGGCGACCTCGCCGACCAGCAGCCCCGCGGCGACGCGGTTGCGGGCGGCGGCCATAAACATCTCCGGGTCGGCCTTGGCGTTGGCCTGGCCCTGCTGGCGGGCCTGCTGCTCGGCGGCGGCGGCCATGTTGCGGGCCTCGGCCTGGATCAGGCGCGGCGGCAGCTCGACGCTGCTGTAGGCGGCCACCAGCTTCGAGGCGACTTCGGCGCGCAGGCGAGACATCAGGGTGCCCTTGAGCTCGCGCTCGAGGTTGGCGCGCACTTCCTTGCGGAACTGCTCGATCTTGCCGTTCTTGATGCCGAAGCTCTTGACGAAGGCTTCGTCGATCTCGGGCAGGTGCGGCTCGGAGACCTTGTGCACCTTGAGCTGGACCTTGGCGGACTTGCCGGCCAGCTCGGTGGCGCGCCAGTCGGCCGGGAAGGTCATGTCGACCTCGCGCTCGTCGCCGGCGGACATGCCGGCCAGCGCGGCCTCGAGCTCGGGCAGCATCACGCCCGAACCCAGCACGGTGTTGCCCTTGTCGCTGCCCTCGGGCGGCATGCGCAGCTCGCCGCTGGTGGCGACGGTCTCGACCGCGAGCAGGTCGCCCGGCTGCGCCGGACGCTCGACCGCGACCCAGGTGCGGCGCTGGGCGCGCAGGGTCTCGATCATGCCGTCGATGTCGGTGTCCTCGATGGACGACGTGGTGCGCACGACCTTGAGCTGCGTCGGGTCGATGGTGCCGAAATCGGGCACGACCTCGAAGGTGGCGGTGAAGCGGATCTCGCCTTCGGCGGCGGCCGGGTCGGCCTTCAGCTCCGGGTTGCCGGCGACCAGCAGCTTCTGCTCGCGCAGGGCCTCGCCGAGGCTCTCGCGGACCAGCTCGCCGTAGGCTTCGCTGCGGACCTGCGGGCCGAAGCGCTGCTCGATGACCTTGGCGGGCACCTTGCCCTTGCGGAAGCCCTTGATGTTCGCGGTGCGCGCGATCTCGACCAGGCGCTTGCCGACGACGCCGTCGAGGCGCTCCGCCGGCAGGGTGATGGTGAGGCGGCGTTCCAGGTTGGCGGTGTTCTCGAGCGAAACTTGCATGTCAACTCCTGACCGCGCCGTTCCCGGGCGCGAAAATGAAAAAACCCGCAGAGCCCCGAATCGTCCCCGCGCCTCCGTTTCCGGATGGTGCGAAAGGAGAGACTCGAACTCTCACGGGTTGCCCCACTGGAACCTAAATCCAGCGCGTCTACCAGTTCCGCCACTTTCGCATTGCCGCGCGGTGACGATTCAATCGGGAAGATGGTGGGCCGTGTAGGATTCGAACCTACGACCTATTGATTAAGAGTCAACTGCTCTACCAACTGAGCTAACGGCCCGTTATCTTCCCGCCGAAGCGGCTTGCGACGCGGCATTATGCCGCGCTTGGAACTGGGGTGGAAGACGGGACTCGAACCCGCGACCCTCGGAATCACAATCCGATGCTCTAACCGACTGAGCTACATCCACCACATTGTGAACCTTAACCCGTTCCACCCCTCCCGGCCTGGCGCGCCCGGCAGGAATCGAACCTGCAACCGCCGGCTTAGAAGGCCGGTGCTCTATCCAGTTGAGCTACGGGCGCCTGCCGGGATGATACCGGCCGCGTCCGCCCGCTTCCATGCGCGGTTACCGCAGGTGCCGGGGAAGCAGGCCTGGTCGGGGCAGAGGGATTCGAACCCACGACATCCAGCTCCCAAAGCTGGCGCTCTACCAGGCTGAGCTATACCCCGGCGGTGAAGCCCGGCACCCGGGAAGGCGCGCCGCACGAGTCACAACTTTACGGCCGCCCCGGCGGGAGGTGCAATGCACCACCTGCCTGGGCCACCGAACAAAAAGGGTGCCGAAGCACCCTGTTTGCCGAAGAGTGGCGCGCCCGGAGAGATTCGAACTCCCGACCACCAAGTTCGTAGCCTGGTGCTCTATCCAGCTGAGCTACGGGCGCGCAGAAGCGAAATTATGGGGGACGCTGGGGGAGCCGTCAATGCCTGCGATGAAACTAATCCGCGGGCCACCCAAACACACCCTGTCCGTCGTCGTTGCCGGGGCGAAAAAATCGCCGCCTTGCGGCGGCGGATTCGACCTGGCGGAGTGAGAGGGATTCGAACCCTCGATCAGGCTTTTGACCCGATACTCCCTTAGCAGGGGAGCCCCTTCGGCCACTCGGGCATCACTCCGGAACGGACACCGGCCCCGCCCTGTCGGGCGAAACCGGCCGCATAGGATAGCCTTTCAATCGGGCTTCGGTAAACCCGCATCGGCGGCGGCGGCGCCGGGCGCCTCGCCGTCGTCCTTCTGGATGCGCTGGAAGATTTCCTCGCGATGCACGGCCACGTCCTTGGGCGCCGTGATGCCGATACGCACCTGGTTGCCCTTGACACCCAGCACCGTCACGGTGACCGAGTCACCGATCATCAGGGTCTCTCCCACCCTACGCGTCAAAATCAGCATCGCTCTCCCTCCCGATACGTCCCTGCACCGGCCCGCGCGACCCGGTTGCTGCGCGCGGTTCCCAGCCGCAAGATCGCGGCGTTTTCCGATGGTAGTGCGCTACCGGGCGGGGCGCAACGAAACGCGCCGCGCGGAAGTCCGCGCTCAGCCCAGGCGTTCGGCTACCCAGGCCGGCACGCCCTGCAGGGCCGATACCAGCGCCGGGCCGTCGGGACCGCCGCCCTGCGCCATGTCCGGGCGGCCACCGCCCTTGCCGCCGATTTGCGCGGCGACGTGGGCCAGCAGCTCGCCGGCCTTGACCTTGCCCAGCGCGGCACCCTGCACGCCGGCCACCAGCGAGGCCTTGCCACCCTCGGCCGAGGCCAGGACGATCACCGCATCACCGAGTCGCGATTTGAGCTGGTCCACGGCATCGCGCAGCGACTTGGCGTCGAGGCCCTCGAGGCGGGCCGCGACCACCCTGGTGCCGGCAACCACGGGCGCCGAAGCGGCGAGGTCGGCCGTGGCGCCGGCGGCCGCCTTGGCCTTGAGCGATTCGAGTTCGCGCTCGAGCTTCTTCTGGCGGTCGAGCAGCTGGCGCAGCTTGTCGATGACGTCGCCGGCGTTGCCGCCCAGCAGGCTGGCGGCCTCCTCCAGGCGACGCTCCTCCGCGGCGATGTGCGCCAGCGCGCCCTCGCCCGTCACCGCTTCGATGCGGCGCACGCCGGCGGCAACGCCGCCTTCGCTGAGGATCTTGAACAAGCCGATGTCGCCGGTGTGGTGCACATGCGTGCCGCCGCACAGCTCGGTGGAGAAATCACCCATGCGCAGCACCCGCACGTGTTCGCCGTACTTCTCGCCGAACAGCGCCATCGCGCCGAAATCGAGCGCCTCCTGCATGCCCATGTGGTGCACTTCGGCCTCGGCGTTGCGGCGGATCTCAGCGTTGACCATCGCCTCGATGCGGGCGAGGTCCGCGGCCGGAATGGCCTGGAAGTGCGAAAAATCGAAGCGCAGGCGGTCGGGCGCGACCAGCGAGCCCTTCTGCGTCACGTGCTCGCCCAGCACCTGGCGCAGGGCCGCATGCAGCAGGTGCGTGGCGGAATGATTGAGCACGGTGGCCTGGCGCCGCGCTTCGTCCACGCGCGCCGAGATGCGGTCGCCCACCTTCAGCGCGCCGCCTGCAAGGCGACCGAGGTGGCCATGGAACGTGCCGGAGAGCTTGAGCGTGTCGCGAACCTCGAAACGGTTGCCAACCGGATCAAGCAGCTGGCCGGCGTCACCGACCTGGCCGCCGGACTCGGCGTAGAAGGGCGTGCGGTCGAGCAGCAGCACGGCCTCCTCGCCCACCGCCAACTGCTGGACGGGCTTGCCATCGCGGACGATCGCGACGATGCGGCATCCGTCGGCGTCGAGCGAGTCATAGCCCAGGAACTCGGTGGGGCGCAGGGTGGCGATCAGATCGGTGGGCAGCGCGGTCACGCCCGCGAACTTGCTGGCGGCGCGGGCGCGGTCGCGCTGCTGCTCCATCAACGCCTCGTAGTCGGCCAGCGCGTCGTCGGCCAGGGCCCAGCCCTTGTCGACGTTCTCGCGCAACAGGTCGGCGATCAGGTCGGGCGGGCAGCCGTAGGTGTCGTGCAGCTGGAACAGCTGCTCGCCGCCGATGCGGTTGCCCGAGGCCGCCAGGTAGTCGTGCAGTCGCGCCATGCCGGCGTCGAGCGTCTGCGCGAACGCGGCTTCCTCGCCCTTCAGCGCCTGCTCGACCAGCTTCTGCTTGGCCACCAGCTCGGGATAGGCCTCGCCCATCACCTCGGCCAGCGGCTGCACCATGCGCCAGAACTTGCCTTCGGCGCTGAGTCCATCGAGCTTCCAGAAATGGCGGATGGCGCGGCGGATGATGCGGCGCAGGACGTAGCCACGGCCTTCGTTGGACGGCAGCACGCCGTCGACCACCAGGAAGCTGCAGGCGCGGATGTGGTCGGCGATCACGCGCAGCGACTTGTGCTCGAGGTCGGTGGTGCCGGTGAGTGCGGCCGCGGCCTTGATCAGGTGCTGGAACAGGTCGATCTCGTAGTTGCTGTGCACGTGCTGCAGTACCGCCGAGACGCGCTCCAGGCCCATGCCGGTGTCCACGCAGGGCGCAGGCAGCGGCACCAGGGTGCCGTCGGCCTGGCGGTCGTACTGCATGAAGACGTTGTTCCAGATCTCGATGAAGCGGTCGCCGTCCTCGTCCGGGCTGCCCGGGGGGCCGCCGGGGATGTGGTCGCCGTGGTCGTAGAAGATTTCCGAGCACGGTCCGCAGGGGCCGGTGTCGGCCATCTGCCAGAAATTGTCGCTGGCGTAGGGCGCGCCCTTGTTGTCGCCGATGCGGATGATGCGCTCGGGCGGCAGGCCGACGACCTTGTTCCAGATCTCGAAGGCTTCGTCGTCGGTGTGGTAGACCGTGACCAGCAGGCGCTCCTTGGGCAGCTTCCAAACCTCGGTGAGAAGCTCCCAGGCGTAGACGATCGCGTCGTGCTTGAAGTAATCGCCGAAGCTGAAGTTGCCCAGCATCTCGAAGAAGGTGTGGTGGCGCGCGGTGTAGCCGACCTGGTCGAGGTCGTTGTGCTTGCCGCCGGCACGGACGCAGCGCTGCGAGCTGACCGCGCGCCGATAGCTGCGCTTCTCGGCGCCCAGGAACACGTCCTTGAACTGCACCATGCCGGCATTGGTGAACAGCAGGGTCGGGTCATTGCCCGGCACGAGCGGGCTGGAGGGAACGATCTCGTGGCCCTTGGAGCGGAAGAACTCGAGGAAATCCCGGCGGATCTGGTGGCTGGTCTTGGTCATGGACGGCGTGGGGCTCTGGGAACTCGGAGGCGGGGCCGCGGCGTAACCTGCCCGCCCTGCCCTGCAGATGCGGGGCGGAGCCGGAAATCACAACCGGATGGCGTGGCCGCCAAGATTACCAGCCCCGGAGCGGGGTCCGGAGGCTTTGGCCATGCGGCCGCAGGGGTTCAGAGCTCGCCTGGCTCGTCCGGCTCACCGAAGCCACCGACGTCTCCAGCCCGGCCACGGACCGCGCCATAGGCGGCGTTCTGGTCAAAACCGCGCCGCAGCAGGAAATCCACGGCTTTCCGTCGCCGCGCCGGATCTGCGAGGTCGGCGGGCCGGAAGCGCTTGTCGATCAGCGCCCGGGCCGACCCGGCCCAGTCGGTTTCGCAGGCGTCCAGGGCCTGCACCACGGCCTCCGCCGGCAGGCCATGCCCCGCCAGTTCCTGGCGGATGCGGACGGGGCCGTAGCCCGAGTGCGCCCGATCGCGGGCGAAGGCGGTGCCGAATCGCAGGTCGTCCTGGTAGCCGAGGCCAGCCAGCTTTTCGATGGCGGCCTCCGCCTCCTCGGGGTCGGCGCCGCGCAGCCCCAGCTTGCGCCTCAGGTCACGGCGGGAGTGCTCCCGCCGGACCAGCAATTCCAGCGCCTTCTGGTAGGCGTCCGGCTTCGGACGCTCGGGGCGGTCACCGAATCCCATGCGCTCGCCCCGCGCCCCGCGTGCCGTCTCAGGCCTCGACCGGCTCGGCGTTCTCGTCGCCGATCACCAGGCCGGGCACGAACTTGTCGCGCAGCTTGCCCTCGAGGTCCTTGGCCACGGCCGGGTTGTCCTTCAGCCACTGGCGGACGTTTTCCTTGCCCTGGCCGATGCGCTCGCCGTTGTAGCTGTACCAGGCACCGGCCTTCTCGATCAGCTTGGCGTCCACGCCCATGTCGATGATTTCACCCTCGCGGCTGATGCCCTGGCCGTAGAGGATCTCGGTGACGATGACCTTGAACGGCGGCGCCATCTTGTTCTTGACCACCTTGATCTTGGTCTGGTTGCCGATGACCTCTTCGCCCTTCTTCACCGAGCCGATTCGGCGGATGTCGAGGCGCACCGAGGCGTAGAACTTCAGCGCGTTGCCACCGGTGGTCACTTCCGGGCTCTGGCCCGGCATCATGACGCCGATCTTCATGCGCAGCTGGTTGATGAAGATGACCATGCAGTTGCTGCGCTTGATGTTGCCGGTGAGCTTGCGCAGGGCCTGGCTCATCAGGCGGGCCTGCAGGCCCGGCAGCTGGTCGCCCATCTCGCCCTCGATCTCGGCGCGCGGGGTGAGCGCGGCCACGGAGTCCACCACGACCATGTCCACCGAGTTCGAGCGCACCAGCATGTCGGCGATCTCCAGCGCCTGCTCGCCGGTGTCCGGCTGGCTGACCAGCAGGTCGTCGATGTTGACGCCCAGCTTGACGGCGTAGGTGGGATCGAGCGCGTGCTCGGCGTCAATGAAGGCCGCGGTGCCGCCGGCCTTCTGGCACTCGGCGATGGCCTGCAGGGTGAGCGTGGTCTTGCCCGAGGACTCCGGGCCGTAGATTTCGATCACGCGGCCCTTGGGCAGGCCGCCGATGCCCAGCGCGATGTCGAGCATCAGCGAGCCCGTGCCGATGACTTCGGCCGGTTCGGTGCTCTTGTCGCCCATGCGCATGACCGCGCCCTTGCCGAACTGCTTTTCGATCTGGCTCAGGGCGGCGGTGAGGGCGCGCTTCTTGTTCTCGTCCATCGTCGGGTTCCTCGGGGGTTTGTTGTCAGGTGTGGCGAGGTTAGCGGGGCGGGGTCTCACGGACTGAGAACCGGCGGCTGGCCCTGAATCTGCCGGAGCGGCGGCCTCCGCGGCAGCCGCTTCCGCCTCGATGCGCTGTAGGGAAAGCGACTTCTTCGGGCCGGACTTCTTGCCACCGAAGCTCAACGGTTCGGCCTTACGAGGCCGCAGTAAAGTCCTTCGATCGCGAACTCCTGGTCGGGCTTCACCACGATGGGCGCATAGTCGGGATTGCGGGGGAGCAGGCGGATGCCATCCTTGCCAATCTTGAGCAGCTTCACGGTGATTTCCTCATCAATGCGGGCGACGACGATCTGGCCGCTGCGCGCGTCGTTGGTGCGGTGCACGCCGATCAGGTCGCCGTGCAGGATGCCTTCGTCACGCATGGAGTCGCCCTTGACCTTGAGCAGGTAGTCGGGCGCCGGCGAGAAGAAGACGCGATCGAGCAGGACCATGTCGTGGAGGCCGGCGTCGGCACCGATGGGCAGGCCGGCCGCGACCTGGCCGAGCACGGGCAGGCGAAGGAGGTCGTCCCCGGCCGCGGGGACGAGGTCCGCGGCCGGGGACGACACGTTCTGGGGCGGCGCGACCGGGGCCACCAGGCGGATGCCGCGGGCCTGCCCCGGCACGCGACGGATGGCGCCGGCCAGCTCGAGGGCCTCCAGGTGGTACTGGGCCGCGCGCACGCCCTTGAAGCCGAAGGCATGGGCGATCTCGACCTGGGACGGCGGCACGCCGTCGGCCTCAATGCGCTCGGTGATCATGGCCAGGATGGCCTGCTGGGTGTCGGTGATGTCCATTAGTAGTAATACTACTAACAATCCTCCCCGCCCTGTCAAGCACTTTTTGGCGCGGGTTAGCGGGCCAGTTCCAGCAGGCCGCGCAGCGCGGCTTCCACGGTCTGCCGGCGCACGGCTTCGCGGTCGCCGTCGAAGTGGAACAGCTCGGCCTTGGGGTAGCCGCCGCGCCGCTTCCAACCCAACCAGACGGTGCCAACGGGCTTCTCCGCGCTGCCGCCGGTGGGGCCGGCGATCCCGGTCACGGCCACCGCGATGCTGGCGCCTGAGGTGACCAGCGCGCCGGACACCATTTCCACGACGGTTTCGCGGCTGACTGCGCCGTGCTCGATCAGGGTCTCGGGCCGCACGCCCAGCAGCGCCTGCTTGGCCTCGTAGCTGTAGGCGGCCATGCCGCAATCGAACCACGCCGAGCAGCCCGGGATGTCCGTGATCATCTTGGCGATCCAGCCGCCGGTGCAGCTTTCGGCCGTGGCCAGCATCAGGTGTCGGGCCTGGAGGGCGGCGCCCACCTGCTCGGCCAGGGCGTGCAGCAGGTCGTCTTGGGGCAGCGGTCGGGAGTCCATGCGCCAAGCCTAGTCCGCGGCGCCGGAAGTGGCTACCGCTGTCGGCTGCCGCCCACCGCTTGACACATTCGTTTACATCTGTAGTCTTCAGCCAGGATTACAAACGTAGACGAGCCCATGCAGATCAGCGAAGCCGAAAGCGTCGTCATGGAAGTGCTCTGGCGCGGCAGCCCCCGCAGTTCGGAGGAAGTGATCACCGAACTGTCCCGCGACCAGGACTGGCAGGTGTCCACCATCAAGACCCTGCTGGGCCGCCTGGTGAAGAAGGGCGCAGTGAAGGCGGCGAAAGACGGCCGGCGCTTCAGCTACTCGCCGGTGCTGACCCGCGAGGCCTGGGCCCGCAGCCAGAGCAGCAACCTGCTCGAGCGCGTGTTCGACGGCCGGCTTGCGCCGCTCATCGCCCATTTCACCGAAACCCACAAGCTCTCGCCCAAGGACATCGCCGACGTGAAGCGGCTGCTGAAGGATCTCGACAATGGCAAGTGACGCCCTGATCGAACTGCTCCAGGCCAGCGTCGCCCTGACCCTTGCCCTGGCCCTGGTGCTGGCCTTGCGCCGGCCGCTGCGCCGCTGGGCCGGCGCGCGCGCGGCCTACGCATGCTGGGCAATCGCGCCGCTGGCCGTGATGGCGGTCCTGGTGCCTGCCCCGACCGGGGTATCCGCGACCATCGGCACCGTGCAGGCGGTCTCACTGTTCGCCGCGATGCCGACGACGACGCAGGCCGCGGTATCGATGGCGCCGGGCCTGCTGGGTCTCTGGCTGCTGGGTGCCGCGGCGTGGATGCTGCTCATGCTGGTCCGCCAGCGCCGCTTCCTTCGCAGCGTGACGCGCTTGCCGGGGCAGGCCCACGACGCGTCCGAATGGGCCACGCCGGCCGTCAGCGGCCTGTGGCGCCCCCGCATCGTGCTGCCCTCCGATTTCCAGTCCCGCTACACGCCGGACGAGCAGCGCCTGGTAATCGCCCACGAGCAGCTTCATATCGAGCGCGGCGACATCCCCGCGCAAGCCCTGGCCACGCTGATGCGCTGCCTCTTCTGGTTCCACCCGCTGGTGCACGTCGCGGCAGCGCGCTTCCGCTTCGACCAGGAACTCGCCTGCGATGCCGCCGTGGTGGCCCGTTTCCCGGCGGCGCGGCGCAGCTACGGCGACGCGATGCTGAAGACCCAACTGGCCGCTTTCGGCCTTCCCGTGGGCTGCCATTGGCAGTCCAGCCACCCCCTGAAGGAGAGGATCAGCATGCTCAAGCAAACCTTGCCCAGCCCGCGTCGACGCCGCATCGCCGCCGTTTTGACGCTCGCGCTGGCAGCCACCACCACCCTGGCCGCGTGGGCCGCGCAGCCGGTGGCACCGGCTGCCGGGGCCGTGCCCCTCTCCACGCTCACCGACGTGGATTCGCTGACCCCGCCGAAGTATCCCAAGGAGGCCGCCGACCAAGGCTTGGGCGGCATGGTCATGCTGGAGATCCTGGTCGGCGTGGACGGCGTGCCCAAGGAAATCAAGGTCGCCGAATCCACGCCCGCGGGCCTGTTCGACCAGCAAGCGGTGGAAGCGGCCTGGAACTGGCGCTTCAACGCCGGTCGAAATGGCGCCTCGGGCGAGAGGGTGGAGGGCTGGGTCCGCGTGCCGGTCAGCTTCAAGCCGGACGAGCCCGCCGAAGCCCGGGCCGCCGAGTAAGCGACCTCGCCGGGTTGGCCCGACGGCCAGCCCGGCGACACTCCCGTTGGCGGGGCGCGTGCCGACCGCATGCGGCACAATGCAGCAGTTCCGACGGTCGGACTTTCGCCGTCCATCCCCTGACTGCCTGCCTTCATGTCCACGCCTGATCCGAACAGCCCCGCCCACACCCCGTTGATGCGCCAGTTCTTCGCCGCCAAGGCGGAGCACCCGGACATCCTGCTGTTCTTCCGGATGGGCGATTTCTACGAGCTGTTCTACGACGATGCGCGCAAGGCCGCGCGCCTGCTCGACATCACCCTGACCCAGCGCGGCGCCTCGGCCGGTTCGCCGATCCCGATGGCCGGCGTGCCGGTGCATGCGATGGAGGGCTACCTGGCCCGCCTGGTCGCGCTGGGCGAATCGGTCGCCATCTGCGAGCAGATCGGCGATCCGGCGGCCTCGAAGGGCCTGGTCGAGCGCAAGGTCGTGCGCATCGTCACGCCCGGCACCGTCACCGACGAGGCGCTGCTGCAGGAGCGGCGCGACACGCTGCTGCTGGCGGTCTCGCGCGGCAAGCAGGGATTTGGCATCGCCTGGGCCGACCTCGCGGGCGGCCGCTTCCTGGTGTCTGAAGTAGGCACCGAGGACCAGCTCACCGCCGAACTCGCGCGACTGGATCCTGCTGAAATCCTGCTGCCAGACGAAGACGGCTGGCCGACCGCGGTCGCCACCCTGCCCGGCCTGCGCCGCCGGCCGCCCTGGGGCTTCGACGCCGACGCCTGCCGGCGCCAGCTGCTCCGCTTCTTCTCGCTGCACGACCTCACCGGCTTCGGCCTGGAGGACAAGCCGCTGGCGATCGGCGCGGCCGGCGCCCTGCTCGCCTACGTCGAGGAAACCCAGAAGCAGCGCCTGCCGCACCTGACCGCCATCGCCTTCGAGTCGGCCGACGACGGCATCGCCATCAACGCCGCCACCCGCCGCCATCTCGAGCTCGACAGCCGCACCGACGGACGCACCGAGCACACGCTGCTCGGCGTGCTCGACGCCAGCATCAGCCCGATGGGCGGCCGCCTGCTGCGCCGCTGGCTCAACCGCCCGCTGCGCGACCGCCGCGTGCTGGGCGAGCGCCACCACGCCGTCGCCACCTTCGTCGCGTCGGCGGCCGGCGACGGATTGCGCGAGCGTTTCCGCGGCCTGGGCGACGTCGAGCGCATCCTCTCGCGGGTCGCGCTGCGTTCGGCGCGGCCGCGCGACCTGTCCACGCTGCGCGACGGCCTGGGCATGCTGCCGGCGCTGCGCGCGGTGCTGGCGCCGCTGGATTCGCCGCGCCTGCAGGCGCTGGCCGCGGCGCTGGGCGAACACGCCGGCCACGCCGCCCTGCTCGCCTCGGCGATCGTCCCGCAGCCGCCAGTGCTGCTTCGAGACGGCGGCGTCATCGCCGAAGGCTTCGACGCGGAGCTCGACGAGCTGCGCACGCTGTCCACCAACGCCGACCAGTTCCTGGTCGACCTGGAAGCACGTGAGAAGGCGGCCACCGGCATCGCCACGCTGAAAGTTGGCTACAACCGCGTGCACGGCTACTTCATCGAGATCAGCAAGGGCCAGTCCGAGCGCGCGCCCACGCACTACACGCGCCGCCAGACGTTGACCGGCGCCGAGCGCTACATCACCGAAGAGCTGAAGGCCTTCGAGGACAAGGTGCTCAGCGCCCGCGAGCGCTCGCTGGCGCGCGAGAAGCTGCTTTACGAGCAGCTGCTGGACGCGCTGAACGAGCAACTGGAGTCTCTCAAGCGCTGCGCCGCCGCGCTGGCCGAGCTCGACGTGCTGGCCGCCTTCGCCGAACGCGCCCAGGCCCTGGACTGGTCACGCCCCGAACTCACCGACGCGCCCGGCCTGCGGATCGAGCGCGGCCGCCACCCGGTGGTCGAGGCGGTCCGCAGCGAACCCTTCGAGCCCAACGACCTGGTGCTGGACGAAGACCGCCGCATGCTGGTGATCACCGGCCCGAACATGGGCGGCAAGAGCACCTACATGCGCCAGAACGCGCTGATCGTGCTGCTGGCGCACGTGGGCAGCTTCGTGCCGGCGGCGCGCGCGGTGATCGGGCCGATCGACCGCATCCTCACCCGCATCGGCGCCGGCGACGACCTGGCCCGGGGCCAGTCGACCTTCATGGTCGAGATGGCCGAGACCAGCTACATCCTGCACCACGCCACCGCGAACTCGCTGGTGCTGATGGACGAGATCGGCCGCGGCACCTCCACCTACGACGGCCTGGCGCTGGCCGAAGCCTGCGCGCGCCATCTTGCGCACTCGAACCGGGCGTACACCCTGTTCGCGACCCACTATTTCGAACTGACCGCCCTGGCCGAACCCGGCAGCGGCATCGCCAACGTGCACCTGGACGCGATCGAGCACGGCGACAAACTGGTGTTCATGCACGCAGTGAAGGACGGCCCGGCCAACCGAAGCTTCGGCCTGCAGGTGGCGGCGCTGGCCGGCCTGCCGCGCACGGTGGTCGAGCAGGCGCGGCGCACGCTGGTGGAACTGGAGCAGCGCGGCGCGCCGCACGCGGTGGCGGAAATGAGCCCGGCGGCGCTGGAGTCGCCGCAGCAGTTCGGGCTGTTCGCACCGGCGCCCTCGCCGGCCCTCGAGGCGCTGGCTGCGATCGATCCCGACGAGCTGACGCCCAAGCAGGCGCTCGAGGCGCTCTACCGGCTGAAGCTTCTCCGGTGAAGGCCTGGCGCCGAGCCCGCCGCACCGGGATGCGCGCGGCGGACCAGTCGCCCGTCCGCGGCTCGCCGCCGACATCGAATCGCGACGGGCGTCGACGGCCCCGGGACGCGAGGTTTGCTAGGGTGGCCGGCGTCCGTGTCACCCCACCTTCCGGAGCGCCTGCATGACCCGCCAAACCCTTGCCCTCGCCGTCTCGCTGTTCGCCGCCTCGCTGGGGGCACAGGCGCAGACCGTTATCGTGCAGGCTGGCCAACTGCTCGATCGCCCGGGCCAGGCGCCGCGCGGCGCCGCCACGCTGTTCATCCGTGACGGCAAGGTCGAACAGGTGCGAGACGGCCACCTCGACGCCGCCGCGTTCGGCGCGCCGGCCGACGCGCGCGTGCTCGACCTGCGCCAGCATTTCGTGTTGCCGGGCCTGATCGACAGCCACGTGCACCTCACCAACGACCTCGGCGGCGTCGCAGGCCAGCTGGCCGAAGTGCAGCGCAGCCCGGCCGACAACGCGCTCGAGGCCGCCGTCAACGCCCGCAAGACGCTGCGGGCCGGCTTCACCACGGTGCGCAACCTGGGCGACGGTGACGGCGAGATCCGCGCGCTGCGCGACGCGATCTACGCCGGCAAGCTGCCCGGGCCGCGCATCCTCACCGCCAATACCTCGATCTCGGCCACCGCCGGGCATGGCGACCCGCGCCTGGGTTACCGCGCCGACCTGCACGATGCGCTCGACACCGGCGGCAACGTCTGCGACGGCGTCGAAAGCTGCCGTCGTGCGGTGCGCCGTCAAGTCGCCGAGGGCGCCGACGTGATCAAGCTGCTGATCACCGGTGGCGTGAACAGCCGCATCGGCGCCGGGCTCGGCGCGCAGATGTTCGAGGACGAGGCGCGCGCAGTGGTCGAGACTTCGCGCATGTACGGCAAGAAGGTGGCGGTGCACGCGCACGGCGCCGACGGCATCAACCTTGCCCTGCGCCTGGGCGTGGACTCGATCGAGCACGGCACGCTGCTGGACAAGGAGGGCCTGCGCCTGTTCCGCGAGAGCGGCGCGTACTACGTGCCGACCCTGTCCACGGTGAACGGCTACCGCGAGCGGCTGGCCGCGAACCCGCAGGCCTACCAGGGCGAAGTGCTCGACAAGATCCTCTGGCGCATCGACATCACCGGCAAGGCGCTGGAGCAGGCCGTGCCGGCCGGCGTGAAGATCGCCTTCGGCACCGATGCCGGCGTCAGCCTGCACGGCCGCAACGCCGACGAATTCGAGCTGATGGTGGCGCACGGCATGACGCCCGCGCAGGCGATCGTCGCGGCCACCCGCAATGCCGCCGACCTGCTGGGCCTGGGCGACCGCATCGGGAGCCTGGAACCCGGCAAGCAGGCCGACCTGATCGCGGTCTCCGGCAATCCGCTGGAGGACGTCACGGCGCTGAAGAAAGTGGACGTGGTGATGAAGGGCGGCGAGGTCCAGGCGCCCTGAGCGCGACTTACAGCGCGTCGAGGTCGCCCAGCGCCTGGATCAGCCGGCGCGCGCGCTTGTCGGGTTTCCCGGCCGGTGCGCGATAGCCGGCGTTCGCGGCGCGCCGCTCGTCCGCCAGGCGCAGGCGCGCCTCGCGCGACGCCTCGGATTCGGCGTACAGCGCTTGCGCCACCGGCGCCGGGCCACGCCGTTCGCTGAGCCCCAGCACCTGGATCTCGAACAGGTCCTCGCCGCGGCGCAGCTTCAGCTGTTCGCCGCCCTTGACCAGGCGCGAGGCCTTCGCACCCTGCCCCTGCACTTCGACCTTGCCGCCCTCGATCGCCTGCTTGGCCAGCGCGCGCGTCTTGTAGAAGCGCGCGGCCCACAGCCAGATGTCGAGCCGCACCGCAGCCAGCGTTTCCGGTTTTTCCATGCCCTGATCCTAGCGCCTCGCGGCCGTGCCGCACCAACGCAAACGGCCGCCTTTCGGCGGCCGTTCGGGGTGCAGCCAGGTGGCGATTACTCGCCCTGGTAGCCCAGGTCTTCCTTGATGCGCGCCTTCTTGCCTTCCAGGCCACGCAGGTAGTACAGCTTGCCGGCGCGGACCTTGCCGCGGCGCTTCACCGTCAGCGAGTCGATGATCGGGCTGTGGGTCTGGAACACGCGCTCGACGCCGAAGCCGTGCGAGATCTTGCGCACGGTGAAGGCGGAGTTGAGGCCGGCGTTCTTGATGGCGATGACCACGCCTTCATAGGCCTGGACGCGCTCGCGGTTGCCTTCCTTGACCTTGACGTTGACCACGACGGTGTCGCCGGGACCAAACGCGGGCAGCTTGCGCTGCGACTGCTCTTGCTCGAACTGCTGCAGGAAATTCATGGTTACACGCCTCTGATATTTATTGGATGTGCGCGCCAGAGGCCCGGTAACCGTGCTTGGCTTTGGAAAAATTAGCGCGCAAGTATAGCCCGCCAAGCCCTTGAAGGGGAAGGGGTTAGCCGCCCGCGGGGTTTTCCGCCCGCCAGCCGGCGATGAACTCGGCCAGCAGGGCCCGGTCGGCCTTGTCCAGGCGGGCCCGGGCCAGCAGGTCCGGGCGCCGCAGCCAGGTCCGGCCCAGGCTTTGCTGGCGGCGCCAGCGGGCGATGGCAGCGTGGTCGCCAGACAGCAGCACCGCCGGGACGCCCTCGGTGCCCGTGGCTTCGGACCGGGTGTAGTGCGGGCAGTCCAGCAGGCCGTCCTCGAAGCTGTCCTGGGTGGCGGAGTCGGCGTGGTTCAGGGCGCCCTCCTGCAGCCGGCCAACGGCGTCCACCAGCACCGCCGCGGCCAGTTCGCCGCCGGACAGCACGTAATCGCCGATCGACAGCTCTTCATCCACCTCGCGGGCGATGAAGCGCTCGTCCAGGCCTTCGTAGCGGCCGCAAAGCAGGACCAGGCGCGGCTCGGCGGCCAGCTGGCGCACCTTGGCCTGGGTCAGGCGCTCGCCCTGCGGGCTGAGGTAAATGACTTTCGCCGGGGCCGGATCGGCGGCGCGGGCCGCGGCCAGGCAGGTGCCCAGCGGTTCGGCCAGCATCAGCATGCCGGGGCCGCCGCCGAAAGGGCGCTGGTCCACGCGCCGATAGTTGTCGGTGGCGTAGTCGCGCGGGTTCCAGCCGTGCACGGACAGCAGGCCACGCTCCTGCGCGCGCCCGACCACGCCCAGCGCGGCGGATTCGCGGATGAAGTCGGGGAACAGCGTGACGACGTCGATGCGCACGGCGCGTCCCGGCGTCAGAAATCCGCGTCCCAATCGACCACGACCAGGCCGGCGTCGAAGTCCACGGACTTCACGTACTGGTCGATGACGAAGGGAATCAGGCGCTCGCGCTCGCCGACCGCGACCAGCACCGGGTTGGCACCGGTATCGAACAGGTGCGACACCCTGCCGAAGTCCACGCCCTCGAGGTTGCGGACCGCCAGCCCCTCCAGATCCACCCAGTAGTATTCGCCGGGCTTGGGCGCCGGCAGCTGGCTGCGCAGGACCCAGATCTCGGCGCCCTTGAGCGCCTCGGCCTGCTCGCGGTTCTCCACGCCCGGGAAGCTGGCGATGACCAGCTTGCCGGTGTCGCGGCCGCGGACGCCGGAGACCTCGCGCTCGGCATTGCCGGCGCGGAGGATCCAGGGCTGGTACCTGAAGATGGCGTCGCGGGGATCGGTCCAGGAGAGCAGCTTGAGCTCGCCCCGGACGCCGAAGTCGCCGGCGACCCTGCCCAGCAGGATGCGGCGATCGGTGCTCATGGCATCAGGCCTCGCGCGGGGCGAGGCCAGTGCCTCAGGCCGAAGCCTGGGCCGAAGCTTCCTTGAACAGCACGCGGACCTTGTCGGTCAGCTGCGCACCGTTGGAGATCCAGTGCTTGACGCGCTCGGTGTCGAGCTCGACGCGCTTTTCGTTCGGGGTGGCGATCGGGTTGTAGTAACCCAGGCGCTCGATCGAACGGCCATCGCGCTTGTTGCGCTGGTCGGTGACGATGATGTGGTAGAAGGGGCGCTTCTTGGCGCCACCGCGGGTCAGACGGATCTTGACCATGTCGATTTGCTCTGTAGTTCTGGGACAGGAAGCCCGGCCGCAACCCGGTCGGGGGAATCGCGAATTCTAACCCCTTGGCCGCCCGAAGGAAACCCCGGCGGCTGAACCGGGGTCTGGCCGGCCGATTCAGCGCCCCGGGAACCGCCCCGGGAAGCCGCCGCCCATCAGCCCCTTCATGCCCCGCAGCATGCCCTTCATGCCGCCCTGGGACAGCTTGGACATCATCTTTTCCATCTGCTGGAACTGCTTGAGCAGCTTGTTCACGTCGGCCGGGGTGGTGCCCGAGCCCTTGGCGACACGGGCCCTGCGCGAGCCATTGAGCAGGCCGGGGTTGCGCCGCTCCTTCTTGGTCATCGAGTTGATGATGGCCACCATCCGGGGGATTTCCTTGCCGGTCACCTGGGCCTTCACGTGGTCGGGGACCTGGCCCATGCCCGGCAGCTTGTCCATGAGGCCGGACAGGCCGCCCATGTTCTGCATCTGCTCGAACTGGTCCTTCATGTCGTTGAGGTCGAACTTCTTGCCCTTGGCGACCTTCTCGGCCAGCTTCTGCGCCTTGTCCTTGTCGACCTGCTGCTCGACCTGCTCCACCAGCGACAGCACGTCGCCCATGTCGAGGATGCGGCTGGCGGCGCGGTCCGGGTGGAACACGTCGAGCCCGTCGGGCTTCTCGCCGACGCCAACGAACTTGATCGGCTTGCCGGTGATGTAGCGCACGCTGAGCGCGGCGCCGCCGCGGGCGTCGCCGTCGGTTTTGGTCAGCACCACGCCGGTCAGCGGCAGCGCCTCGCTGAAGGCCTTGGCGGTGTTGGCGGCGTCCTGGCCGGTCATGGCGTCGACCACGAACAGGGTCTCGACCGGGTTCACGGCGGCGTGCAGGGCCTGGATCTCGGCCATCATCGCCGCGTCGATGGCGAGGCGGCCGGCGGTGTCGACGATCAGCACGTCCACGAAGCTCTTGCGAGCGTCGTCGATGGCGGCGCGGACGATGTCCACCGGCTTCTGGTCGGCGCTGGAGGCGAAGAACAGCACGTCCACCTGCTGGGCCAGCGTCCGCAGCTGTTCGATCGCGGCCGGACGGTAGACGTCGGCCGACACCACCATCACCTTTTTCTTCTTGCGCTCCTTGAGGTGCTTGGCGAGCTTGCCCACCGTGGTGGTCTTGCCCGCGCCCTGCAGGCCGGCCATCAGGATGATCGCGGGCGCCGGCACGTTGAGGTTCAGGTCGGCGGCGGCCGACCCCATCACCGTCGCCATCTCGTCGCGCACGACCTTGATCAAGGCCTGGCCGGGGGTCAGGCTGGTCAGCACTTCCTGACCGACCGCGCGCACCTTGATGCGCTCGATCAGGGCCGAGACCACCGGCAGCGCCACGTCGGCCTCGAGCAGGGCGATGCGGACCTCGCGAGTCGCCTCGCGAATGTTTTCCTCGGTCAGCCGGCCGCGGCCGCGAAGGCGCTGGAGGGTGCCGGACAGGCGTTGGGTGAGCGACTCGAACATGGGCTGCGGCGTCTGGCCTTGGGGGCGCGAAGTATAGCGCGGGCGCCCGGCCCGCCCTCCCAGTCGAGAATGGTTCTCACCTTCCGCGGGCTGTGCCAAACTCGGCCCATGACCGCCCTCGCCTTCGCCTTCGCCATCGTCGCGTCCGTCCTGTACCTGCTCGCCAGCCACCAACTGGCGGGCCACGCGCAGGGGCCCAACCCGACGTCCCGCCGCTGGCTGCTGCTGGCGGTACCGGCGGTGCTGGTGCACGCCGGCCTGCACATCGCGGCCTGGCGGCTGCTGGGCGGCGCCGACCTGCACTTCTTCGCGGCGCTGTCGCTGGTGGGCCTGGGCATGGCTGCGCTGACGACGGGCCTGGGGCCGGCACAGCGCATCGAGGCGCTCGGCATCATCGTGTTTCCGCTGGCCGCGGCGGTGCTGCTGGCCTACGCCGGCTTCGGCGGGGGCCTGCCGCGGCGCGACCTGGGCTGGCCGCTGCAGCTGCATGCCCTGCTGGCGCTGCTGGCCTACGCCACGCTGGCGGTGGCGACGCTGCTGGCGCTGATGCTGTGGTTCCAGGACCGCGCCCTGCGCCAGCGCCATCTTGGCGGCTGGCTCCGGGTGCTGCCGCCACTGACGCAGATGGAAACCCTGCTGTTCCGCTGCCTGGGCGTTGGTTTCGGCCTGCTAAGCCTGACCCTGCTCACCGGCGTGGTCTTCGTCGAAAACCTGTTCGCGCAGGACCTGGGGCACAAGACCGTGCTGTCGATGCTGTCGTGGGCCGTGCTCGGCGTGCTGCTGTTCGGCCGCTGGCGCTGGGGCTGGCGTGGCCCGCGCGCAGTGAAGCTGACGCTGGTGGCGATGGGGCTGCTGTTGCTGGCGTTCTTCGGCAGCAAGTTCGTGTATGAGCTGGTGCTGGGGCGGAGTTAGTGGGGAGGAGTTAGTAGGGAGGAAATAGTGAAGAGGAACTAGGAACTAGTAATGGCTTGGACGACCGGTGCAACACCAACCGCCTTTACTATTTCCTATTTCCTATTTCCTATTTCCTATTTCCTAGTTCCTAGTTCCTAGTTCCTAGTTCCTAGTTCCTAGTTCCTAGTTCCTATTCACCAGTTCCCAGCGCCAAGCGCCTAGTCCGCCGCGGCATCCAGCGCCTCCGACAGACGCTCCACGGCGATCACTTCCATGTCCTTGAACGCGCCCTTCTTCGGCGCGTTGGCCTTGGGCACGATCGCGCGCCTGAACCCGTGCGTGGCGGCTTCCTTCAGGCGCTCCTCGCCGTTGGGCACCGGACGGATCTCGCCGCTGAGGCCCACTTCGCCGAACACGACGGTCTTTTCCGCCAGCGGCCGGTCGCGCAGCGAGCTCAGCACCGCCAGCAACACCGGCAGGTCGGCGGCCGTTTCCTGCACGCGGATGCCGCCGACCACGTTGACGAAAACGTCCTGGTCACCGGTGACCACGCCGCCGTGGCGGTGCAGCACCGCCAGCAGCATGGCCAGGCGGTTCTGCTCCAGGCCCAGCGCCACGCGCCGCGGATTCGACAGCGGCGAGCTGTCGACCAGCGCCTGCACCTCGACCAGCAGCGGGCGCGTGCCTTCGCGCGTCACCATCACCGCACTGCCCGGCTGGGCCGTGCTGGAGCCGGAGAGGAAGATCGCCGACGGATTCGGCACTTCGCGCAGGCCCTTGTCGCCCATTGCGAACACGCCCAGCTCGTTCACCGCGCCGAAGCGGTTCTTGAACGCGCGCAGCACGCGGAAGCGGCTGCCCGACTCGCCCTCGAAATACAGCACGGCATCGACCATGTGCTCGAGCACGCGCGGGCCGGCGATGCCGCCTTCCTTGGTGACATGGCCGACCAGGAACACGCTGGTGCCGGTTTCCTTGGCGAAGCGCACCAGCTTGGCGGCGCTCTCGCGTACCTGGCTCACGGAGCCGGGCGCCGCGGAGAGCAGCTCGCTCCACAGGGTCTGGATGGAGTCGGCGACCAGCAGCCGCGGCGCCGGCCTGGCCGACGCGGCCTGGCCGAGGATCTTCTCGACGCAGGTCTCGGCCAGCGCATGCAGGTTCTCCAGCGGCAGGCCCAGGCGCTGGGCACGGCCTGCGACTTGCGCCAGGCTCTCCTCGCCGGTGACGTAGATCGCGGGCAGGTGGGCCGACATCAGCGCCAGCGCCTGCAGCAGCAGCGTGGACTTGCCGATGCCCGGGTCGCCGCCGACCAGCACGACCGAACCTTCCACCAGGCCGCCACCCAGCACGCGGTCGAGCTCGCCGATGGTGGTGGAGACGCGGACCTCGGCGTCCTGGCTGACGTCCTTGAGCGCCACCACGCCGGCCGACGCCGGCCGCCCGGCCCAACCCACCTGGTGCGAAGGCGCCGCACCCCCGCCCTTCCCGGCCGCGGCCGGCTCGACCACGAACTCGGTCAGGGTGTTCCAGGCGCCGCACTCCCCGCACTGGCCCTGCCATTTGCTGGAGGACGCCCCGCAATCGGTGCAGACGTAGGCGGTCTTGGCTTTGGCCATCGGGATCGGGCTCGCGGGAACGGAGCGCTAATGTAACCGGCGCCGGTCGCAAGGCATGAGAAAGAAAAAAGCCCGCGTCGGGGCGGGCTTTTCTGGTGCCGGAAACAGGAATCGAACCTGCGACCTACGCATTACGAATGCGCCGCTCTACCAACTGAGCTATTCCGGCGTAAGCCGCGGATTCTAGTCTGCGGGGCCGGGACGGTCAATTTGCCTGCCTGCCCGGGCGGGGCGCGCCGGCGCCGCTGGCCGGCCAGGGGCCGCATGGCACCGGCCCCCGGGGCGACATAACGCGAGATTCAGGCGCCCCCCGCTAGGGTCGTAACCGCTGCAAGCAAGAGCACTCGCCGCAACAAGAGATCACCTTGCAGCGTGATCACCGGCCGCTTCAAAGGAGAAATCCAATGACGACCAACAACGCCGAACTCCGCAAGGAGAAAGTCGAAACCCTGAACGAGCTCATCCAGGCGACGCGCGACAGCGCCAGGTTCTACGCCGATGCCGCCAAGGCGGTGCACAACCCCGGGCTCCGTACCCTGTTCGACCAGATGGCCGAATCCAAGCAGGGCCTCGTGGGCAGCATGTCCCGGGAAGTGAGGGCCGAGGCCGCCGAGCCCGCTGCCGACGGCAGCCTGCGCGGCAAGCTCCACCAGGTCTACTCCACCCTCCGCGCCGAGATGGCGCGCGACAACGGTGACTACGCCTACGTCAAGGAACTCGAGAAGAGCGAGGACCGACTGATGAGCGCCTTCCACGACGCCATCCAGCGCGACGACGCGCCCAAGGCGGTCAAGGAATCGCTGCTCAGCTACCTGCCCAAGGTGCAGCAGCACCACGACGCCATGCGCGATCGCAAGTGGGCGATGGAAGCCCGGCACTAGGGCATTCCCGCCGCGACGGCCCAACGCGGCCCGCTGGCGTCCACACGCAGGAAAAGAAACGGGCCCGGATTTCCGGGCCCGTTTTCTTGCGCGCGTTTGCCCTGGCCGCGGGTGCCGGCGGGCCGCTCAGTTCACCAGGCTGATGCGCAGTTCCTTTGGCAGGGCGAAGACCACGTTCTCCGGCTCACCCTCGACGTGCTCGACCTGGCCGGCGCCGAGTCCCTGGAGGCGGGCCACGACGCCCTGAACCAGCACCTCGGGGGCCGAGGCGCCGGCGGTCACGCCGACCCGGGCCACGCCCTCGACCCACGCGGGTTCGATGCCTTCGGCGCCGTCGATCAGGTAGGCGCGGGCGCCCTGCTTCTCGGCCAGCTCGCGCAGGCGGTTGGAGTTCGAGGAGTTCACCGAGCCCACCACCAGCACCACTTCGCAGCGGCCGGCCAGCAGGCGCACGGCGTCCTGGCGGTTCTGGGTGGCGTAGCAGATGTCGTCGTGCTTCGGTCCCTGGATGGCCGGGAAGCGGGCCTGCAGGGCGGCGATGATTTCCTTGGTGTCGTCCACGCTCAGCGTGGTCTGGGTGGTGTAGGCCAGGTTGCCGGGCTGCGTGGGGGCCAAGGTGGCGACGCCGGCCACGTCCTCGACCAGGTGGATGTGGTTGTCGCCGTGCTCGCGGCGCCACTGGCCCATCGTGCCCTCCACCTCCGGGTGGCCGGCGTGGCCGATCAGCACCACGTCGCGGCCGGCGCGGCAATGGCGCGCCACCTCGATGTGCACCTTGGTGACCAGCGGGCAGGTGGCGTCGAACACCTTCAGCCCGCGGCGCTCGGCCTCGGCGCGCACGGCCTGCGAGACGCCGTGGGCGCTGAAGATGACGGTGGCGCCCGCGGGCACTTCGTCCAGCTCCTCGACGAACACGGCGCCGCGCTGGCGCAGGTCCTCGACCACGAAGCGGTTGTGCACCACCTCGTGGCGCACGTAAATCGGCGCGCCCAGCGAATCGATGGCGCGCTTCACGATCTCGATGGCGCGGTCGACGCCGGCGCAGAAACCGCGGGGATTGGCCAGCAGGATGTCCATTCCGGGATTATCCCTTGCCCTGGGCCGTCGGGGGCGTGTTGAAGCTGAACAGCACCAGGCCGATCGCGCCGCCGACGATGCAGGCATCGGCCACGTTGAAGGCCGGCCAATGCGGCAGGTCGGTGAATCCCAGGTACCAGTCGATGAAATCCACCACGTAGCCGTAGCGGACGCGGTCGATGACGTTGCCGATGGCGCCGGCGATCACCAGCGCGAACGGCAGCGCCGTGCGCCAGTCACCGCGCGGGGTGCGCGCGAGCCACGCCACCAGCACGCCGCTGATCACGAGCGCCAGCGCGGTGAAGAACCAGCGCTGCCAGCCGCCAGCCTCGGACAGGAAACTGAAGGCGGCACCGTAGTTGTGCACCAGCGTCCAGTTCCAGAAGCCGTCGATGAACGGCACCGGCCTGAGGTATTCGAGCCGCGTCACCGCGATCCACTTGGTGACCTGGTCCAGCGCCAGGAGCACGGCCGACAGGCCGAGCCAGGCCAGCGCGTTCGGGCGCGGGCGGTCCATCAGAACCACCGCCGGGTTTCGCCGGCACCGTTGACGTTCTCGACGCAGCGGCCGCACAGGCCCGGGTCGTCGGCGTGGCTGCCGACGTCGGCGCGGTAGTGCCAGCAGCGCACGCACTTGGCGTGGGCCGTGGACACGGCGTGGATCCAGGCGCCCTCGCGCGGCTCCACCGGCACCGGCTTGAGGTCGAAGCGCGAAGTGATGAAGAAGAAGCGCAGTTCGTCGGCCATCGGCGCCAGCTTCTGCGCGAGCTCAAGCTCGACAAAGACCTCGACCTCGGCCTCGAGCGACGCGCCGATGGCGCCGTCGGCGCGCATCGGCTCGAGCACCTTGCTCACCGCCTCGCGCATTGCCAGCAGGCGGTCGAAGTCGGCCGGCGCCAGCGGCGCACCGGCCGGCATCGGCGCCAGCCCGTCATACCAGGTGGTGAAGAGCACGTTGCCCTCACGCCCGCCCGGCAGGTGCTGCCAGATCTCGTCGGCGGTGAAGCTCAGGAACGGCGCCACCCAGCGCGCGAAGGCCTCGGCGATGCGGAACATCGCGCTCTGCGCCGAACGGCGGCCGACGCTGTCCACCGGCATCGTGTAAAGCCGGTCCTTGGTCACGTCCAGGTAGACCGAGCCGAGGTCATTGGTGCAGTAGTTCTGCACCATCGCCACCACCGCGGCGAAGTCGTAGCGCGCGTAGGCGGCCTTGATCTCGTCCTGCAGCGCGTGGGCGCGGTGCACGGCCCACTGGTCGAGCAGCAACAGTTGGTCGTTGGGCAACAGGTGCGACGCCGGGTCGAACCCGTTGAGGTTGCCCAGCAGGAAGCGCGCGGTGTTGCGGATGCGGCGGTAGGCGTCGGCGGTGCGCTTGAGGATGTCGTCGGACACCGACATCTCGTTGCGGTAGTCGGCCGAGGCCACCCACAGGCGCAGCACGTCGGCGCCAAGCGCGTCGTTGACCTTCTGCGGCTCGACCACGTTGCCGATCGACTTCGACATCTTGCGGCCCTGCGCATCCACCGTGAAGCCGTGGGTCAGCACCTGGCGGTAAGGCGCGGCGCCGTCCATCGCGATGCCGGTCAGCAGCGAGCTCTGGAACCAGCCGCGGTGCTGGTCGGAGCCCTCGAGGTAGAGGTCCGCCGGCTTGCGCAGGCCATCGCCTTCGCGCGCCGCCAGCACGCCCTCGTGGGTGACACCCGAATCGAACCAGACGTCCAGGATGTCGGTGACCTTGAAGTAGTCGTCGGCCTCGGCGCCCAGGAACTCCGCGGCATCGAGCGCGAACCAGGCGTCGGTGCCGTGCTGCTGCACCCGGTCGGCGACCAGGCGCATGAACTCGATCGAGCGCGGATGCGGTTCGCCGCTGACCTTGTGCACGAACAGCGCGATCGGCACGCCCCAGGTGCGCTGGCGGCTGATGCACCAGTCCGGGCGGCCTTCGATCATGCCGGCGATGCGTGCCTCGCCCCACTCCGGCACCCAGCCCACCTGCTTGATCGCGGCCATCGCGTCGCGGCGCAGGTTGGCCTGCTCCATCGAGATGAACCACTGCGGCGTGGCGCGGAACGCCACCGGCGACTTGTGGCGCCAGCAGTGCGGGTAGCTGTGCTCGAGCTTGCCCGAGGCCAGCAGCACGCCGCGCTCGGCCAGCAGCGCGGTGATGCTGTCATTGGCCTTCCAGATGAACTGGCCGGCGAACAGCGGCGTGCCCGGCAGGTACACGCCGTTGCCGCCGAGCGGATTGATCTCGGCCGGCGAGTACTTCTCCAGCAGGCCGTACCTCACGCCCACCACGAAGTCTTCCTGGCCGTGGCCGGGCGCGGTGTGCACGGCGCCGGTGCCGGCGTCGGTGGTGACGTGCTCGCCGAGGATCAGCGGGATCTCGCGCTCGTAGAACGGATGCCGGAGGCGAAGGTTCTCCAGCGCGGCGCCGGTGGCGCGGCCCAGCACCACGACGGTGTCGATGCCGTAGCGCTTGAGCGCAGCCTCGGCCAGCGCCTCGGCCAGCACCAGGCACTGGCGGCGGCCGGCGCGCGCCGGGCCCTCGACCAGCACGTAGTCGATCTCCGCGCCCAGCGTGACGGCGATGCTCGCCGGCAGCGTCCAGGGCGTGGTGGTCCAGATCGGCACACCGACGATGGCGTCGCCGGCCTCCACGCCGAACTTCGCCGCCAGGGCCTGCGGATCGATCGCGTCATACGCCACGTCCACCATCGGCGACACCTTGTCGGCGTACTCGATCTCGGCCTCGGCCAGGGCCGAGCCGCAATCAAAGCACCAGTGCACCGGCTTCACGCCGCGGCTGAGGTGCCCGCGCTCGATGATCTTCGCCAGCGCGCGCAGCATGTCCGCCTCGAAGGCGAAGTCCATGGTGCGGTACGGATGGTCCCAGTCACCCAGGATGCCCAGGCGCTGGAAATCCTTGGACTGCCCGGCGATCTGCTCGGCGGCGTACTCGCGGCACTTGGCGCGGAAGGCGCCGGCGTCGAGCTTGTCGCCGACCTTGCCGTGCTTCTTCTCCACCACCAGTTCGATCGGCAGGCCGTGGCAGTCCCAGCCCGGCACGTAGGGCGCGTCGAAGCCCGAGAGCAGCTTCGACTTCACCACCATGTCCTTGAGGACCTTGTTCACCACATGGCCGATGTGGATCGAACCGTTGGCATACGGCGGGCCGTCGTGGAGCACGAACAGCGGCCGGCCCTTGGCTTTGGCCCGCACCTGCGCGTACAGGCCCTGCTGCTGCCAGCCGGCCAGCATCGCGGGCTCGCGCTTGGGCAAGTCGCCGCGCATCGGGAACGCCGTCTCCGGCAGGCTGATGGTGTGCTTGTAGTCCTTGCCGCCGTTCTCGGTCACGCCAACGCTCCGCTTTCCTGCATGTCGTGGCGCAAAACGCGCCGGGCTTGCGCCGAGTCCCGATCCATCTGCCGGACCAGGGCGGGCAAGTCGTTGAATTTTTCCTCGTCGCGCAGCTTGGCGACGAACTCCACCTCAAGCCGGCGCCCGTACAGGTCGCCCTCGAAGTCGAACACATGCGCCTCGAGCAGCGGCTCCACGCCCTGCACCGTCGGCCGCGTGCCCAGGCTCGAGACGCTGGCCATCGGCGCGGGGCCGATACCGTGCACCCACGTGGCGTAAATGCCCGACAGCGCAGGGCGCTTGCCGGCGAAGCGGATATTGGCCGTGGGATAGCCCAGCGTGCGGCCCAACTGCTTGCCGCGCACCACTTTTCCGCTGATCGCATAACGCCGGCCCAGCTCGCGCGCGGCGCCCTCGAGGTCGCCCGAGGCCAACTGCTGGCGCAGCGCGGTGCTGGAGACGCGTTCGCCTCCCGCGACCACCGGGGCGATCGAGTCGGCGGTGAAACCGTGGGTCGCGCCCAGGACCTTCAGCAGCGCCAAGTCGCCGGTGCGGCGGTGGCCGAAGCGGAATTCGGGCCCGACCCAGACTTCCCGCGCGGACAACCGTTCCACCAGGACGCGGTGCACGAAATCCTCGGGCGCCATCGCCGCCATCGCCGCGTTGAAGCGCAGCAGCCCCACCACGTCCATGCCGAGGTCGCGCAGGCCCTCGAACTTGGCGCGCGGCAGTGACAGCCGCGGCGGCGCCTGGTCGCGCCCGAAGACTTCGCGCGGCAGCGGCTCGAAGCTCAGCGCCACGGCCGCCAGCCCGGCGGCGCGCGCACGGGTGCGCACGTGGCCGACCAGCGCCCGATGCCCCAGGTGGAGGCCGTCGAAGGCGCCGATGCAAACCACGCTGCCCTGCGGGCAAAGTGATTCGCCCTCGACGTCCCGGAACAGCCTGCTCATGCCCGAATTATAGCCAGCTGCGGTCACGGCCCGCGCAGCTGCCGCGGCCGCCAGCCGCTGGCAAGCAGGCCCAGGCCGTACGCGGCGGCGCCCGCGGCCACCACGCCCAGCATCAGCAGCCAGCGCAGCTCGCCCGACCAGGCCCGCCAGTCGCCCACCGCATGGTTGGCGGCCAGCACGGCCGCCGCCAGCGCCAGGCTGGCCACGGCGATCCGGACCAGGTGCCGCCCCCAGCCGGGCGACAGGCTGAAGCTGGCCTGGCGGCGCAGCGCCCGCCACAGCAGCCAGGCGTTCGCCAACCCCGCCAGGCCGGTCGCCAGGGCGATGCCGGCGTGGGCGCCCGGCACCTTCCAAAGCCACAGCGGCGTCACCAGTGCCGCCGTCAGTGCCACGTTGATCAGCACCGTGCGGATCGCCGCCTTCATCGGCGTGCGGGTGTCCTGCCGGGCGTAGAAGGCCGACAGCAGCACCTTGCTGGCCATGAAGCCAGGGATGCCGAGGCTCATCGCCATCAGGCTCAGCGCGGTCATGCGGCTGTCGGCGGCACTGAACTCGCCGCGCTCGAAGATGGTGGCCGAGAGCGGCTCGGCCAGCAGGGCCAGGCCCAGCGCCGCGGGGATGGCCAGCAGGAGCACCGTGCGCAGGCCCCAGTCGAGCGCGGAGGCATAGCCCTCGGCATCGGCATCGGCACTGCGGCGCGAGAGGTGCGGCAGGATCACGGTGGCCAGCGCGACGCCGAACAGCCCCAGCGGGAACTCGATCAGGCGATCCGAGTAGTAGAGCCAGCTCTGGCTGCCGTCCACCAGCAACGAGGCGAACACGGTGCCGACGATCAGGTTGAGCTGGGCCACCGAGGACGAAAACAGCGTCGGCAGCATCAGGCGGCCCACCTTTCGCACGCCCGGGTGCTTGAGCTTCAGGCGCAGCCGTGGCCGCAGCCCCAGCCGGCCCATCGCCGGCCACAGCAGCACCAGCTGCAGCACGCCCGCGGCCAGCACGCCCCAGGCCAGGGCGGTGATCGGGGTCTCAAGCCGGGGCGACAGCCAGATCATCGCGGCGATCACGGCCAGGTTATGCAGCACCGGCGTCACGGCTGGCAGCGCGAAGCGCTGGAAGGAGTTCAGCACAGCGCCGGCCAGCGCCGTCATCGACACCAGGGCCAGGTAGGGGAAGACGATGCGCAGCAGGTCGGCCGTGAGCTGGAATTTGGCCGGGTCGTCCAGGCTGCCCGGGGCAATGGTGGCCACCACCAGCGGGGCCGCCAGCATGCCCAGGCCGCTGACCACCAGCACCGCCGCACACAGGGCGCCGGCGACATGGTCCAGGAAGTCCTTCAGGGCCGCCGGGTCGTTCTTCTGGCGCAGCTCGGACAGCACCGGCACGAAGGCCGAGGCGAAGCTGCCCTCGGCGAAGATGCGGCGCAGGTAGTTGGGGATGCGGTAGGCGACCGCGAAGGCGTCGACGATGCCGCCGGCGCCGAACAGCTGGGCCTGGACCACGTCCCGGACGAAGCCGGCGATCCGGGACAGCAGGGTCATGGCGCTGAACACCGCCGTGGACCGCAGCAGGCCACCCCGGCTCATGCCCTGCCTCCGGCCGGCGCCAGGGGTAATTGACTCAAGCTACTGAATCCCCCATAATTTCGGGTCTTTCCAGCTCCACCCCCGCCGGCACCCCAAATTTCCCGCCGGTTTCCAACGACCCGGCTAACAACCCTCGATTTCAGGAGCCCTCCGTGGCCAACATCAAGTCCGCCAAGAAGCGCGCCAAGCAGACCGTCGTCCGCAACGCCCGCAATGCCAGCCAGCGCTCCATGCTGCGCACCGCCGTGAAGAAGGTCATCAAGGCCCTGGAAGCCAAGGACGCCGCCGGCGCCGAAGCCGCCTTCGCGACCGCCCAGCCGATCCTGGACCGCTACTCGGCCCGTGGCCTGATCCACCGCAACAAGGCGGCCCGCCACAAGAGCCGCATCAGCGCCCACATCAAGGCCCTGAAGCAGGCCTGATCCCGCGGCGCCCCCGGGCGCCCGGCCGATCGGCGAGAAAAGGCCGGCGAAAGCCGGCCTTTTTGCTGCCTGGGATTTGGATCGGCCGGCCATGCCGGCGTGCTGCAGGCCGGCCTCAGGCATTGCGGGACATCTCCGCGCGCGCGGCCGCGTCTTCCGCGGCCTCCAGCTCGGCGGCCTTCTTGTCGTCGAAGAACTGCTGGATCTTGAGCACGATCGGCCAGGTGCCGTCGCGACCGATGGCCGAGGCCATGAACCAGGGTTCCTTCCAGTCCAGCGCCTTCACCACGGCTTCGGCGCGCGCCTGGCGCTCGTCCTCCGGGATCAGGTCGCACTTGTTGAGCACCAGCCAGCGCGGCTTCTCGAGCATGGCCGGGTCGTACTTGCGCAGCTCGTTCTCGATGGCGCGCACCTGCTGCACCGGATCGACGCCATCGTCGAACGGCGCCATGTCCACCAGGTGCAGCAACACGCGGGTGCGCTGCACGTGGCGCAGGAACAGGCTGCCCAGGCCGGCGCCGTCGGCCGCGCCCTCGATCAGGCCGGGGATGTCGGCGATCACGAAGCTGCGGTCCATCTCGACGCTGACCACGCCCAGGTTCGGGTACAGCGTGGTGAACGGGTAATCGGCCACCTTCGGCGTCGCGGCCGAGACGGCGCGGATGAAGGTGGACTTGCCGGCGTTCGGGAATCCGAGCAGGCCGACGTCGGCCAGCAGCTTCAGCTCAAGGCGGATCTCGCGCTCTTCGCCCGGGGTGCCGGTGCCGGCCTTGCGCGGCGCACGGTTCACCGAGCTCTTGAAGTGCACGTTGCCCTTGCCGCCGACACCGCCCTGCGCGACCAGCAGGCGGTCGCCATGGTCGGTGAGGTCGCCGATGATCTCGTCGGTCTCGACGTTGATGACCTCGGTGCCGACCGGCACGCGGATCACCACGTCCTCGCCCGCCTTGCCGAAGGCCTGGCGGCCCATGCCGTTCTGGCCGCGCTGGGCGCGGAACTGGCGCTGGTGGCGGAAGTCGATCAGGGTGTTGAGGTTCTCGTCGGCCTCGAGCCAGACGCTGCCGCCGTTGCCGCCGTCGCCGCCGTCGGGGCCGCCGAGCGGGATGAACTTCTCGCGCCGGAAGCTGATGCAGCCGTTACCGCCGGCACCGGCACTGACCATGATCTGGGCTTCGTCTACGAACTTCACTGGGCGCTTCCCGGGCGGCGGAACGGGGCGTTCGCCGCGATTGTGGGCCGTCCGCGCCGCGCCGTGAAGGGCGCGGGCCGGGACCGGCAGGATACTGAAACGAAAAGCCCCGCCGAAGCGGGGCCCTTCAGGCGGTGCCGGGCGGGGTTCAGGCCGCCGGGACCACGCTCACGGTGCGACGCTTGTTCGGACCCTTGACCGAGAAGTCGACCACGCCGTCCACCAGGGCGAACAGGGTGTGGTCGCGGCCGAGGCCGACGCCCATGCCGGGGTGGAACTCGGTGCCACGCTGGCGGACGATGATGTTGCCCGCTTCGATGGCCTGGCCGCCGTAGATCTTGACGCCCAGGTACTTCGGGTTCGAATCGCGGCCGTTGCGGGACGAGCCTACGCCTTTTTTCTGTGCCATGACGTTATCTCCTCGGGCTTAGCCGGCGATGCCGGTGATTTCGATTTCGGTGAAGTACTGCCGGTGGCCCATCTGCTTGCGATGGTGCTTGCGGCGGCGGAACTTGACGATGCGGACCTTGTCGAGGCGGCCGTGCGACTTGATCTTCGCGGTGACCTTGGCGCCGGCGACGTTCGGGGTGCCGACGGTGACCTTGTCACCATTGCCCACCATCAGGACGCTTTCGATGTCGAAGGACTGGCCTTCTTCGAGGTCGAGCTTCTCGACCTTCAGGGTCTCGCCCTGCATCACGCGGTACTGTTTACCGCCGGTAACGATGACTGCGTACATGACCGGGATTCCTCTGTAGTTATTTTGACCAATGCCTGCCCGCGGTCAACGGACAGAAGCGGGATTCTAGGCGAAAAACCCTTTGCCGGTCAAACCCTTCCCGCTTCCACCCGCCACCGGGGCGGCACCCCGTCCTTGACCCGACCCCGGCCCCGGGCGGGACGGGGCCCCCGGCGGCGGCGGCGCGAGCCGCCGGCAAGGCGGTCCAGGCAGGGTAAGTGCCTGACGGGCCTAGACTTCGGACCGGCGAACGGGGAGTCACGGCCTGCCGACGGCGGGCTGCTAGACTGCCGGGTTCCTCCCTCCGGAGCCGCCCCCAGGCGCATGGACACGATCCGCATCCGCGGTGCCCGCACCCACAACCTCAAGAACATCGACCTGGACCTGCCCCGGGACAAGCTCATTGTCATCACCGGCCTGTCCGGGTCCGGCAAGTCCTCCCTGGCCTTCGACACCATCTATGCCGAGGGCCAGCGCCGCTACGTGGAGTCGCTGTCGGCCTACGCCCGGCAGTTCCTGAGCGTGATGGAGAAGCCGGACGTGGACCACATCGAGGGCCTGTCCCCGGCCATCTCGATCGAGCAGAAGTCCACCTCGCACAATCCGCGCTCGACCGTCGGCACCATCACCGAGATCTACGACTACCTGCGCCTGCTGTTCGCCCGCGTCGGCAGCCCGCGCTGCCCGGACCACCATTACCCGCTCGAGGCCCAGACCGTGGGCCAGATGGTCGACCAGGTGCTGGCCCTGCCCGAGGACCGCCGCTACATGCTGCTGGCCCCGGTCGTCCGAGACCGCAAGGGCGAACATGCCCAGGTGTTCGACCAGCTGCGCGCCCAGGGCTTCGTGCGGGTGCGGGTGAACGGCGTGCTGCACGAGCTGGACGCGGTGCCCACCCTCGCCCTGCGCCAGAAGCACACCATCGAGGCCGTGATCGACCGCTTCAAGCCGCGCGAGGACCTCAAGCAGCGGCTGGCGGAGAGCTTCGAGACCGCGCTCAAGCTCGGCGATGGCCTGGCCCAGGTGCAGGACCTCGACGATGCCGAAGCGGCACCGCTGCTGTTCTCGTCGAAGTTCAGCTGCCCGGTCTGCGACTACGCCCTGCCCGAACTCGAGCCGCGCCTGTTCTCGTTCAACTCGCCGATGGGCGCCTGCCCCACCTGCGACGGCCTGGGCATCACCCAGTTCTTCGACCCGGCCCGCGTGGTGGTGCATCCCGAGCTCAGCCTCGCCGCCGGCGCGGTCCGCGGCTGGGACCGCCGCAACGCCTACTACTTCCAGCTGATCGCCTCGCTGGCCAAGCACTACGGCTTCGACCCCGACACCCAGTGGCAGGAGCTGGCCGAGCAGGTGCGCCAGGCCGTGCTCTACGGCAGCGGCGAGGAGATCGTCACCTTCACCTACCTCACCGAATCCGGCGGCCGCACCCAGCGCAAGCACGTGTTCGAAGGCATCCTGCCCAACCTCGAGCGCCGCTACCGCGAAACCGAATCGCAGGTGGTGAAGGAGGAGCTGGCCAAGTTCATTTCCGACCGCCCTTGCCCCGACTGTGGCGGCGCGCGCCTGAACCGCTCGGCCCGCAACGTGCTGGTGGCCGACCGCAATCTTTCGCAACTCACGCAACTGCCGGTGGATGAGTCGCTGGAGTTCTTCTCGCACCTGAGCCTGGCCGGCTGGCGCGGCGAGATCGCCGCCAAGATCGTCAAGGAAATCCGCGACCGCCTGCGCTTCCTGGTCGACGTCGGCCTCGACTACCTCACGCTCGAGCGCAAGGCCGATTCGCTCTCGGGCGGCGAAGCCCAGCGCATCCGCCTCGCCAGCCAGATCGGCGCCGGCCTGGTGGGCGTGATGTACGTGCTGGACGAGCCGTCCATCGGCCTGCACCAGCGCGACAACGAACGCCTGCTCGGCACCCTCACCCGCCTGCGCGATCTCGGCAACACCGTCATCGTGGTCGAGCACGACGAAGACGCCATCCGCCTCGCCGACCACATCGTCGACATCGGCCCGGGCGCCGGCGTGCACGGCGGCGAAGTGATCGCCCAGGGCAGCTACGAGGACGTATTGAAGGCCCCGCGTTCGATCACCGGCGCCTTCCTGTCCGGCCGCCGCCGAATCGAGATCCCGAAGCAGCGCCACCGGCCCAACCCGAAGATGATGCTGCGGCTGCTGGGCGCCAGCGGCAACAACCTCAAGGACGTCGACCTGGCGATCCCGGCGGGCCTGTTCACCTGCATCACGGGCGTCTCGGGCTCGGGCAAGTCCACGCTGATCAACGACACCCTCTACCACCTGGCCGCGAACGAGCTCAACGGCGCCTCGCACACGCCGGCGCCCTACCGCGAGCTGCAGGGCATGGACCTGTTCGACAAGGTGGTGGACATCGACCAGAGCCCGATCGGCCGCACGCCGCGCTCGAACCCGGCCACCTACACCGGCCTGTTCACCCCGCTGCGCGAGCTGTTCGCGCAGGTGCCCGAGGCGCGCGCCCGCGGCTACTCGCCGGGCCGCTTCAGCTTCAACGTCCGCGGCGGCCGCTGCGAGGCCTGCCAGGGCGACGGCCTGATCAAGGTCGAGATGCACTTCCTGCCGGATGTGTACGTGCCCTGCGACGTCTGCCACGGCAAGCGCTACAACCGCGAGACGCTCGAGATCCGCTACAAGGGCTACACCATCCACGACGTGCTGGAGATGACGGTCGAGGACGCGCTCAAGCTGTTCGAGCCGGTACCCACGCTTGCCCGCAAGCTCGAGACCCTGGTCGACGTGGGCCTGAGCTACATCAAGCTGGGCCAGTCGGCCACCACGCTCTCGGGCGGCGAGGCCCAGCGCGTGAAGCTGTCGAAGGAGCTCAGCCGCCGCGACACCGGCCGAACGCTCTACATCCTAGACGAGCCCACCACCGGCCTGCACTTCCACGACATCGAGCACTTGCTGGCGGTGCTGCACAAGCTGCGCGACGACGGCAACACCATCGTCGTGATCGAGCACAACCTCGACGTCATCAAGACCGCCGACTGGGTCATCGACCTGGGGCCGGAAGGCGGCCACCGCGGCGGCCGCATCCTGGCGGAAGGCACGCCCGAGCACCTGGCCACCGTCGCCGCCTCCCACACCGGCCGCTTCCTGGCCAAGATGCTGGCGCCCGACGCCGTGCTGCCGACGAAGAAGGCGGCGACGCCCAGAGCCACCGGGCTGCCGCCGCGCCCGGCCGCGAAGAAGGCCGCGCCGGCCAAGAAAGCCACCCGGAAGAGCGCATGACCCCGACCGTCTACACCCTCGACATCGAGTCGCGCTGGCGCGACATGGATGCGTTCAACCACGTCAACAACGCCAGCTACCTCGGCTACATCGAGGAGGCGCGCGTGCGCTGGTTCAAGTCGCTTTCCAGCGACTGGGCCGGCGAGACCTCGGCGCCGGTGATGGCGTCGGTGACGGTGAACTACCGCCGCCCGGCACACTGGCCGGAGACGCTGCGGATCGAGCTGTTCGCCGAACGGGTCGGCGGCAAGAGCCTCACGCTCGGCCACCGGATCCTGTCGGCGGCCGATCCGTCCATCGTCTATTGCGACGGCCACACCGTGCTGGTGTGGATCGAACGCAGCGGGCAGTCGGTGCCGCTGCCGGACAACGTGCGCGCCGCCTGCGGCGGCTGAGTCAAGGCGCCGCGGGCGCTTCGCGTCGCACCGGGAACTCCGCGAACACCCGCCGCCCGTCCGCCAGCACCAGGCGGACGCGCGCGGTGTCGCCTTCGGCGAGCGGCCGCAGCGGGCGCATCAGCATCAGGTGCAGGCCGCCGGGCTCGAAGCGCAGCGTCTCGCCGGGCGCGACCACCCGTTTCCCCGCCGGCCGCATCCGGCTGACGCCGTCCTCGACCACGGTGCGGTGGATCATCGGCATGCCGAAGTCCTTGCTTTCGACATCGGCCACTTCCACCGCCGCCGCGCAGGGATTACGCAGCACCAGGTAGCCCGCCAGCGAAGCGGCCCCCGGCGGCGCGGCGCGCACCCACGGCGTTTCGATGACCGGCATGCAATCCGGTGGAGCCCCAACGGCGGCTGAAGCCGACAGGACCGCGGTTAACCCCAAGACAAGGCGCAGTGCGTTCATGGGCCTATGATAATCCCACGCGCCTCAAGGAGTTGTTGATGAAACGCACCCTGCTCGCCGCCGCCATCGCCCTGCCCACCCTAGCCACGGCCGACGCCGCCGAAACCCGGCTCACCCTCTACAGCGGCGACTACGACGCCGTCGTGCAGTCGGAAGCCATGCCCGGCGGTCCCGGCTATGCCCTGGTCGCGTCCGCGCTGGGCTTCGACCTGGCCAGCGGCAGCAATTCCGTGTCGCTCGGCGGCCTGCCCGCCGCACTCGATGCCAGCACCGTTCGCCTGCGCCCGCAGGGCAATGCCCAGGTGCGCAGCCAGCGCTTCGACTTCGCGCTGGCCGGCCAGGACGACCTGCTGCGCCGCGCCCTGGGCCAGACCGTCACCGTCGAACAGTCGGTCGGCGATGCCCGCCAGTCTTACACCGGCGTGCTGCTGGCCGCCGGCAACGGCCTCACCCTGCGCCTGCCCGACGGCCGGGTGAAGGTGTTGGCGAACTACTCGAACTTCGAACTGCCGCGCCTGCCCGCCGGCCTGGTCAACGAGCCGACGCTGAGCTGGGAGCTGGTCGCCAGCCGTGCTGGCCGGCAAACCTTCAACCTCGGCTACGCCACCGCCGGCCTGGCCTGGCGCGCCGACTACCAGGTGGATGTGTCCGGCGGCGCGCGCGCCTGCCGCATGGACCTCGAGGGCGCGGCCATGGTCGCCAACCGCGCCGGCGCCGACTTCAACGGCGTGGCCCTGACCCTGGTCGCAGGCGAACCGAACCGCACCCAGGCTTCGGGGCCGCGCATGGCCAAGGCCTATCGCAGCGAAGTGATGATGGACGCGATGGCGGCACCGGCGCCGGCAGCGGAAGCCTCCGGCGAATACCACGCCTACCGCATCCCGGGCAGCGCCGACTTGCCGCAGGGCAGCGTGCAGCGAATCCCGCTGGTGGCACCGGCGAACGGCATCGCCTGCCAGCGCCGGTACGAAACCCGCGCACCCATCGGCACCTGGCGCCCGCCGCAGCCCATGATCGACGCCAACTTCAATGCCGTCGAAGGCGAGCAGCCGGTGATCGCCAGCCTCGGCTTCACCAATGCCAAGGCGACCGGGCTGGGCGCGCCGCTGCCCGCCGGCCGTGTCCGCGTGTTCGATGGCGGCAACTTGCTGGGCGAGGCCATGCTGGGCCACACGCCCGCCAACGCGGAAGTGGAGTTGGCGCTGGGCACCGTCTTCGACCTCACCGCCGAGCGCAAGCGCGAGTCGTTCCGCGTCGACCGCGCCGGCCGCCAGATGGAGGAGCGCGTCAGCGTGCTCGTCCGCAATGCCAAGGACGAGGCCGCCACCGTGCGCATCCACGAGGCGATGCCGCGCTGGAGCGACTGGGACATCACCAGCACCAGCGTGCAGCCCGGCGAGCGCGATGCCCAGTCCGCCTGGTTCGACCTGGCCGTGCCCGCGGGCGGCGAGGCGCGCCTGACCTACACGGTGCGGTATCGTTGGGCCCCCGACGTACGCATCGACTGAAGGCTTGGCCATGATCGAACTCCACCGCCACGGACACATCCAGGAAATCCGGCTGGCCCGCCCGCCGGTCAATGCGCTCACGCCGGAACTGCTCAGTGCGCTGCGCACCGCGGTCCAGGCCGCGCCCGCCGAGGGTGCCCGCGGCATCATCCTCACCGGCGGCAGCAAGGTGTTCTCCGGCGGCATGGACGTGCCGCACCTGATGGGCCTGGATCGCGCCGCGCTGGGGCCGGGCTGGGCTTCGCTGTTCGCCGCCGCGCGCGCCATCGCGAACTGCCCCGTGCCGGTCGTGGCCGCGATCGGCGGCCACAGCCCGGCCGGTGGCTGCGTGCTGGCGCTGTGCTGCGACTACCGGGTCATGGCCCGCGGACCGTTCCGCATCGGGTTGAACGAAGTGCAGGTGGGCCTGGTCGCGCCCGACGCCATCCAGCACCTGATGCGCCGCGTGGTCGGCCCCTACCGCGCCGAGCGCCTGCTGGTGTCGGGTGCGCTGGTGGAATCGGAGGTGGCGCAGGCCATCGGCCTGGTCGACGAACTCACCGACGCCGAACATGTCCTGGTGCGCGCCAAACACTGGCTGGAGGAACTGCTGGCGCTGCCGTCGGCCGCGATGCTGGCCACGCGCCGCATCGCCCGCGCCGACCTGGTCGCCGCGCTGGAAGGCTTCGACGACCGCCAGCTCGAGGGGTTCATCGACGCCTGGTACGCCCCTGACACGCAGGCGGCGCTGCAGGCGCTGGTGGCCCGGCTCAAGAAGTGAGCGCCCGGCCGTCCGCCCGCTGGCTGTGGCTGGCCGCCTGCCTGTGGCTGGTGGCCTGCGCCAAGCCCGTGCCGGCGGACTACGCCAACTACGTCGGCCACTGGCGCGGCGACGGCACGCTGCTGGTGATCCGCGCGGACGGCCACGCCGACTACGAGCGCGTGACCGGCACGTCCCGGCTGACCATCGAGGGCGCCTGCCATTCGTTCAACGAACGCGGCTTCAAGATCGGGATGGGCTTGCTCAGCGCCAGCTTCGAGGTGACGCACCCGCCGCGGCGGGTCGATGGCCGCTGGAGGATGACGGTGGATGGCGTCGAGCTGACGCGCGTGGACATCCTGCCGGTGCCTGCCGCCGGACCGGACGACGCGCTCAGGCTCTGATCAGTCGCCGGTGGCCACCGGCCGCGCGCGGTCGCTGACCCAACCGCTCCAGGATGGCGCGTAAACACGCGCACCCGGCAACCCGGCGTGCGCCATCGCCAGTGCGTTATGGCAGGCCGTCACGCCCGAGCCGCAGGACAGCACGAGCTCCGACGGCGAGCGCGCGCCGAGCAGCGCCCTGAACTCGGCAGCGAGTACCTCCGCGGGCTTGAAGCGGCCGCCGGAAAGATTGGCGCCGAACGGCCGGTTCACCGCACCCGGGATGTGGCCGGCCACGGGATCGAGGGGCTCCACTTCGCCGCGGAAGCGCTCGGGCGCACGTGCATCGAGCAACCATCCCGCAGGCCCCGGGAGGCGCCCGAGGACCTCGTCGGTCGTTGCGACCTGGCTTGGGTCGAACCCCGCCGAATAGCGTCCCGGCGCGGGCGTCGGCAGGTTCGCGTCCACGGGCAGGCCTTTCGCCGTCCATGCCGCGAACCCGCCATCGAGCACCGCGACGCGAACGTGCCCGGCCAGCCGCAGCAGCCACCAGAAGCGCGCCGCTGCCATCGCGCCATCGCCCGCGTCGTAGGCCACCACCTGGTGCGCGGGCGTGATGCCCAGGCGCACCAGCAGGGCATTGAACGCCGCGGCGTCGGGCAGCGGGTGGCGGCCGAAGGCGGCTGGCTTGCCGTGATCGCTGAGGTCGCGGTCCAGGTGCGCGTGGCTGGCGCCGGGCACGTGCGATTCGCGCCAGGCACGCTCGCCGGCATCGGCATCGGCGAGCACGTGGCGGCAGTCCACGACGACCAGTTCGGCGCGGCCGAGCGCCGCGGCCAGGTCCTCGGGCGACACCAGCGCCTGCCAGTTCACGCCGCCTGCTCCAGGCGCTGGCGGAAGTTCACCAGCATCGCCGCGGTGGCGCCCCAGATGCGGTGGCCTTCGTAGCGGTACTCGAGCAGGCGGCGGCGACGCCCCTGCCAGTCCACCTCCAGCTCGTGCACGTTGGCCGGGTCGAGCAGGAAGTCCAGCGGCACTTCGAAGGCCTCGGCGACTTCCGACGGATCCACGACCGGCTGGTAGCCGTCGCCCACGATGGCCACCACCGGATACACGTGGAAACCGGTGATGGTCACGAACGGATCGAGGTAGCCCAGCGGCGAGGAATGCGACGAGGCCAGCCCGACTTCCTCGTGCGCCTCGCGCAGCGCGGCGGCCACCGGGTCGGCGTCGCTGGTTTCGATCCGGCCGCCCGGGAAACTGACCTGCCCGGCATGCAGCCTCAGCGCTTCTGTGCGGCGCGTCAGCAGCACGCGCGGGCCGCCGGGACGCTGCACCAGCGCCACCAGCACGGCGGCCAGGCGCAGGGGCACGTCCAGCGGCAGCAGGTCGGCGAGTTCGGCGTGGTTCCAGCCGGGTCCGGACGGGGGGTGGTCGAGCGAATGAAGCGCGCGGGGCAGGCGTTCGAAAGGATCGAACCGCGGGCTCACACCCGTTGCGCCTCGCGACGCGGCAGGACGACGTCCATGAACTGCAGGCGCTCGTCGTCACTCATTTGCGACCAGCGCGCGATTTCGGCGCTGGTGCGGTGGCAGCCTTCGCACAGGCCGTTGGCGTCCAGGGAACAGATCCCGACGCAGGGGCTGAGGACGGCGCGATAAGGGGTTTGCATGCAGGCAACGCCAGTCCGCCGCGCCCGGGGGCGCGGCGGACCGCGGGATTACTTGACGCTGATGAGCTTGATGTCGAGCACGAGGGCCTGGCCCGGGCCCACGGGGCGCGGATTGTCGCCGAAGGCCTTGCCCGGCGGCACGAAGACTTCCCAGCGCGAACCGGCCGGCATCATCATCAACGCCTCGCGGCCACCCTCGACCGGGAACTGCTCGATCTTGAGCGACGCCGGCGGCGGGACCGCCGTGTTCTGGGCGTAGGTGTTGAAGAACTCCTGGCCGGTGGAGATCGAGCCCCGGTAGTGGATCTCGATCGTGCTGCCCGGCGTCGGCTTCGGGCCGGTGCCCGTCTCGATGATGCGGTACTGCACGCCGCTCGGCAGGGTGATCACGCCGGACTTGGTGCGGTTCGCGGCCAGGAAGGCCTCGGACTTGGCGCGGTTCTCGCGCGCGGCGGCTTCGAGCTGGGCGCGCATCTTGGCGTTCATGCGCTGCGAGAAGCCGGCGAGCTGGGCTTCCATCTGCGCCTGCGGATAGGCCGGCTGCTTCTTGGCATAGCCATCCTGCATCGCGCGGATGACCGCATTGATGTCGATGTCGGTGCCCAGCTCGGCCAGGCCAGCGCCCTGGTCGTAACCGATGGCGTAGTTCAGGACGGCCTTGTCAAGCGGCGCCGGCGCAGGGGCCTGCTGCTGGGCGGGGGCCGGGGCGGTCTGGGCAACGGCGACGCCGGCCCCGAGACCAAGGGCCGCCAGGGAGGCAGCCAACAGACGCAACTTCATCAGGGAATCTCCAGTGGTGGAAAGGGGGCGCTGTGGCGTCCCAAAGGCCGCGCTAGGATATCCCCCGCACGGCTGAACCGCTACTGACACGGGCCAGTCGCCCCTGTCCGACCCGCGCGGACGCCGAGAGTTCCCTGGAATCACCGCCCCGAACGGAGTCCCCATGACCTTCCGCAACCTGCTCGTCGAGGACGCCGGCGCCGTCCGCCGGATCACGCTCAACCGCCCCGACAAGCTCAACGCCCTCAACCAGGACACCCTGGCCGAACTCCACCACGCCTTCGCCGCGGCCGCGGACGATGCCTCGGTGCGCGTGGTGGTGCTTACCGGCGCCGGTCCCAAGGCCTTCGTCGCCGGCGCCGACATCGCCGAGATGAACGGCCTCACCCCGGCCCAGGCCCGCGATTTCTCGCGCCACGGCCAGCGACTGATGAGCCGCATCGAGCAGCTGGGCAAGCCGGTGGTGGCGATGGTGAATGGCTTCGCCCTCGGCGGTGGCCTGGAGCTGGCCATGGCCTGCCACCTGCGCATCGCCGCCGACACAGCCAAGGTCGGCCAGCCCGAGATCAACCTCGGCCTGGTGCCCGGCTTCGGCGGCACCCAGCGCCTGCTGCGCCTGGCCGGCCGGTCCGCGGCGCTGGAGCTGTGCCTGCTGGGCCAGCCGATCGACGCTGCCCGGGCCGCCGCGCTGGGCATCCTGACCCGCGTGGTGCCGGCCGCCGAGCTCGAGGCCGAGACCCTGAAGCTGGCGAACCAGCTGGCCAACGCCGCGCCGCAGGCGCTGCGCGGCATCCTCGACGCCGTGCTGGTCGGCGGCGAAGCCGCGCTGGATGCCGGCCTCGAGTTCGAGACCCAGGTATTCGCGGTCACCTTCAGCACCGAGGACATGAAGGAAGGCACCAGCGCCTTCCTGGCCCGCCGCAGCCCGACCTTCAGCGGCCGCTGAGGGCGAGCGCCGGCCGTGCGCCTGCACTCCTTCCCCGGCGGCCTGCGCCTGCCCGGCCACAAGGCGGAGTCGCGCGCGGGCGGCCTGCAGGCGATCGCGCCTCCGCCGGCGCTGCGGCTGGCGCTGCAGCAGCACGCAGGCCTGCCGG
>NZ_JALHQI010000004.1 GCF_022842045.1 Arenimonas sp. | reverse complement strand
GCCGGCACCCGCGGTGCCGGTGGCCGCGCCGTCGCCGGCCGGCCGGGCCTTGGCGGACGGGCCGCTGGCCGGGCGCGCGCGCACCGGCACGTAATGCAGGTTCGGCAGCACCCCGTTGCGAGAGAGGTAGGTGTTCACCGATTCGATGAAGCCGCCGTAGAGCGGCATCAGGTGCCGTTCGAAGGTCCGGAACAGCAGGCTGCGGTGCTCGCCCGCGAGCTCGAGGCAGTCGGCGGCCTGGCGCAGCATGCGGCACAGCGCCTGCGGGCCGATCGGCACGTTCTCGGCGTCGAAGGCCGGCTTGCCGGCCAGCACGCCGAAGCGCTGGCCCAGCAGGTACAGCGGCAGGCTGTTGCGGACCTCGGCCCGGCTGGCGATCTCGGCCAGGACGGTGGCTTCGTCCATGTCGAGGTTCTCGACCAGGGACAGCTCGTCACGGGTCAGCCGGAAGCCGCCGGTGATGGATTTCGCCCCCGGCGGATCCTTGATGCAGGCCAGCTCGGCCTCGAGCGCGATCAGGAAGCGCGGCACCAGGTCGGGGCGGGTGCGCTTGACCAGGCGCTGGGCTTCGAGCCAGCGGGTCTGGACCATGTTGCTGCGCGCCTGTTCGGCGAACTTGAAGAGCTGCTGCTCGAATTCGTTGAGCGTCGAGACCAGCGTGCGCTCGATCTCGTCGGAGGAATACTCGAGGATGCCGCCCAACAGCCCGCGGACTCGATCAGGCAATGGCCGCGTCGCAAGCGTCGGTGCGGACGCGTGCGGAGGTATGGCCGATGCGGGCATGCGGCGCTCCGTGTGAATTCCCCAGCGCGATTCTAGGCACACGCGTGGCCCCGCGCATAGGGCCGGGCCAGTCCGGGGGACTGGCCCGGCGAGGCCTTACCTCCCGTTCCAGACCAGGCTGACCAGGCCGCTGCGGCCGGGGGTGTTGTAGCCGCGGACCAGTTCATAGTCGCGATCGGCGAGGTTTTCCAGCCGGCCCTCGAGGCGCCAGGCCGGGCTGAACTGCCAGGCCAGGCGCAAGTGCGCGAGGGCGTGCGAGGGCAGGCGGGCGCCGAAATCGGGGCGACCCGAGAAATAATCTCCCTCCAGCGCCAGTGAGAGCCCGTTGCCCCAGGCATGCCCCAGGTCGACGTGCGCCTTGCGCTTGGCCCGGCGCAGCAGGGGCTGGCCGGCGCCGGCGTCGATCGCGTCCTGCCAGGTCAGGTTGCCGCCGCCGCTCCAGCCGCCGCGGTCGAAGCGATAGCCCAGCTCCACGCCCTCGAGCGCGGCGCGGTTGATGTTGATGGCGTTGTTGGTGAGCGGCGCGGCGAACGCGACCAGGTCGCGCACGCGGGTGCGGTAGACCGACAGCTCCAGCCGCTGGCCGGCTGCCGGCGTGTAGGCCAGGCCGGTTTCCCAGGTGCGTGAATGCTCCGGCCGCAGGTCCGGGTTGCCGGCGAAGCCAAAGCCGGTGTCGGGGTAGTAGAGCTCGTTGAAGTTCGGCGCGCGGAAGCCCTCGCCCCAGGACAGGCGCCACTGCACGCGGTCGCCCAGGTCGACGCCCCAGCCGGCATTGCCGGTGGTGACGCCGCCGTACTGGTTGCTGTGGTCGCGGCGCAGCGACAGGTCGAGCACGTGCCGGCCGAAGCGGCCGCCGTAACCGATGAAGGCGGCCTGGCTGCGGCGGGTGTCGTCGAACAGCAGGCCGTTGAAGGCGTTTTCCGATTCGCCGTTCTCCCGCTGCCAGTTCAGGCCGAAGCGCAGGGAGGCGTCTTCGCCCATGGCCAGCGTGTGCAGCCAGTCGGCGCTGCTGCGGCGGCTGCGGAAGGCGTTGGGGAAGGAACCCGCGGTGTCGAGGTCCTCGCGGGCGTGGCCGAGGGTGAACTGGTGGCTCCAGTGCGCGGCGAGTTCGCCGGCCAGGGTCACGCCGCCGGAGGCATTGCGGGCATCGGTGACGCCGCGGTCGAACTCGACCTCGGCGTCGGTGGCGATGGCGTTGAACGACAGCACCTGGCTGCCGACGGCGGTGCGGCCGCGCAGGCTGAGGTTGCGGTTGCGGTAGCCGTCGTCGTCGGGATCGTAGGAAAACACCGAGTTCGGGTTGGTGGCCGAGAAGCCGCGCAGGCGCTGGACGCCGGCGGTGATGCCGAAGCCGCGGCGGCTGTCGCCGGTGCCGATCGCGGCGCTGGCGCCGACCCGGCCGTAGCTGCCCGCGGAGACGCGCGCGGACGGCGCCGACGGGTCGCGGGTGAAGATGTGGACCACGCCGCCGATCGCATCCGAGCCCCACATGGACGCGCGCGGGCCGCGCACGATCTCGATCCGCTCGATCTGCTCCAGCGGCAGGTGGGCGAAGTCGAACACCCCCTGGCCGGTCGAGGTGACGCGGATGCCGTCGACCAGGATCAGGCTCTGGTTCGAATTGCTGCCGCGCAGGAACAGGGCGCTGCCGCCGCCCGGGCCGCCGGTGCGGGCGACGTCGATGCCGGCCTGGCGGCCGAGCAGGTCGATCAGGTCCGGCGCCTGGCTGGCCTCGATGTCCTGGCGCGTGATCACGGTGACCGAAGCCAGGGCTTCGTCGAGCGGGCGCTCGATGCGGGTCGCGGTGACCTGGACGGCGTCCAGCGTGGCCGCGTCCTGGGCCAGGGCGGCGGCGGGGGACAGCAAGAGGGAAATCGCCGCGCAAAGCGCGGACTGGCGTGCAACGGGGTTCATCTGATGGTTTCTCCTGGAACGCTCACCCGCGGGAAGCACGCGCGGGGTGGTCCGGGGAAACGACGCGGCCGGGCGCGGACGGGCGCAGGCCATGACGCTGCCCCGTCGCCCTCCGCAACGTGCCGTGGTGGCCACCCCTGGTGGGTGGCCAAGCACCAGGCCGGTCTCCGGACTCGCCAGCGGCGGGGTGCGCGGGGCACCTCGCCTCCCGTCCGCCTTCCCATGCCCGGGGGCACAGTGGCTTGCTGGAGGGGATTCTGGCCTACCGTTGCGGGGGCAGTGCCGGAGTTGGACCGGCTTCCCGAACACCTGGGGCGGGTGAATTCTAGATCAAGACGGGGTCAGTCGTCGCGGTCGGCGTCGTAGCCGTCGAGCTCGCCGTCGCCGCCGACCCGCAGCCGGACGGTGATGGGCCGGCAGCAGACGTAGCAGTCCTCGACGTACTCGGCGTCGCCGGCCGAGGGATCGGCCACGGTTTCGAAAGTCTCGCCGCAGTGCGGGCAGGTCAAGGTGATGGTGTCGAGCATGGGGAGAGGGTAGCGGGGGGTGTGGGAGTGGCGGGTGAACGGGGAGCGAGCGGGGCGAGGAGCCAGTGAAGAGGAACCAGGAACTAGTGAAAAGCCGGATCCGGGCACTTGCTAGTTCCTATTTCCTCCTCACTAGTTGCCTCCTTACTGGTGACTGCCCGCCAGTTGCCGCGTTCCCGTCGTCAGCCCAGGAACAAGCCAATCACATCATTCGTAAACCGCCGCCCCAGCTCCGTCGGCCGCCAATGCTCCCCGTCCTGCTCGAGCCAGCCGAGGACGCGCGCGTGCTGGAGCTCGGCGGCGATGACCTGGCGGTCCAGGCCGGTGCGCGACTCGAAGTCCGACAGGCGGAAGCCTTCGACGAGCCGCAATGCATTGAGCATGTAGTCGAAGGGCAGGCCCGTCGGCGCGATCGGATCGTCGCCGCCAATGCCGCGTGCGGTGCCGGCGTGGGCGATGAAGTCGCGCGGGTTCTTGGGTTTCCAGCGGCGGCGCACTTCGCCGCTGGCGCCCGAGCTGATCTTGCCGTGGGCGCCGGCGCCGATGCCGAGGTAGTCGCCGAAGCGCCAGTAGTTGAGGTTGTGCGCGCACTGCCGGCCTTCGCGGGCATAGGCCGAGACCTCGTACTGGGCATAGCCGGCGGCGGCCATCGCCTCGATGCAGCGCTCCTGGATGTCCCAGGCGTCGTCCTCGCCGGGCAGGCCCTCGGGCGGCTTCACCGCGAAGGCGGTGTTGGGCTCCATCGTCAGCTGGTAGTGCGAGAGGTGCGCGGGCTGCAGCGCGATCGCGCGCTCGATGTCGTGCAGCGCCATCGCCAGGTCCTGGCCGGGCAGGGCGTACATCAGGTCCAGGTTGAGGTTGTCGTAGCCGGCGTCCTGGGCCAGCTTCACCGCGCGCTCGGCCTCGGCGCTGCCGTGGATGCGGCCCAGGCGCTGCAGGCAGCCGTCGTCGAAGCTCTGGATGCCGAAGCTGATGCGGTTCACGCCGGCGGCGCGGTACTGCTCGAAGCGGCCGTGCTCGGCGGTGCCCGGATTGCACTCCGTCGTGATCTCGGCGCCCGGCGCGAAGCGCAGCCGCGACGAGCAGGCGTCGAGGATGGCGCCGATCGCATCGGGCGCGAACAGGCTGGGCGTACCGCCGCCGAAGAACACGCTGTGCACCGTGCGGCCCCACACCAGCGGCAGGTCCTGCTCCAGGTCGCGCACCAGCGCGGCGATGTAGTCGTCCACCGGCAGCGCGCCGCTCTGCCCGTGCGAATTGAAGTCGCAATACGGGCATTTCTTCACGCACCAAGGGATGTGGATGTACAGCGACAGCGGCGGCGGGATGAGCGTGCTCACAGCTCGTGCAGCCGCGCGCGGAGCGCGGCCAGCGCGAGCCCGCGGTGGCTGATCCGGTTCTTCAGCGCCGGGTCGAGCTCGGCCGCGGTGTGCTGCTGCACCGGATCCAGGAACACCGGGTCATAGCCAAAGCCGCCGTCGCCGCGCGGCGCCTCCAGCACATAGCCTGGCCATCGCCCCTCGACCACCAGCGGCTGCGGGTCGCGGGCGTGCCGCATCAGCACGATCACGCAGTAAAAGTGCGCCCGCCGCTGCTCGCCCTCGAGCCCCTGCATGCGCTCGAGCAGCCGGGCGATGTTGGCCGCGGAATCGCCATGCACGCCGGCATAGCGCGCGCTGTAAAGGCCCGGCTCGCCGCCGAGCGCGTCCACCACCAGCCCCGAATCGTCCGCCAGCGCCGGCAGCCCGGTCGCCGCGCACGCATGCCGCGCCTTCAGGATGGCGTTCTCGATGAAGGTCAGGCCATCCTCGACCGCATCCTCCACCGCCAACTCGCCCTGCGACACCAGCGCATGGCCCGCATCCGCCAACAGCGGCTGCAGCTCCGCGAGCTTGCCCTTGTTCGATGTCGCGAGGACCAGTTGTCTAGGCATCGTGTGTGGGTCAGGTGTTCATCCGTGGCAAAAAAACTAGCCCGCCAAGGCGGCGCGCTGCAGGGAGACGAGTTCGGCGATGCCCTTTTCGGCCAGGGCGAGCAGGGCGTCGAGTTCGGGGCGGCGGAAGGCGTGGCCCTCGGCCGTGCCCTGGACCTCGATGAAACCGCCGCCGTCGTTCATCACGACGTTCATGTCGGTGTCGCAGGTGCTGTCCTCGCGGTAGTCGAGGTCGAGCACCGGCACGCCCTGGCAGATGCCGACCGAGACCGCCGCCACCGCGCCCAGGATCGGGTCGCGGGTGATGTCGCCGCGGGCCTTGAGCACCGAGATCGCGTCGCACAGCGCCACGTAGGCGCCGGTGATCGCCGCGGTGCGGGTGCCGCCGTCGGCCTGCAGCACGTCGCAGTCGAGGGTGATGGTGCGCTCGCCGAGGGCCTTGCGGTCGATGCAGGCGCGCAGCGCGCGGCCGATCAGGCGCTGGATTTCCAGCGTGCGGCCGCCCTGCTTGCCGCGCGCGGCCTCGCGGTCGTTGCGGGTGTTGGTGGCGCGCGGCAGCATGCCGTACTCGGCCGTGACCCAGCCTTCGCCCTTGCCGCGCAGGAAGCCCGGCGCCTTGTTGTCGATGCTGGCGGTGCACAGCACCTTGGTGTCGCCGAAGCAGACCAGCACCGAGCCCTCGGCATGCTTGGTGTAGTTGCGCTCGATGCGGACGGCGCGCAGCTGGTCGGGGGCGCGGCCGTCGGGGCGGGGGGAGCTGGTCATGGGGCACATCCGGCAATCTTTGGCCGGCTAGATTACCATTCGACCCCTCCAGACCCGGGACCGCCCATGATCCGCAGCATGACTGCCTTCGCCGCCTGCGAGCGCGCCGCCACCGGCGGCACGCTGGGCTGCGAGCTGCGCGCGGTGAACCATCGCTACCACGAGCTCAGCGTGCGCGCCCCCGAGGAGCTGCGCGCGATCGAGCCGGCCCTGCGCGAGCGCGTCGCCCAGAAGGTCTCGCGCGGCAAGGTCGACCTGGTGCTGCGGTTCCGGCCTTCCGCCGGTGGCCGCGCCGACCTGCGCATCAACCAGGGCCTGCTGGACCAGCTGGCCGCGTCGGCCCAGGCCATGGACGGGCGATTCCCCGGCCTGCGCACCGAATTCACCGAGCTGCTGCGCTTCCCCGGCGTGGTCGAGGAAGACGCCCTGGACCAGGCTGGCCTGCAGGCCGAGGCCCTGGCCCTGCTGGACGAGACCCTGGCCGAATTCGTCGCCGCCCGCGAGCGCGAGGGCGCCAAGCTGGCGGCGGTGATGGCCGAGCGCGTGGATGGCATCGAGCGCATCACCCGCCAGGTCCGCGAATGGCTGCCGGAGATCCGCGCCGCGCTGCGGGCCAAGCTCGATGCGAAGCTGGCCGACCTCAAGCTGCCGCTCGATCCGGGCCGGCTGGAGCAGGAAGTGGTGCTGAACCTGCAGAAGATCGACGTGGACGAAGAGCTCGACCGCCTCGCCAGCCACGTCGCCGAGGCCCGGCGCGTGTTCGCCCTGCCCGAGGCCGTGGGCCGCCGGCTCGACTTCCTGATGCAGGAGTTCAACCGCGAGGCCAACACCCTGGGCTCGAAGTCCGTGGACAGCCGCACCACGCAGGCGGCGGTGGAGCTCAAGGTCCTGATCGAACAGCTGCGCGAACAGGTGCAGAACCTCGAATGAACACGATCCGCGGCACCCTCTACGTCGTCGCGGCGCCCTCGGGCGCCGGCAAGTCCAGCCTGGTCAACGCGGTGCTGGCGAAGGAGCCGGGCATCGCGCTGTCGATCTCCTTCACTTCGCGCGCGCCGCGGCCGGGCGAGCGCCACGCCCAGCACTATCACTTCGTGGACAAGGCCGAGTTCGAGCGGATGATCGCCGCCGGCGATTTCTTCGAGCACGCGCTGGTGCACGGCGACTACAAGGGGACCGCCCGGCAGTCGGTGGAGCCGCAGCTGGCGGCCGGCAAGGACGTGCTGCTGGAGATCGACTGGCAGGGCGCCCGCCAGGTGCGCGAGAAGATGCCCGACTGCCTGAGCGTGTTCATCCTGCCGCCGTCAAAGGACGCCCTCGAGACCCGGATGCGCAACCGCGGCCAGGACAGCGAGGAGACCATCGCCCGGCGCCTGGCGGCGGCCCGGGAGGAGATGTCGCACTACGACGAGTTCGACTACGTCATCGTCAACGAACATTTCGATGCCGCCGCGGCCGAGCTGCGGGCCATCTTCGTGGCCCAGCGCCTCAGGCGCGCCGCCCAGGCCACCCGGCACGCTTCGCTGATCCGCGACTTGCTGGCCTGACTGGGGCCCGGGCGGCCGGGCCGCGCCCCGGCCACCGGGCGGCCGGCCCGGCGTCGACCGAGGAAGCCATTTGCGCCGCCCCCCGGCCCGGGCGTAGAATGCGCGGTTCGCGTAACCCCTTGATTTTCCGTAGGCGCCCCGGCCGGGCAGCCTTCGGTGAGGAGATCCAATGGCCCGCATCACCGTGGAAGACTGCCTGTCCGTCGTCGACAACCGCTTCGAGCTGGTCCTGATGGCGTCCAAGCGCGCCCGCCAGCTGGCCAAGGGCGTCGAGCCGACCCTCGACAACAGCGAGCACCAGGACAAGCCGACCGTGCTGGCCCTGCGCGAGATCGCCGCCCGCAAGATCGACCAGCAGCTGATCGACGACGTCGAGAAGGCCGAGCGCGAGCGTGCCGAGCGCGAGGCGCTGGAATGGGCCGCCGCGGAAGTCGTCGACGACGACCTGTCCAAGGGCGGCGACGACCTCTGAGTCCGGCGCGAGGGGTCCTGCCCCTCGCCCAACCCTCCGTGGGAGGGAATGTAGGAGGGCCTTCAGGCCCGAAGGTCTTCGCCAAGAAGCTTCGGGCCTGAAGGCCCTCCTACATTCCCTCCCACAGTTCGTTCACGGGCCCGAAAGCCGCGGCATTGATGGGTTTCCCGGCCCCGCGTAGTCTGGCTGCATGTCTTCCTTCACCAAGCCGCAGAAAGTCGCCGACATCGGCCCGGATCCGTGTCCGGACGCCGTGCTGGCGCTCGAGAAGCGGCTGGCCGACTACCTGCCGCCGGACCAGGTGCGCCAGGTCCGGCGCGCCTACGAGATTGGCGCGCGCGCCCACGAGGGCCAGACGCGCAAGAGCGGCGAGGCCTACATCACCCACCCGGTGGCCGTGGCCGGCATCCTGGCCGAGCTGCGGCTCGATGCCGAGACGCTGTGCGCCGCGATCCTGCATGATGCACTCGAGGACACCCCGCTGCCGCGCAGCGAGATCGAGCGCGAGTTCAGCGTCACCGTCGCCGAGCTGGTGGATGGCGTCACCAAGCTCGACAAGCTCCACTTCCGCGACCGCCAGGAGGCCGCCGCGGAAAGCTTCCGCAAGATGATGCTGGCGATGGCGCGCGACCTGCGCGTGATCCTGATCAAGCTCGCCGACCGCCTGCACAACATGCGCACGCTCGATTCGATGGCCGCCGAGTCGCGCCGCCGCATCGCCCGCGAGACTCTGGAGATCTACGCGCCCATCGCCCAGCGCCTGGGCATGAACAAGATCAAGGCCGAGCTGCAGGACCTGGGCTTCCGCGCCCTGCACCCGATGCGGCACCGGGTGATTTCCCGGCGCATCGCGGCCCAGCCGGTGATGCGGCGCGAAGCCCTGGCCACGATCGAGGCGCAGCTGGCGCAGCGCCTGGCCCAGGAAGGCCTGCGCAACCACCTGGTGAGCCGGGTGAAGTCGCCGTGGAGCATCTATACGAAGATGAAGCAGGAGAACAAGAGCCTCGAGCAGGTGCTCGACGTCTTTGGCTTCCGCATCGTCGTGCCCACCGTGATGCAGTGCTACCACGCGCTGGGCGCCGTGCACTCGATCTACAAGCCGCTGGACGCGCGCTTCCGCGACTTCATCGCCATCCCCAAGGCCAACGGCTACCAGAGCCTGCACACCGTGCTGTTCGGCCCCTACGGCGCGCCGGTGGAAGTGCAGATCCGCACCGAGGACATGGACCTCGTGGCCGAGCGCGGCATCGCCGCGCATTGGGTCTACAAGAGCGCCGGCGCCGGCGGCAGCGCGGCGCAGGCGCGTGCGCAGGACTGGGTGCGCAACCTGATGGACACGCAGCAGAGCGCGGGTTCGTCGCTGGAGTTCCTGGAGAACGTCAAGGTCGACCTGTTCCCGGACGAGGTCTACCTGTTCACGCCCAAGGGGGACATCCTGGCGCTGCCGCGCAACGCCACCGCGCTCGACTTCGCCTATGCCGTCCATACCGACGTCGGCAACCATGCCGTGGCCGCGCGCGTTGACAAGAAGCTGGTGCCGCTGCGCACCAAGCTCAGCAGCGGCCAGAGCGTCGAGGTCATCACGGCGCCTTCGGCGACGCCGGGCCCGCAGTGGCTGGAGTTCGTGGTCTCGAGCAAGGCGCGCACCGCGATCCGGCACTTCCTGAAGCGGCTCGAGCACGAGGATGCGGTCGACCTTGGCCACCGCATGCTGGACCGCGCGCTGGAGGCGCTCGAGAGCTCGCTCGACCGCGTGCCGGCCGACCGCATCGAGCACCTGCTGGCCGACCTGCGCTACCGGCGGCTGGAAGAACTGCTGGCCGACATCGCCCTGGGCAACCGCATGCCGGCGCAGGTCGCGCGGCTGATGGTGCACGGCCAGGACGTGCTGCCGCTGGACGGCGCCGTCCTGCCCACCGGCACCTCCGAACGAATCATGATCACGGGCAGCGAGCGCGGCGTGCTGAGCTTCGCGGCCTGCTGCCACCCGATCCCGGGCGACGAGATCATGGGCTACCTCAGCGCCGGCAAGGGCGTGGTGGTGCACCGCACGGACTGCCCGAACGTGGTCGAGTACCGCAAGTTCCCCGAGCGCTGCGTGCCGATGGCCTGGGACCGCAACGTCGAGGGCGACTACCGGGTGGCGCTGCGCATCGAGGTCGAGAACAAGCCCGGCGTGCTGGCCCAGGTCGCCGCCGCCGTGGCCGAAAGCAACTCCAACATCGATGCGGTCGAGTACCGCGAGCGCGACGTGGCGGTGTCGGTGATGGAGTTCGCGATCGAAGTCCGCAACCGCAAGCACCTGGCCGACGTCATCCGCCGCATCCGCCGCCTGGGCGTGGTGCACGGGGTGCAGCGGCTCTGAGTCGTCTGGCCGCTGCGGCGCGCGGCTCCTACAATCCCACTTCCCCATCCTGACGAGGCACGCCATGTCCCGCGATCCGATCAGCACCGAGCGCGCCCCCGCCGCCATCGGGCCGTATTCCCAGGCCGTGCGCGCCGGCGGCACCGTCTACCTGTCGGGCCAGATCCCGCTCGACCCGGCCACCGGCGAGCTGGTCACCGGCGACATCAGCACCCAGACCCGGCGCGTGTTCGACAACCTCAAGGCCGTGTGCGAGGCCGCGGGCGGTTCGCTAGACGGCGTGGTGCGGGTCGGCATCTACGTGATGGACCTGTCCGACTTCGCCCAGGTGAACGCGGTGATGGCCGAGTATTTCCAGGCGCCGTACCCGGCCCGCTCGACCATCCAGGTCGCCGGCCTGCCGAAGGGGGCGCGGGTCGAGGTCGACGCGGTCCTGGTCACCGGCTGAGACGATGGCCGCGCCGCCGCGCCGCCGCAGCACCCGCGGCCCGGAACCGGCGCTGGCGCCGTCCGGGGCCGAGGCCCTGTCCGCGCTGCCGGGCGTCGGCCCGAAAGTGGCTGAAAAGCTCGCCGCGCGCGGCCTGCTGAGCCTGCAGGACCTGTGGCTGCACCTGCCGCTGCGGTATGAAGACCGCACCCGGGTGACACCAATCGGCGCGCTGCAGCCAGGCGTATCGGCCCAGGTCGAAGGCCGGGTGGAGGCGGTGGAGCGCAGCTTCCGGTTCCGGCCGATGCTGCGCGTCGCGATCCGCGACGGCTCCTTCGGGGGGCTGGTGCTGCGCTTCTTCCACTTCAACCGGGCGCAGTTGGCGCAGTTCGTGCCGGGACGGCGCATCCTCGCCTACGGCGAGGCGCGGCCCGGCCAGCACGGGCTGGAAATGGTGCACCCCAGCTACAAGCTGCTGGCCGAAGAAGGCGACACGGTCGTCCGCGACCGGCTCGATCCGGTCTATCCCGCGGTCGAGGGATTGGGGCCGCAGTCGCTGTCGCGGCTCGTGGGAGAGGCGCTCCGCCGGCTGCCGCCGGCGGAGGAGCTGGAGCTGCTGCCGGCCGGCCTGCGCCAGCGCCTGCAGCTGCCGACGCTGCGCGAGGCGCTGCTGACGGCGCACCGTCCGCCGCCCGATGCCGACCTGCGCGAATTCGAGCTCGGCATCCATCCGGCGCAGCGCCGGCTGGCGCTGGAGGAACTGCTGGCGCACCACCTCAGCCTGCGCCGCCAGCGCATCGCCCTGCGCGCGCACGGCGCGATGCCGGTTCGTCCCAAGGGCAAGCTGGCCACCGCCCTGCGCGCGGGCCTGAAGTTCAAGCTCACCGGCGCCCAGCAGCGCGTGCTGTCCGAAGTGGCGCAGGACATGGCGCGCCCGGAGCCGATGCTGCGGCTGGTGCAGGGCGACGTTGGCAGCGGCAAGACCGTGGTGGCGGCGCTGGCCGCCGCCAATGCGGTCGAGGCCGGCCGCCAGGTGGCGCTGATGGCGCCGACCGAGCTGCTGGCCGAGCAGCACCTGGCCAACTTCCGGGCCTGGCTCGGGCCGCTGGGCCTGCAGGTCGCGTGGCTGGCCGGCAAGGTCACCGGCAAGGCGCGCGCGGCCGTGCTCGAGGAGATCGCCTCGGGCCGCGCCCAGGTGGTCGTGGGCACGCATGCGCTGATGCAGGACAAGGTGGTGTTCTCGAGCCTGGCGCTGGCCATCGTGGACGAGCAGCACCGGTTCGGCGTGCACCAGCGGCTGGCGCTGCGCGACAAGGGCCTGAGCGGCGCCCAGGTGCCGCACCAGCTGGTGATGACCGCCACCCCGATCCCGCGCACGCTGGCGATGTCGGCCTATGCCGACCTGGACGTGTCGGTGATCGACGAAATGCCGCCGGGCCGCACGCCGGTGCAGACCGTGGCGATCAGCGGCGATCGCCGCGGCGACGTGGTCGAGCGCATCCGCGCCGCCTGCGCCGAGGGCCGCCAGGCCTACTGGGTCTGCACCCTGATCGAAGACAGCGAGGAAGTGGAGGCGCAGGCCGCGCAGACCACTTTCGAACAGTTGGGTGCCGCGCTGCCCGAGCTTCGCCTGGGCCTGCTGCACGGGCGCATGAAGCCCGCGGAGAAACAGGCGGTGATGGCCGCCTTCAAGGCCGGCGAGCTCAACCTGCTGGTGGCCACCACCGTGATCGAGGTCGGCGTGGACGTGCCCAACGCCAGCCTGATGGTGATCGAGAACGCCGAGCGGCTGGGGCTGGCCCAGCTGCACCAGCTGCGCGGGCGCGTGGGCCGCGGCGCGGCGGCGTCGAGCTGCGTGCTGATGTTCAAGCCGCCGCTGTCGCAGATGGCGCGCGAGCGGCTGGAGGTGATGCGGGCCAGCACCGACGGCTTCCTGATCGCCGAGAAGGACCTCGAGCTGCGCGGCCCGGGCGAACTTCTGGGCACGCGCCAGACCGGCCTGGCCAGCTTCCGCGTTGCCGACCTGGTGCGCGACGCCGACCTGCTGCCGGAGGTGCACCGCGCCGCGGACCAGCTGCTGGCCGAGGCGCCGGGGATCGCGGACCGCCTCGTGCAGCGCTGGGTGGGCGGCGCGGCACGCTTCGCCGGTGCCTGAGCCGGCATAATCGCGGCATGACCGACGACCGCATCCCGCTGCTGATCGATACCGACCCGGGCGTGGATGACGCCCTGGCCCTGCTGATGGCCTTCCACGACCCGCGCCACCGGCTGCTGGGCCTCACCATCACCGCCGGCAACGTCGGCCTGCGCCACACCGTGGCCAACGCCCTCAAGCTCTGCGAAGTCGCGGGCGTGGACGTGCCGGTCTACGCCGGCTGCCCGGTGCCGCTGGTGCATGACGCGGCCGACGCGGCCTACGTGCACGGGCAGGACGGCTTCGGCGACACCGGCTACGTGCCGGCCGTGCGCCAGGCCGAGGCCGAGCATGCGGCGCTGGCCATCCTCCGTTTCTCGCATGAATACGCCGGGCGCCTGCTGCTGGTCACGCTGGGCCCGCTGACCAACCTGGCGCTGGCGCTGCGCTTGGACCCGACGTTGCCGTCGCGGGTTGGCCGGCTGGTCGTGATGGGCGGTGCGGTGACGGGGCAGGGCAACACCTCGATCCCGGCCGAATTCAACATCGCCTTCGATCCCGAAGCCGCCGACGTGGTGTTCCGGGGCTTCCCGGCCTTCGAGCTGGCCGACTGGGAGGCGGTGGTCCGGCACGGCTTCCTGCACCGGGACTTCGAGGGCTGGCTGGGCTCGGGCGACCACCGGGCCCGGTTCTACGACGGCATTTCCCGATTCACCCGGCAGTGGTCCGAGGGCAAGCGCGGGGCCCTGTGGCACAGCGCCGACGCCCTGGCCATGGCGGCGGCCCTGCACCCGGACGGCGTGGCCCGGGCCGAATCGCGCTACCTGGCGGTGGAGCTGGAGGGCCGGCTCAGCCGCGGCGCCACGCTGGTGGACTGGCAGCAGCGCACCGGCCGCCCGGCCAACGCCCGGATCGTGATGGCCTTCGACCAGGCCCGGTTCGAGGCCCTGATCCGGGCCGCCCTGGGCGCCTGAGCCCCGGGCTTGCGACGGAGCCCGGGCCCGGCCTATAATTCCGGTCTTTCCCCACGCAAACCCGGCGGAGCAATTGCCATGAAGGCCGACATCCATCCGAACTACAAAGAAGTCGTCTTCCAGGACCTGTCCTCCGACTTCGCTTTCCTGACCCGCTCCACGCTCTCCTCGAAGGAGACGATCAAGTGGACCGACGGCAAGGAATACGCCCTGATCAAGGTCGACATCACCTCCGCCTCGCACCCGTTCTACACGGGCAAGCAGAAGGTCATGGACACCGGCGGCCGCATCGACCGCTTCCGCCAGCGCTACGCCAAGTAAGCGCGCCGCCCGGGCCCGTCCCGGGCCAGGCGAGGAAAGGCCGCCCCCGGGCGGCCTTTTTCGTTGGCGACCCCCCGACCAAGGTTCATTCCCCCGTCACTGACTTGTCCGCGGGCGCTGTGAGATACTTCGGCGCATGGTGACCGCCCCGGCGGCGCCTTCGATTTGATACCAGCGAACGCCGCGCCAGAGCCCTTCGAGGATGCGGATTGCGCCCCCTGAAAGGAGTCAGCCCGTGTCCGACAACAAGAGCGTCGTGCTCAACGCCGCCGGCAAGAACGTCGAGCTTCCCGTCTATTCCGGCACCCTTGGCGCGCCTTGCGTCGACATCACGCGCCTGCCGAAAGAAACCGGCATGTTCACCTACGACCCCGGCTTCGTGGCGACCGCCAGCTGCCGCAGCGCGGTGACCTACATCGACGGCGACGAGGGCGTGCTGCTCTACCGCGGCTACCCGATCGAGCAGCTGGCCAAGCACTCGAACTTCCTCGAGACCAGCTACCTGCTGATGAACGGCGAGCTGCCGACGCCGGCCCAGTTCGACAAGTTCGAGCACGAGGTCACCCACCACACGATGATGCACGAGGCCTTCAAGGGCTTCCTTGGCGGCTTCCGGCACGATGCGCATCCGATGGCGATGCTGTGCGGCATGATCGGCTCGCTGGCCGCCTTCTACCACAGCGACCTCGACCTCGAGGATCCCGAGCAGCGCCGCATGGCCGCGATCCGCCTGCTGGCCAAGGTCCCGACCATCGCCGCTGCCTGCTACCGCTATTCCATCGGCTGGCCGGTGCGCTACCCGCGCAACAACCTGGAGTACGTCGAGCGCTTCCTGCACATGATGTTCGAGGTGCCCAGCGAGCCGCTGATGCTCAAGCCGGTCGCCGCCAAGGCGCTGGACCTGCTGTTCATCCTGCACGCCGACCACGAGCAGAACGCCTCCACCTCGACCGTTCGCCTGGTCGGTTCCACCGGCGCCAACCCCTACGCCTGCGTCGCCGCGGGCGTGGCCGCGCTCTGGGGCCCGGCGCACGGCGGCGCCAACGAGGCGGTGCTGAAGATGCTGGCCGAGATCGGCCGCCCGGAAGACGTGGCCAAGGCCGTCGACCGCGCCAAGGACAAGAACTCGGGCTTCCGCCTGATGGGCTTCGGCCATCGCGTTTACAAGAACTTCGACCCGCGCGCGACCATCATCCGCGAGATGTGCCACAAGGTCCTCGCCGACCTGGGCGTCAACGACCCGATGCTGGAAGTGGCGATGCGCCTGGAGGAGGCCGCGCTCAAGGACGACTACTTCATCCAGCGCAAGCTCTACCCGAACGTCGACTTCTACTCCGGCATCATCTACAAGGCGCTGGGCATCCCGACCGAGATGTTCACGGTGATGTTCGCCATCGCCCGCACCGCCGGTTGGGTCTCGCACTGGCTGGAACAGCAGACCGACCCGGAGGCCAAGATCGGCCGCCCGCGCCAGATCTACACCGGCGCCGGCAACCGCGACTACGTCCCCCTCGAGAAGCGCTGAGCTAGGAACCAAAGCGGCACCCGGCTCGTTTCCATCCACCATGGGACTGAATCCCACGGTGGACGGAAACGAGCCGGGTGCCGCTTCTTCTTTCAGTCGCCGGTGGCGATTAGTTGGCGGAGGGCGCTGGCGGTGGCGCGGCGCATCGGGCGGTCTTCGAGGGGTTCCAGCGGCGCCTGGCGCAGGGCCGCCACCGGCAGCACCCACAGCTCGAAGGCAATGCCGCCGGCTTCGAATTCCCAGCAGGGCAGGGGCGTGGCCTGGTCGCGCGACAGCCGCAGGCGGCGCGTGCCCTGCGCGGCAGGTATGCGCTGGTCGTGCAGGAAGTGGGCGACCGCGTCCGGGTCATCGGCATGCAGGTGCAGGCAGACCGGCGTGTGGGCGTCCACCAGGCCCTCCAGCGCCGCGCCGGCCAGGCGCGGGTCGAAGGCGGTGAAGAACGCCATCGCCTCCAGGGCGGCCTCCCGGAGGGCCTGGCGTCGGGAGGAGGGGGCGTCGCCGCCGAACAGCCGCTGGTGCGCCTGCAGCGCTTCGCGGATCTCGTCGCCGCCGGGGAACACCGATTCGTCGCGGATCCCGAGCCGCTCGGCGGCCTTGCGCAGGGCGCGGGCCGGATCCTGCTGAGCCCCGGTCGCCAGCAGCCTCGCCGCCTCCTGCGCCAGCTGCTGCCGGCGTTGGCGCGTGCGGGGGTCGTCTTCGCGGCGGGGACTCATGGCGGGCGTCCGGGCCTTCAGAAGATGTCGAAGGCCTCTTCGTTGCTCAGCTCCGGATCGAGGTCGAAGCCGCTGCTGCTGATGCGGTCGTATTCCTCGGCCTTGAAGTAGTCGACGATCGAGCCGGGCGTACCCTCGGGCACGATGCGCCCGCTGGCGGCGTCCACCGAGGCGACCACCACGCCGGCCGGCACCGCCGGCTCCTGCACCGGCACGCCATCGAGTGCCGCGCGCATGTAGCCGATCCAGATCGGCAGTGCGGCGCGGCCGCCGTACTCGCCCCGGCCCAGCGGGTTGAAGTCGTCCTTGCCGACCCAGACCGTGGTGACCAGGTCGCCGCCAAAGCCGGAGAACCAGGCGTCGCGGTAATCGTTGGTCGAGCCGGTCTTGCCGCCGATGTCCTCGCGCTCGAGCACGCGCGCGGCGGTGGCGGTGCCGCGCTTGACCACGTCCTTCATCAGCGAGCGGACCAGGAACGCGGTGCGCTCGTCGATCGCGCGCGGCGCCAGCACGAGCTCGCCCTCGGGCACAGGCTCGGTGGCCGCCGGGGCCTCGGGCGCGGCCACGGGAGCCGGCGCGCTGCCGAAATCGAAGCCGTCCACCACGGTCGTGGCGCGGGTCTCGCCGGCGGCCCGGCCCGGGCAGCCGCGGCAGGCGCGCGCCGGGCTGGCCTGGCTCAGCACCTGGCCGTTGCGGTCGAGCACCTTGTCGATGAACCAGGGGTCGATTCGATAGCCCCCGTTGGAGAACACCGCGTAGCCGCGCGCGATCGACAGCGGCGTCAGCGAGGAGGTGCCCAGCGACATCGACAGGTTCGGCGGCAGGCTTTCCTGGCTGAAGCCAAACTGGGTGATGTAGCGGCTGGCGAAGTCCACGCCGATGGCGTCGAGCAACCGCACCGACACGAGGTTGCGCGACTGCACGAGTGCCTCGCGCAGGCGCATCGGGCCGGCGAAGTTGCCGGCGTCGTTCTGCGGGCGCCAGACGTTGCCGGCGCGGTCGCGGAAGACCACCGGCGCGTCGAGCACGATGCTGGCCGGCGAGAAGCCCCGCTCGAACGCCGCCGCGTAGACAAACGGCTTGAAGCTCGAGCCCGGCAGGCGCTGGGCCTGGGTGGCGCGGTTGAACTTGTTCAGGCCGAAGCTGAAGCCGCCGACCAGGGCGCGGATGGCGCCGTCCTCCGGCTGCAGCGACACCAGGGCGGCCTGCGCGATCGGCACCTGGGCCAGCACCCATTCCGGCGCCGCCGGCGGCGCGTCGGCATCGGCCGCGGGCTTGGCCGGCGTCGCCACCGGCAGCGCCGCGTAGCGCACCACGTCGCCGCGCTTGAGCAGCTGCCGCGGCGGCTTGCCGGCCCAGCGCGTGGCCTTGGCGTCGAGCAGCACCGGCTCGGCGCCCGCCACGAACAGGCGGGCGGCCTCGCCCTCGAAACCAGTGACGATGCCCGCCCGCAACCCGCCCAGCGACGGATACTGGCGCAGACGCTGGCGCAGCGCCGTATCGTCCTCGCCCTCGGCCAGCTCCAGCTGGGCCTCGGGGCCGCGGTAGCCGTGGCGGCGGTCGTACTCCAGCAGGCCCGCCTGCACCGACTGCGCGGCGGCGGCCTGGTGCGCGCCGTCGAGCGTGGTGTATACGCTCAGGCCGCTGGTGGTGGCCTCGGCACCGTAGCGCTGCTCCATCTCGGCGCGCACCATCTCGGCGACGTAGGGCGCCTCGACTTCGACCTTGGGCTCATGCGGGCTGGCGTCCATCGGCGCCGCCTGCGCGGCACGCTCCTGCTCCACGGTGATCATCCCTTCCTCGCGCATGCGCAGCAGCACGTAATTGCGGCGCACCAGGGCGCGGTCCGGGTTGATGATCGGGTTGCCGCTGGACGGGAACTTGGGGATCGAGGCCAGGGTGGCCGCCTGCGCCAGGGTCAGTTCGTCGAGCGACTTGCCGTAGTAGTAGTCCGCCGCTGCGGCGACGCCATAGGCGCGGTTCCCGAAGAAGCTCTTGTTGAGGTAGAGCTCGAGGATCTCGTCCTTGGACAGCTCCCGCTCCATCTTCAGCGCCAGGAAGATCTCGGTGAGCTTGCGGGAGTAGGAATACTCCGCGCTCAGGAAGAACTGCCGGGCGACCTGCTGGGTGATGGTGCTGCCGCCGGGGACGCGCTGGTCGCTGGTGGTCGCCAGAAGCCAGACCGCGCGCGAGATGCCGCGCCAGTCGATGCCCGGGTGCTCGTAGAAACGCGCGTCCTCGATCGCGATGAAGGCCTGCTTGACCGGCAGCGGGACCTCGTCGATGTCCACCGGGAAGCGCCGGGTCTCGCCGATCAGGGCGATCAGCTGGCCGTCGCGGGTATAGATGCTCAGGGGCACCTGGAGCTGCACGTTGCGCAGCTCCTGCACGTCCGGCAGGCGGGGGGCGATGAGCCAGTAGAGGACCCCGAGGGTCAGGATGCCCAGCAGGGCGAGGCCGGCGAAAAAGTAAAGCAACCGACGCAGCAGGCGAAGAAAACGGGCCATCCAGGGCCTCTCCCGAGGTTTACATCGACGTGGGGCAGGGAGTATAGAACGAGGCATGGACGGGAGCCGCCTTGGGGGAGGCCGGTTTCCGAACCTGAATGCGTCTAGGAAGGGGAGCGCAAAGCAAGCTGAACAGGGGTCCCGACGTCCAAAAACGGGGGGGCATTGCCATTTGGCAATTTTTCGTTATTTAATGTAACGGCGCACCTATCGCTTGTAAGCGCCCGTCGGAAGGGGAGAAACCGTGGGTCTTTTCGGAAATACCAAGACACCGCTCGTCGGCCTGGACATCAGTTCCACGGCCGTCAAGCTTCTGCAGCTCACCGAGTCGGGCGGGCGCTACCGCGTCGAGCACTACGCGGTCGAGCCCCTGCCTCCCAATGCCGTGGTCGAGAAGAACATCGTCGAGGTCGAGGCCGTCGGCGAGGCGATCAAGCGGGCCGTGGCCCGCTCCGGTACCAAGGCCCGGCACGCCGCGGCCGCGGTCTCGGGCTCGTCCGTGATCACCAAGATCATCCCGATCCAGGGTGACCTGGACGAGGACGACCTCGAGGACCAGGTCCAGCTCGAGGCCTCCAACTACATCCCGTACCCGATCGACGAAGTCAGCATCGACTTCGAGGTCCTGGGCCCGGTGCCCAGCAACCCGGAGATGGTCCAGGTCATGCTGGCCGCCTCCCGCACCGAGAACGTCGAGCTCCGCCAGTCGGCCCTGGAGCTGGGCAACCTCACCGCCAAGGTCATCGACGTCGAGGCCTTCGCGATGGAGAACGCCTTCAAACTGGTCGCCGACCAGCTGTCGGTGCCCAAGGACGCGATCGTAGCCCTGGTGGACATCGGCGCGACCATGACCACGCTGAACGTCCTGCGCAACCAGCGCAGCATCTACACCCGCGAGCAGGTCTTCGGCGGCAAGCAGCTGACCGACGAGGTCATGCGCCGCTACGGCCTGAGCTACGACGAAGCGGGCCTGGCCAAGCGCCAGGGCGGCCTGCCGGAGAGCTACGAGGTCGAGGTACTCGAGCCGTTCAAGGAAGCGCTGGTCCAGCAGGTCAGCCGCCTGCTGCAGTTCTTCTACGCCGGCAGCGACTTCAACCGCGTCGACCAGGTGGTCCTGGCCGGCGGCTGTGCGTCGATCGCCGGCATCGCCAACCTCGTGGAGGAGCAGCTGGGCGTGCCCACCGTCATCGCTAACCCGCTCGCCAACATGGCGCTCGGCCCCCGCGTCCAGGCCCACGCCCTGGCGCAGGACGCCCCGGCGCTGATGATCGCCTGCGGCCTGGCCCTGAGGAGCTTCGACTAATGGCCAGAATCAACCTGCTTCCCTGGCGCGCAGAGCGGCGCAAGCTGCGCCAGAAGGAATTCGTCAGCATGCTCGGCCTCGCGGCGGTCGTCGCCGTTGCCATCAGCCTGCTCATCGTCATGTACTACAACGGCCAGATCCAGGGTCAGCAGAATCGAAACCAGTACCTGCGCGACCAGATCGTCCTGGTGGACCAGCAGATCACGGAGATCGAGGAGCTCGACAAGAAGAAGGCCAACCTGCTCGCCCGCAAGCAGGTCATCGAGCAGCTGCAGGCCAGCCGGTCGCAGATGGTGCACCTGTTCGATGAACTGGTGCGGACCATTCCCGAGGGCGTGCGCCTGAACTCGATCAAGCAGAACGGCCAGTCCCTGACCCTCGAGGGTCGCGCGCAGTCCAACGCACGCGTCAGCTCGTACATGCGCAACCTGGAGGCCTCCGGCTGGATGGCCAGCCCGGACCTGAGCATCATCGAGGCCAAGGGCGACGACAAAGGCTTGCCCAACATGTTCTCGCTCAAGGTCACCCTGAAGAATCCCAGCGCCGTGGAAGAGGAAGCCGCGCCCGCGGCCGCCCCGGCGCCGGCCGCCGCCGGAGGTGCACCGTGAGCAGCAAGAAAGTCGACCTCCGCAACCTGGATTTCAACAACTCGGGCGCCTGGCCGTTGCAGGTCAAGGTCGGCGCCTGTGTCCTGCTGATCGTCCTGATCGTCGGCCTGGTCTGGTACTTCAAGGTCAGCAACCAGCGACTGACGCTGCAGACCGAGGAAGGCACCGAACTGACCCTGCGCGAAGAGTTCCAGGGCAAGCAGGGCCGCGCCGCCAACCTCGAGCCGCTCAAGCAGCAGCTCGCGCAGATGGAAGTCATGTTGCAGCAGATGTTGCGCCAGCTGCCCAGCAAGAACGAGATGCCCGACCTGATCGTCGACGTGTCGCAGACGGCGCTGGCCAGCGGCATCAACAACGAGCTTTTCCAGCCGGGTGCCGAGACGCAGCTCGAGTTCTACGCCGAGAAGCCGATTTCGCTGCGCATGGTGGGTACCTACCACCAGTTCGGCGCCTTCGTCAGCGGCGTGGCCTCGCTGCCGCGCGTGGTCATCATGACCATGCACGACATCCAGCTGAAGCCGCGCGGCGAGGGTGACACCACCTTGGTCCTGGAGGGCACGGTCAAGACCTACCGTTACCTGGACGAGGATGAGGAAGCCGCTGCGGGCGCGGGTTCCACCGGGGAGGTGAAGTAATGGCTGCTCCGAACTTCCGCAAGATCGCCACCGGCCTGCTGCTGGCCGCGATCGTGGTTTCCCTTCCCGCCTGCACCCGCGGCAGCCGCGACCTCGAGGCCTGGGTGGCCGAGGTCAAGGCGCGCCCGGCGCCACCGCTGGATCCGCTCCCGGTGATGAAGCAGTTCGAGACCTTCGAGTACGCCGCGCAGAACCTTCGCGACCCGTTCAGCCAGCCTAGCGCCGACCAGGACGGCGAGAATGGCCTGCGCCCTGACCCGAACCGCCGCAAGGAGGTCCTCGAGGCCTTCCCGCTCGACAGCCTGGACATGGTGGGCACGATCGGCGCCGGCGAATCGGTGATTGGCCTGGTGATGGGGCCGGACCGCGTTACCTACCGGGTCCGCCCGGGCAACTACATGGGACTCAGCGATGGTCGCATCACGGCGGTCTTCGAGGACCGAATTGAGATGGTCGAACTCGTACCTGATGGGGCCGGCGGTTGGCTTGAGCGTCAAGCCAAAATCGCCCTTGAAGACAATTGATTGGGGGAATGCACGATGACCGCGAATAAAACGATCGGCGAGGGGATGGGCACCAAGCGCGCTTGGTTGCTGGCCATGGGAGCGCTCGCCGTCGGCCTGACGACGTCGCTGTCGGCCATGGCGGCGAATGTCCTCCAGGACGTCCGTTACGCATCGGCCCCCGGGGGCAAGGTCGACATCACCCTGCAGTTCGCAGAGCCGGTGGGTGACGTCCAGGCGTTCACGACGGATACTCCGCCGCGCATCGCCGTGGATCTCCCCGACACGACCAACGGCATGACCCAGCGCCGCGTGGTGATCGGCAGTGGCGCCACCTCCGCGGTCTCCGCGGTGGAAGCCGACGGCCGCACCCGGGTGGTGGTCGATCTGTTCCGCCCCGCCGCCTACACCACCCGCAGCGCCGGCAACCTGCTGGTCCTCACGGTGGACGCCGGCGCCCAGCAGAGCAACGCCCTTGCCGGCGTCAACGACCCGACCAAGCGCGTCGCCTCCGACATCGAGGTCGCCAACATCGACTTCCGTCGCGGCGACAACGGCGCCGGCCGCGTGGTGCTTCGATTCAACGGCGACGGCGCCACCGCCGACATGCGCAACGAGGGCAACCGCGTCGTGGTCGACGTCGCCAACGCCAGCATCCCGGAGAACCTTCGCCGGCGCCTGGACGTGACCGACTTCGCCACCCCGGTGCAGAGCCTGGAGCCGAACGCCAACGCTGGCAGCACGCGCCTGGTGATCAACACCAACGGCGCCTATGAGTCGATGGCCTACCAGACCGGCAACGAGTACGTGATCGAGATCGCGCCCAAGCGCGGTTCGGTCATCGCCGCCGCCACCCCGGCCCGCGCCGCGGGTGCCGTGGCCGGTCCGTCGGCGCCGCAGCGCTACGCGGGCCGCCCGGTGACGTTCAACTTCCAGGACGTGCCGGTTCGCACCGTGCTGCAGCTGATCGCCGAAGAGTCGGGCCTGAACATCGTCGCCTCCGATACGGTCTCGGGCAACGTGACCCTGCGTCTGATCAACGTGCCCTGGGACCAGGCGATGGACATCGTCCTTCGCGCCAAGCAGCTCGACCAGCGCCGTGACGGCAATGTGGTCTGGGTCGCTCCGCAGAAGGAAATCGCCGACTTCGAGAAGGCCAAGGCGGACGCCCGCATCGCCAACGAAGAGCGCGAAGAGCTGGTCACCGAATACATCCCGGTGAACTACGGCAATGCCGAGGAAATCGCGCGACTGCTGACCGAGGACAGCAAGAGCAGCAGTTCCGGCGGCACCTCCTCCGGTGGTAACCAGGCCAATCGCGGCTTCCTGTCGGCGCGCGGCAGCGTCAGCTTCGACAACCGCACCAACACCCTGCTGCTGATCGACACCGCCAAGAAGATCGAGGAGATCCGCACCCTGCTCGCCACCCTCGACCGCCCGGTCGACCAGGTGCTGATCGAGGCCCGGATCGTCGTCGCTTCCGAAGTGTTCGCCCGCGAGCTGGGCGTGATCTTCGGCGTGCAGGACCGTGTCGGCACGCTGCCGGCCGGTGCTGCCGCAGGCGAAACGACCACCGACTCCGGCTTCCTGGTCGGCCTGCCGGTGTCCACCCCCGCCGGCCTGCTGAACCTCAGCATCCTTCGCAGTGACATCTCGCTCGACCTCGAGCTGTCCGCACTCGAGGAAGAGGGCCGCGGCGAAGTCGTGTCCAACCCGCGCGTCATCACCGCCAACCAGCGCGAAGCGGTCATCCGCCAGGGCGACGAAGTCGGTTACCTGACCATCCAGCCGGCCACCACGCCGGGCGCGGTGGCCACGGCGACCGTCGAGTTCAAGGAAGTGCTGCTTGAGCTCAAGGTCACCCCGACCATCACCCAGGACGGCCGCGTCTACCTGAACCTGATGGTGAAGAAGGACCAGGTGGATGAGCTGATCGTCAACCCGGCCGGTGGCTTCGTGCCGCAGATTTCCAAGCGCGAAGTCAGCACCGCGGTGTTGATCGACAACGGCCAGACGGTCGTGGTCGGCGGCGTGTACGAGTTCAGCTCGCGCGAAGACCTGCGCAAGGTGCCCTTCCTGGGCGACCTGCCGGTCCTTGGCAACCTGTTCAAGAACAAGTCCAAGAGCAGCGACAAGGCCGAACTGCTGATCTTCGTGACCCCGCGCATCCTGCCGGTGTCGCGCGGCCGCTGATCACCGACTCGCCAAGCAATACGGACAGGGCCGCGAAAGCGGCCCTGTTTCGTTTTGCAGGGCATGGCCATGGGAAACAGTGAATGACCAAGCTTAGGATCCGCCTTGCCCGCGGCGAGGTGCTGTTCCGGGAGGGCGAGGACCCGGGGACGGCCTTCCTGATCGAATCTGGCGAGATCGAGGTGCGGACTCGCCAGCGCGGCCGCGACGTCATCCTGAGCGTGCTGGGGCCCGGTGAACTGGTTGGCGAGATGGCGGTGATCGACGAGTCCCCGCGCACGGCCACGGCCCGGGCGCTCGACGAGTGCGTGCTGTTCGCCATCGATCGGCACCAGATCGCCGAACGGCTTGCCGCCACGGACCCCATCATCCGCTCGCTGCTCGAAGGCCAGTTGAAGCGCTACCGAGGCGCCCTTGCCGCGCTGCAGGGAAAGCAGTCCGCACCTGACGCGCTCTCGGCCTCCGAACGCCTTGGCATCAGCCGCATCCGCCTGGAGGCCCAGCTCCGCGAGGCACTGGCCGAGGGACAGCTCGAACTGGGCTTCCAACCCCTGCTGGACGTGCCGCTGGGTCGAATCGCCGGCTACGAAGCCCTGGTCCGCTGGGACCACCCCGAACGCGGCCCGATATCGGCGGCGGAATTCGTCGCGCTGGCCGAGGAGACCTCGCTGATCGTGCCGGTCGGCGAGTACGTGATCGACACCGCCTGCCTGGCTATCGCGCGCCTGGTGGACGCCGGTGCCGACCCATCCCCGTTCGTGGCGGTGAACGTGTCCGCGCGCCAGCTGGCGCATCCCGGCCTGATCGAGCGCATCGTCGCCCGCGTCGATGCCGCCGGCCTGCCGCGCGGCAGCCTGAAACTCGAGATCACCGAAAGCGGCGTGCTCGACTACGGACCGGCCGCGGGCCTGATCGAGCTCTGCCATCGCCACGGCATCCGGGTGGCGCTGGATGACTTCGGGACCGGCTATTCCAACTTGTGCCACCTGCACCGGCTGCCCTTCGACACGATCAAGGTGGACCAGTCGTTCTCGCACGACATGCTCGACTCGCCGCGGGCCATGGCGATCGTGGAGAGCGCGGTGCTGCTGGGTCGTGCCCTGGGTGCCGAAATCGTGGTCGAGGGCATCGAGACGCCGGCGCAGCTCGAGGCCTTGCGCCGGCTGGGCTGCCGCTACGCGCAAGGCTACCTCGTGGGACGCCCGCAGACGCTGGCGCAGCTGCTGTCACGGCCCTGGGATCCGGCTGGCCTGGTGTAAGCTTCCGGGGTACCCGCCGGAGGATTGCCGATGCCGTCGCTGCCGCTGCACACCCGCATGCTCATTGGTTTCGTCGTCGGCGTCTGCCTCGGCCTGGTTGCCAACCTGATGTTCGCCGAGGCCGCCTGGCTCGAGGCGCTGGTGAAGTACGTCGCCGACCCGGTGGGCCAGCTGTTCCTGCGGCTGCTGTTCATGCTGGTGATCCCGCTGGTCTTCTCGGCCCTGGTGCTGGGCGTGGTCGAGATCGGCGATCCGAGGTCGCTGGGACGCATCGGCGGCAAGACGCTGGTGTGGATCCTCGCGGTCACCACGATCGCGGTGGTGATCGGCATGGTCACGGTGAACGTGATCCAGCCGGGCCGCGGCATCCCGCCCGAGCTGGCGCAGGAACTGATGGCGCAGACCAGCGAGCGGGCCTCGCAGATCGCCGCCGGCCGCGAAGCCGTTTCCGGCATCGACGTGCTGCTCAACATCGTCCCGCGCAACCCGGTGCAGGCGGCCGCCAACGGCGACCTGATCGCGGTGATGTTCTTCGCCCTGATGTTCGGCATCGCCGCCACCGTCATCCGCAGCGACGGCACCCGCGCCTTCGTGGCCGCCACCCAGGGCGTCTACGACATCTGCCTGAAGCTGATCGATTGGGTGATCCAGCTGGCACCCTATGCGGTGGCGGCGCTGCTGTTCTCGATTACGTCCAAGCTGGGCTTCGACGTGCTGGTGCAGCTGGCGCGCTTCGTCGGCACCGTGCTGCTGGCGTTGGGCATCCACTTCTTCGTGGTGTTCCCGATCCTGCTTCGGGTGTTTGGCGGCATGTCGCCGCTGGTGTTCTTCCGCAACGCCCAGCCGGCCCTGCTGACGGCCTTTTCCACCTCGTCCTCCAGCGCCACCCTGCCGACCACGCTGAAGGTGACCGAGGAGGCGCTGGGCGTGCCCCGGCGCGTGGCCCGTTTCGTGTGCACGCTGGGCGCGACCGCCAACATGAACGGCACGGCCCTGTTCGAGGGCATCACGGTGCTTTTCCTGGCCCAGTTCTTCGGGGTTGAACTGAACATCTTCCAGCAGGCGCTGGTGCTGGTGATGTGCATCCTGGGCGGCGTCGGCGCCGCCGGCGTGCCCGGTGGCTCGCTGCCCGTGATCGCGATGATCCTGGCGATGTTCGGCATCCCGCCCGAGGGCATCGGCCTGATCCTGGGCGTGGACCGCCTGCTGGACATGTGCCGCACCGTGGTGAACATCGGCGGCGACATGGTCGGTTCGGTGGTCATCGGCCGCAGCGAGCCGGTGGAGACAGCCGGCGAGGGCGCTGCCGGCCCGGCGTAGCATCCACGGCCGGCCCGGCGCAACGGAGACACGGGCCGCCGGGTCGGCGACAATAGCGCCCCGTCGGCCCGGCCCCGGGCCCCGATCTGGACGCCCCGATGACCACGCCCTCCCGCCGCGAGCTCGCCAACGCCATCCGCTTCCTGGCCATCGACGCCGTGGAGGCCGCCAAGTCGGGCCATCCCGGGATGCCGATGGGCATGGCCGATATCGCCGAGGTGCTCTGGAACGACTTCCTGAGCCATAGCCCCGGCAACCCGAAGTGGTTCAACCGAGACCGCTTCGTGCTGTCCAACGGCCACGGCTCGATGCTGATCTACGCGCTGCTGCACCTGAGCGGCTACGACCTGCCGATCGAGCAGCTCAAGCGCTTCCGCCAACTGCACAGCAAGACCGCCGGCCACCCCGAGTACGGCCATACGCCCGGCGTCGAGACCACCACTGGGCCGCTGGGGCAGGGCCTGGCCAATGCCGTGGGCATGGCGCTGGCCGAGAAGCTGCTGGCGCAGCGCTACAACCGCCCCGAGTTCGACATCGTCGACCACCACACCTGGGTCTTCCTGGGCGACGGCTGCCTGATGGAGGGCGTGTCGCACGAGGCCGCGTCCCTGGCCGGCACCTGGGGCCTGGGCAAGCTGATCGCGTTCTGGGACGACAACCGCATCTCGATCGACGGCGACACCTCGGGCTGGTTCACCGACGACACCGCGGCGCGCTTCGAGGCCTACGGCTGGCAGGTGATCCGCAAGGTGGATGGCCACGACCCGGTCGAGATCACCCAGGCCATCAAGACCGCGCAGGCCGAGACCGGCAAGCCGACCCTGATCTGCTGCCGCACCACGATCGGCTTCGGCTCGCCCGGCAAGGCCGGCAAGGAATCGAGCCACGGCGCCCCGCTGGGCAAGGACGAGGTGGCCGCGACCCGCGCCGCGCTCGGCTGGCCGCACGCGCCCTTCGAGATCCCGCAGGCCATCGCCGACGGCTGGCGCGCCGGCAACACCGGCCTGGTGCGCGAGGAGCAGTGGAACCGTCTGTTCGACGCGTACGCCAAGGCCTACCCCGACCTGGCCGCCGAGTTGGTGCGGCGTTCGCGCGGCGAGCTGCCGGAAGGCTTCGACGCCGCCGCCCGGGCCTATATCGACAAGCTGCAGCTCGACGGCCCGGTCGTGGCCTCGCGCAAGGCCTCGCAGATGGCGATCGAAGCCTTCGCGCCGCTGCTGCCGGAGCTGATCGGCGGTTCCGCCGACCTCGCCCATTCCAACCTCACGCTGTGGAAGGGCAGCAAGTCGGTGACGTCCGACGACGCCAACGCCAACTACGTGCACTACGGCGTTCGCGAGTTCGGCATGAGCGCGATCAGCAATGGCCTGGCCCTGCACGGCGGCTTCCTGCCCTACGACGCCACCTTCCTGGTCTTCTCCGACTACTCGCGCAATGCGCTGCGCATGTCGGCGCTGATCCCGACCCGCACGATCCACGTGTTCACCCACGACTCGATCGGCCTGGGCGAGGACGGCCCCACCCACCAGCCGGTCGAGCACCTGGCCTCACTGCGCTACATCCCGAACAACGACGTCTGGCGCCCCTGCGACGCGGTCGAGTCGGCGGTGTCCTGGCGGGCGGCCATCGCGCGCACCGACGGCCCCAGCTGCCTGGTCTTCAGCCGCCAGAACCTGGCGCACCAGCCGCGCACGGCGCAGCAGGTCGCCGACATCGCCCGGGGTGGCTACGTGCTGTCCGATCCGGGCGAGGCGCGCTTCGACGTGCTGCTGGTCGCGACCGGTTCCGAGGTCGAGCTGGCGATGGAGGCCATGCGCCGCCTGGCCAGCGACGGCATCAAGGCGCGCGTGGTGTCCATGCCCAGCACCGAGGTCTTCGACCGCCAGCCGCTGGAGTGGCGCGAGGCGGTGCTGCCGTCGTGGTGCCGCAAGCGCGTCGCGGTCGAAGCCGGCGTCACCGGATTCTGGCACAAGTACGTGGGCCTGGACGGCAAGGTGGTCGGCATCGACAGCTTCGGCGCCTCGGCGCCGGCCGACCACCTTTACGCGCACTTCGGCATCACCGTCGAGGCCGTGGTCGATGCCGCCAAGGCGCTCTGACCGCGCGCCCGGCGGGCCGGTTCAGCCGGTCCGGCCGGGCGAGCAGAAGGCGGCGTGCAGGGTCTCGATGATGTCGTGCACCAGGCCGTCGCTGACCGCGTAGTACACGGTCTGGGCCTCGCGCCGCGTGCTGACCAGGTTCTTCTCGCGCAGCACCGCCAGGTGCTGCGACAGCGCCGACTGGCTCAGGTCGACCAGGGCGTTGATCTCGCCCACCGACATCTCCCGCTCGATCAACAGGCACAGCACCCGCAGGCGCTGCGGGTTGGCCATGGCCTTGAGCAGTTCCGACGCTGCCTCGGCCTGGGCCTGCATCTGCCGGCCGGCGTTGGCCGCGAGGGTGCGGGCCGGGCTCATGCGCCCTCCACCGCGCCGCCGCCCTCGGTCCAGGCCAGGTAGCCACCGGCCAGCGACAGCGGTTCGGCGAAGCCCAGGCGCTGCAGCGCCTCGGCCGCGAGGGCCGAGCGGCCGCCGCTGCGGCAGTAGACGACGATGGGCTGGTCACGATGGCCCAGGGCCGGGTCGCGCGCGCAGTTCACGGCCGGGTGGCCGTCGACCTCGAATTCGAGCACGCCGCGCGGGATGTTGCTGGCGCCGGGAATGCGGCCGGCCGCGTATTCGGCCGGCTCGCGCACGTCCACGACCGGCACGCCGCGGGCCTGCAGGGCGCGCAGTTCATCGGCGTTGATCTCCCGGATACGGGACCTGGCTTCGGCCAGGAGCTGCTGGAGGGTTTGACGCATGTCAGGGAGCCTCGGTGGGGATGGGCGCATTATGCTTGAAAACTAATTAAGACGAACCTAATATACGCACAGCCGGTCGATCCCCGGCTGCAGGCCACGGTAGCACCGTGGTCGACCAGGGCCGCCGTTCCCCGTCCAACCCAACCCCCAGGAGAACCCCATGAACATCGACCGTGCCGTGATGGCCTTCGCCGGCGTGATGATCCTCGCCAGCGTCACGCTTGCCTATTTCTTCAGCCCGCTGTGGCTGCTGCTCACCGCTTTCGTCGGCGTGAACCTGGTGCAGGCGGCCTTCACCGGCTTCTGCCCGGCGGCGATGCTGTTCGGCAAGCTGGGCGTGAAGTCCGGCTGTGCCTTCAAGTGAGCTGACGCGATGACCCGCCTGCGCCCACTGTCCCTCGCCATGCTCGTCGCCGTAGCCCTCGCGGGCTGCGGCGCGGAGCCCGTCGCCCCTGGCGATGCCAGGCCGGTGTCCTTCGACACCGTGGTGGTCGAGGCCCGCGACAGCGCGCGCGAACGGCGCTGGGACGGCGTGGTGGAGGCCGTGAACCAGGCCACGCTGTCGGCGCAGACCGCCGGCCGCGTGCTGGAGCTGCCGTTCGACGTGAACGACTACGTCGAAGCGGGGCAGGTCGTGGTTCGCTTCACCGACGTCGAACAGGTGTCGGCGCAGCGGCGCGCCTCCGCGGCGGTGAACGCGGCGCAGGCGGCGGCGGCCGAGGCCGAGGCCGACTTCAGGCGCACCGAAGCGCTGGTGGCCAGGCAGCTGCTGGCCCGCGCCTCGCTCGACCAGGCCCGCGCGCGCCGTGATGCCGCGCGTGCCGCGCTCGAAGCCGCCCGTGCCGGCGTCAGCGAGGCGGGCGAGCAGGTCGACTACACCGTCATCCGGGCGCCGTATGCCGGCATCCTGACCCAGCGCCACGTCGAGGTCGGCGAAGCGGTGCGGCCGGGCCAGCCGCTGGTATCGGGCCTGTCGCTGGATCGCCTGCGGATCAACGTGGAAGTGCCGCAGAGCGACATCGCCGCCATCCGCAAGCACGGCGCCGCCGCGGTGCTGCTGCCCGATGGTCGCCGCATCGAAGCCGATCGCGTCGTCGTTTTCCCCTACGCCGATCCGGCGACCCACAGCTTCAAGGTCCGGGTCGAACTGCCCGAGGCCGACACCGGCCTGCAGCCGGGCATGACCGTCAAGACTGCGTTCAAGACCGGCGAGGCGCGACATCTCTGGGTGCCGCGCTCGGCTCTGGTCACGCGCAGCGAAGTGACCGCGGTGTACGTGGTGGACGCACGCAACCGCGTGGCGCTGCGCCAGGTGCGCCTGGGCCGCGCCGAGGGCGACGCGGTCGAGGTGCTGGCCGGCCTGGCCGACGGCGACCGCATCGCCGCCGACCCGGTGGCGGCGCTGGCCCACCTGGCCGCGGCGGGAGTGCGCGACGATGGCTGAGCCGCGCTTCGGCCTCTCGGGGCGCCTCGCCCGCGCCTTCCAGGCCAACCCGCTGACGCCGGTGCTGGCGATCGCGGGCCTGCTGCTGGGCTTGTTCGCGACGATGATCACGCCGCGCGAGGAAGAGCCGCAGATCGACGTGACCATGGCCAACGTGATCGTGCCCTTCCCGGGCGCGCCGGCCGAGGACGTCGAGAACCTGGTCAGCTATCCGCTGGAACAGGCGCTGTCCGAGATCGAGGGCGTCAAGCACGTCTATTCCACCAGCCGCGCGGGCTCGGCCCTGATCACGGTCGAGTTCGCGGTGGGCGTGCCGCGCCAGGAGGCGCTGGTGCGGCTGTACAACCAGGTCTATTCCAACGCCGACTGGGCGCCGCCGGGCCTCGGCGTCGGCCAGGCGCTGGTGCGGCCGATGGGCATCGACGACGTGCCGGTGATGGCGCTGACGCTCTGGACCGACGACCCCGCCCGCGGCGCCACCGAGTTGGCCGAGGTCGCGCATTCGCTGGAAGCCGAGATCAAGCGCGTGCCCGGCACCCGCGATGTCTACACGATCGGCGCACCCGAGCGCGCCGTGGTGGTCGAACTCGATGCGACCCGGCTGGCCTCGCACGGCATGACCGTGGACGACCTGGCCGGCGCGCTGGCGGCCGCCAACACCGTCACCCAGGCCGGTGACCGCGTGGCGGCCGGCCAGGTGCTGCCGCTCACCGCGGGGCAATACCTCGCTGATGCCCAGCAGGTCTCGGAGCTGGTGATCGGCCTGGCGGGCGGCCGCCCGCTGTATCTCGCGGACGTCGCCGACATCCGCCGTGGCGCCGACCTGCCGACGCAATACGCCTGGTACACCGCGCCCGAAGGCAAGGCGCGCCCGGCCGGCGGCGTCGCGCCCGCGGTCACCATCGCGGTGGCCAAGAAGCCCGGCGCGAACGCGGTCGACATCACCCGCGCCATCAGCGACCGGCTGCAGGGCCTCAAGACCACCCACATCCCCGAGGGCGTCAACGTCAGCCTCACCCGCGACTACGGCTACACCGCCAACGACAAGGCGATGAAGCTGATCCAGAAGCTGGTGTTCGCGACGCTGTCGGTGGTGCTGCTGGTGCTGTTCGCACTCGGCTGGCGCGAGGCCATCGTGGTCGGCAGCGCCGTCGTCCTGACCCTGGCGTTGACCCTGTTCGCGTCCTGGGCGATGGGTTTCACCATCAACCGGGTGTCGCTGTTCGCGCTGATCTTCTCCATCGGCATCCTGGTCGACGACGCCATCGTGATCGTCGAGAACATCCACCGCCACATGCGCCTGGGCGGCAAGACCCTGCGCGAGGCGATCCCGCCGGCGGTCGACGAAGTCGGCAGCCCGACCATCCTGGCCACGTTCACCGTCATCGCAGCGCTGCTGCCGATGGCCTTCGTGTCGGGCCTGATGGGCCCGTACATGCGGCCGATTCCCATCAACGCCTCGGTCGGCATGCTGTTGTCGCTGGCGATCGCGTTGACGGTGACGCCGTGGCTGTCGCTCAAGCTGCTCACGCGCCACGGCCACGACGACCATGCGGTGGGCGAGGACAGGCCGAAGCAAGGGCTGTCCGACCGCCTGCGCCGCCTGTTCGAGCGGGTGCTGCGTCCCTTCCTGCAGGCCCGGCAGGGCCCGCGCCGGCGCCAGCTGCTCTTCCTCGGCATCGGCGCCGCCGTGGTCGCCGCCGCCGGCCTGGCGGTGGTGCAGCTGGTGGTGCTCAAGATGCTGCCCTTCGACAACAAGTCCGAGTTCCAGGTCGTGGTCGACCTGCCCGAGGGCACACTGCTCGAGCGCACCAATGCGCTGCTGCTTGAGCTGGCGCAGGAACTCTCGACCGTGCCCGAAGTGCTGGACATGCAGGGCTACGCCGGTACTTCCGGCCCGGTGAACTTCAACGGCCTGGTGCGCCAGTACTACCTGCGCGCCGGCGCCAACGTCGGCGACCTGCAGGTGAACCTGGTCGACAAGCACGCGCGTGACCGCCAGAGCCACGAGATCGCCCGCGCGGTGCGCCCGGCGCTGGCGGCCATCGGCGCAGGCTACGGCGCTTCAGTGAAAGTGGTGGAAGTGCCGCCGGGCCCGCCGGTGATGTCGCCGCTGGTCGCCGAGGTCTACGGCCCCGATGCCGCCCGCGCCCGTGCCATTGCCCGCGACCTGCAGGCGCGCTTCGCCGCGACCGAAGGCATCGTCGACGTGGACAGCTCGCTGGAGGCCGAGGCGCCGCGCGAGCTGGCGATCATCGACCGCGGGCTGGCCGCGAAGCTGGGCGTGAGCCAGGCCGCGATCGCCCAGGCACTGCAGCTGGGTGTTTCCGGCCGCGATGCCACGTACCTGCGCGACGGCGCATCGAAGTACGCCGTGCCGGTGCGCCTGCGCCTGCCCGCAGGGGACCAGGCCAGCCTGGACCAGCTGCTCACCGTCCGCGTGCGTGCCGGCGACGGCCGGTTGGTGCCGCTGTCCGAGCTGGTGCAAGTCGTCCGCCTGCCCTGGGAGCCGATGATCCACCACAAGGACCTGCTGCCGGTGGTCTACGTCACCGGCGACGAGGCCGGCGAGCTCGACAGCCCGCTGTACGGCATGTTCGACCTGGTCGGCCAGGTCGACGACGCGCCGCTGGCCGGCACGCCGGTCGAGCAGCGCTTCCTGTCGGCGCCGGACTCGGGTTTGGGCTTCGCCATCAAGTGGGACGGCGAGTGGCAAATCACCTACGAGACCTTCCGCGACATGGGCCTGGCCTATTCGGTCGGCCTGCTGCTGATCTACCTGCTGGTGGTGGCGCAGTTCCGTGACTACCTGGTCCCGCTGGTGATCATGGCGCCGATCCCGCTGACCGTCATCGGCGTGATGCCGGGCCACGCGCTGCTGGGCGCGCAGTTCACCGCCACCAGCATGATCGGCATGATCGCGCTGGCCGGCATCATCGTGCGCAACTCGATCCTGCTGGTGGATTTCATCAACCAGTCGATCGCCGAGGGCCAGCCGCCGGCCGACGCCGTGATCGAGGCCTGCGCCGTGCGTGCGCAGCCGATCGCGCTGACCGGCCTGGCGGCGATGGCGGGCGCTTTCTTCATCCTCGACGATCCGATCTTCAACGGCCTGGCGATCGCGCTGATCTTCGGCATCCTGGTCTCGACCCTGCTCACGCTGGTCGTGATCCCCTTGCTTTACTTCGTGCTGCTCAGCGCCCGCGCGCGCCGGCAGGGAGGCACCGCATGAACGAACCCCTGGTGATTGCCTGCCCGCACTGCCACGGCCGGAGCCGCGTGCCCGGCGACCGCCTCGCGGCCGCGCCGCAGTGCGGCCACTGCCACCAGCCGCTGTTCACCGGGCACCCGGTCACGCTGGGCGTGGACGGGTTCGACGCGCACGCCGACCGCAGCGAACTGCCGCTGCTGGTGGACTTCTGGGCGCCGTGGTGCGGACCCTGCCAGATGATGGCGCCGCACTTCGAGCGCGCTGCCGGCGTGCTCGAGCCGCAGGTGCGGCTGGCCAAGGTCGACACCCAGGCCCAGCCCACGCTGGGCCAGCGCTACAACATCCGAAGCATCCCCACCCTGGTGCTGTTCCGGAGTGGCCGCGAGATCGCGCGCCAGTCCGGCGCCCTGGACGCCAACGGCATCGTGCGCTGGACCCGGCAACAGCTGGGCGGCTGAACATCCCTGCAGGCCCCGGTCGGGGCCCGCTTGGCGGCGACGCGCGTCGGCGCCAGCCCGCGCCTACAGCGCGTCGATCGGCAGCTTGAGGTAGCGCACGCCGTTGCCTTCCGGCTCGGGCAGGGCGCCGGCGCGGATGTTCACCTGCACCGCGGGCAGGATCAGGGTCGGCATCGCCAGGGTAGCGTCGCGCTCGGTGCGCATCTTCACGTACTGGGCTTCGCTGGTGCCTTCCCGCACGTGGATGTTGGCGCGCTTCTGCTCGGCGATGGTGGTTTCGCAGCGCACCTCGCGGCCGCCGGGGCCGTAGTCATGGCAGACGAAGACGCGGGTGTCGCCAGGCAGTTCGAACAGGCGCTGGATGGACTGGTACAGCGTGGCGGCGTCGCCGCCGGGGAAGTCGCAGCGGGCGGTGCCGCCGTCGGGCATGAACAGCGAGTCGCCGGTGAACAGCGCATCGCACACCAGGTAGGCCACCGAATCGCTGGTGTGGCCCGGCACCGGGATCACCCGGGCCTCGAGTACGCCGATGGCGAAGCGCTCGTCGTCGGCGAACAGATGGTCGAACTGCGAGCCGTCCACCGGGAAGTGCTCGCCCAGGTTGAAGACCGGACGGAAGGCCTTCTGCACCTTGCGGATGCCCTGGCCGATGCCGAGGCGCGCCTCGGGCAGCTCTTGCTTGAGCCAGTGGCCGGCGCTGAGGTGGTCGGCGTGGGCATGGGTCTCGAGGATCCAGCGGACCGTGGCGCCGCGCTCGGCGATCGCGGCCAGCAGGGCTTCCGCCGAGGTGGTCGAGGTGCGGCCGGACTTGGGGTCGAAGTCGAGCACCGGGTCGACCACCGCCGCTTCGTTCGTGGACGGGTCGATGACCAGGTAGGACCAGGTGCTGCTTTCCTCGTGGAAAAAGGGCTGGACGTCGGGCGCGGGCATGGCGGCGGCTCCTGGATCGGCTGGCGGTCAGTCTAATGCGGTCATGCCGCGAAGGGTCCGGCGGCGTCTGCGGCCGCCGCGCCGGGACCCGTCCCGGCGCCGGAGCGTGGCCTTCAGTCGCCGGCGGTGCGGCGAAGCGCCAGCGCGAGCACGCGCGCCTCGATTCGTTCCGACAGGCCGCGTGGTCGGTCCAGGCCCATGCGCGCCATGGCTTCGGCGTCGGTCGCGGCGCCGCCCGCCAGCGCCTGGCCCAGCAGGCGCAGTTTCGCCAGGCCGGTGGCGCGCGGCTTGAGCCAGGCCAGCGCCCGCACCAGCCGCTGTTCGACCTCGGTGAAGTCGCTGCCCATGGGGTAATCCGGCAGCACGCCCGCGCGGCGCAGCGGCGCCAGCCGGCGCGACAGCGCGGCGGCGTTGTTCCCGGGGACGACCAGTGCGCGGCCTTCGCCCAGCTTGCCTGCCTTCAGCGCCGCGCCGGCCAGCGCCGCCTGGTGGGCGGCATCGGTGATCGCCAGCATCGCGCGGATGCAGTCCTCGTCGTTGCGGCCGCGCAGGTCGGCGATGCCGTACTCGGTGATGGCGAGGTCGCGCAGGTGGCGGGGGATGGTGGTGTGACCGTAGTTCCAGACGACGTTGCCGGCGGTGCCGCGGGTGGCGCGCAGCATCAGCACCGAGCGCGCATCGTGCAGGGCGTGCGCCATCGCGACGAAGTTGTACTGGCCGCCGACGCCGGAGACCACGCGGCCATCGGCCAGGCCGTCGGACACCGCCGCGCCGAGCGCAGTCATCATCATGCAGGTGTTGAAGAAGCGTGCGTCGCGGCGCTGCTCGCGCTCGAGCGCCTCGTTGTTGCCGTAGAGCTCGTTGATGTGCGAGACGCGGGTCATGCCTATGCCGCGCGCCTGTTCCGGCGACAGCCCGCGCAGCCAGTCATAGAGCGCGTGCGAGCCGAGGTAGAAGGCGCCGTCGAGGTAGCGGCCTTCGGTGTCCAGGCGCTCGAGGTCGTGGGGCGTGGCCTGGCCGCGGTTGATGCGCGCCATGGCCGCGGTCTCGTCCAGCACCCGGCGCGACAGCACGCCGGCCTCGGCCAGGCGGCGGAAGCCGTCATTCACCATTTCGCTGGCGCCGTACAGGCCGAGCTTGAAGGGTTCGGTGCCGCCGGTGCTGCGCACCAGCGCCGAAGCGGCCAGCCCGGGCGACAGCGCCTCGAGCGCGGCCAGGTAGTCGGCGTTGCGCGTGTGGCGCAGCACCAGCGCGTGGCAGAGCGCATCCGACAGCGAGCCGATGCCGATTTGCAGCGTGCCGCCGTCGCGCACCAGCGCGCTGGCGTAAAGGCCGATGGCGTAGTCGGCGTCGCCGACCGGTTCGCGCACCAGCGCGAACAGCCTGGGCGCCGGGCCGGGCAGGTCGACCACGGCGTCGAAGAAGTGCGCTTGCACCGCGCAGGGGCCGTCCATCCAGGGCAGGTTCGGGTCCACCTCGGCCACCATGAAGGGCCGTGGCTTGCCCAGCCGCGCGGTCTCGTCGAGCAGGTCGAAGGTGAGGTCGGGGTTGCAGCTCAGGCTCAGCCGCGTGCCGCCGGGCTCGCGGGCGACCTTCTGCACGACGGCGTTGGCGCCGCGCTCGGCCACGGCGCGCGCCACGTGGGTGTAGTTGAGGCTGGTGTAGTGCCGCTGCGCCTGGCGCGAGCCGAGCAGGGCGCCGGACTGCATGTAGAACTCCTCGACCACCACGTTCGGCGGCAGCGCATCGCGGCGCATGGCCAGCGCATAGTCGAGCGCCGGGAAGCCTTCGCCGAAGTGCCGCGACAGGAACGGCGCGAGGAAGCGCTTCTGCAGCCCCTGGCCGGCGGACGGTGGCGTCAGTGAAAGCGCGGTCAGCAGCTGCAGCGACAGCGACGGGTCGGCGGCCACGCGCCGCGTGATCGCGTTGAGGAGCCGATGCGGCTTGCCCAGGCCCAGCGGCGCCGCGAGCACCAGCGACGGGCCGGTCGCCGCGAACAGCGCGTCGACGCTTGCGTCCAGTGAATCGAGTGGGAGCGGGCGGTGCATGCCTGGCGGCTCCTCGTGCACTTCAGGGGGCGAGCGCGTCGTTGATCAACCGGGCCAGGCGGTCGCCGGCCTGGCGGATGCGGCGCTCGGCGGTGGGGCGGTGCTTGTCGAGGTAGGCGTCGCCGAGGTTGCGGCGGCGCTTGGGCGGGTAAGCCTGTTCGCTGGCGATCAGGCGGCAGGATTCCAGCGTCCAGGCCAGTGCGGGATTCAGCGCGTCGATGGCCGGGTCGGCCGGCACCGGCGACCTCAGCAGCTTCTCGACGTAGCCGGCGTTGTCCAGCCCGGCGCTCTGCAGGATCCAGTAATCCCAGACGCCGTGCAGGTTGGTGCCCTGGCCTTCGGGCCGCGCCTTGCCGCGGTAGTTGACCTGGAAGTTGTTGCCGCCGCGGTCGTGCGCGAACCCGGCGTGCATCGGCTGGTGCGCATCGCCCACGAAGTGCACGACGAACTTGAGCGCGTTGCGCCGGTCCTCGTCGCTGCGGCTGCGGTCGGCCAGGATCGCGGCCTGGGCGTTGATGGCACCGATGACGCAATTGCCTCCGGGGCAGTCGCGCGCCGGCTGGTAATCGCAGCCTTCGCCGGGGAAGTTGACGTAGTGCCAGCGGCTGCTGAGTTCGCCCAGCGGGTTGCCGGTGGTGCGGCTTTCGGCGCGGATCTCGTCGGCCCAGACCGAAACGCCGGCCAGGGTGGGGTTGGGTTCGCCTTCCAGCAGGCGGCGGACCTCGGCCAGCGCGGCCGGCGAGAGCTCACGCTCCGCCAGCTCGCCGACCAGCTGGTGGCCCTGCTTGCTCCAGGCCAGGGCCTGGCCGCAAAGCGCCAGGAGGATGAGGGCGGAAAAGGTTCTCTTCATGGCCGCCGACTTTACGCCAGCGGCGATGAGTCCGGCTATCACGACGGGCTCAGAAAGCCCAGACGAAGGCGGCGCCGTACACCACCGGGTCGATGTCCACGGTGCCGACGTCGGCGCCGTTGACCTTCACGTCGGCGTCGATGTCGATCCAGCGGGCATCCACGCGCAGCCACTTGGCCTTGCCGATGGCGAAGTCGACGCCGGCGTGGGCGGCAAGGCCCAGCGAGTCGTCGAGTTCCAGCTCCGTGCCCGCCAGCGGGCCACGGGTTTCTTCCTCGAAGAAGAGCGTGTAGTTCAGGCCGGCGCCAATGAAGGGCTTGATCCGCTGGCTGCCTTCGAAGTGGTACTGCAAGGTCACGGTCGGCGGCAGGTGCTTGGTGGAGCCGGAGGAGGCGCCGTTGAGCCGGATGTCGTGCTCGAAGGGCAGGGAGGCCAGGACTTCCAGGCCCAGGCGCGGGCTGAAGAAGTACTCGGCGGTGATCGTCGGGCGCCAGTCGCTGCCGACGTCGGTGGCCAGGGCGCCGCCGGCCAGCGTGCCGTTGTCGGAGGCCGGGTCGACCCCATGGACGCCGACCGAGAAGGTCCAGTCGCCGGCCTCCTGGGCCATGGCGGCGGGGGCGAGGGCCAGGGCCGCCAGGGCGGCCAGCGGGGCGAAACGGGTGGAAAGGCGCATGGGACTACTCCAGTGGGGAACTGGCGCCAGTGTCCTACCGGGGGCGGCGGTGGCATTTGAGGTGGGTCAAATCGCCCGCCGGGTCGTGCCGGGCGCCCGGGGTTGCTAAAATGCCGGGCTTTCCACCCACCCCCGGCCCGTCGCCGGCACCAGGAGCCCCCATGTCCATCAAGGTCGCCATCAATGGCTACGGCCGCATCGGCCGCAACATCCTGCGCGCGCTGTACGAAGCCAAGCGCAACCACGAAATCACCATCGTGGCCATCAACGACCTGGGCGATGCCGAGACCAATGCGCACCTGACCCAGTACGACACCGCCCACGGCAAGTTCCCGGGCACGGTATCGGTGGATGGCGGCGACCTGATCGTCAACGGCGACCGCATCAAGGTGTGCGCCGAGCGCGACCCGTCCAAGCTGCCCTGGGGCGCGCTGGGCGTGGACGTGGTGCTCGAGTGCACCGGCCTGTTCACCTCGAAGGCCAAGGCCTCGGCGCACCTCGCGGCCGGCGCCAAGAAAGTGATCATCTCCGCCCCGGGCGGCAGCGACGTGGACAACACCATCGTCTTCGGCGTCAACCACGGCAGCCTGAAGGCCGCCGACACCGTCATCTCGAACGCCTCCTGCACCACCAACTGCCTGGCGCCGCTGGCCATGGTGCTGCACGAGAAGATCGGCATGGTGCACGGCCTGATGACCACCATCCACGCCTACACCAACGACCAGGTGCTCACCGACGTCTTCCACAGCGACCTGCGCCGCGCCCGCTCGGCCACCCAGTCGCAGATCCCGACCAAGACCGGCGCCGCCGCCGCGGTCGGCCTGGTGCTGCCGGAACTCAACGGCAAGCTCACCGGCTTCTCGATGCGCGTGCCGACCATCAACGTCTCGGTGGTCGACCTGTCGTACGTGGCCGCGCGCAGCACCACGAAGGAAGAAATCGACGCCGTGATCAAGGAAGCCAGCGACGGACGCCTCAAGGGCATCCTCGGCTTCAACACCAAGCCGCTGGTGTCGATCGACTTCAACCACGACCCGCACAGCTCGGTCTACGACAGCACCCTGACCCAGGTCATGGGCGGCACGCTGGTGAAGGTCTGCTCGTGGTACGACAACGAGTGGGGCTTCTCGAACCGCATGCTCGACACCACCCTGGCGCTGATGGCCGCCAAGTAATCCCGCGACATCGCGTCACCCCGAAGCCCCGGCCCCGCGCCGGGGCTTTTTCATGGCGGGCATCGCGGTCGGGCGGAAATCCACTCCAATTGCTTGGACTATCCGCGGTTATCCGCGTGAATCCGCGTCAAAGAAGCGGTTGCTTCAAGGTGCGTCATCGGCGAGCCCGGCGCCGGCGGCCGAGCGGCGCAGGCGGTCGTGCACGGCCAGCCAGGCTTCGCCCTCGGGCGGGCGCTCGGCCAGCAGCAGGTTGACGCCGCGGGCGTCCAGCTCGCGCAGGCCGGCGTAGAGGCCGTGGGCGTAGCCCAGTGCGTCGGCGGGCAGGGCGAGTCCTTCGACGCCGGCCGGCAGCGTGCCGCGCGCCAGCACCGCCACGCGCTTTCCCAGCGCCTGCTGTTCCGTCGCTTCGGACGTCAGCGCGGCGCGCGCCAGCATCAGCAGCGGCGTGCGCGGCGCGTAGTGGGCTTCAAGCGTGCCCGAGGCGCGCGGGCTGTGCGCGTCGGCACCGGCTTCGACCGGGCCGGCCACGGACTCCAGCTCCGCCTGCGAAATCCGGCCGGGGCGCAGGATGCGCGGCGTCGCGCCGGACAAATCAAGGATGGTGCTTTCGATGCCGACCTCGCATTCGCCGCCGTCGAGCACGACCGGCACGGCACCGCCGAACTCCTCGCGCACGTGCGCGGCGGTGGTCGGGCTGATGCGGCCGAAGCGGTTGGCCGACGGCGCCGCGAGGCCGCCACCGAAGGCGCGCAGCAGCGCCAGCGCCAGCGGATGCGCGGGGCAGCGCAGGCCGACCGTGGCCTGGCCGCCGGTGACTTCGTCGGGCACCTGCGGCTGCTTGCGCAGGATCAGGGTCAGCGGCCCGGGCCAGAAGCGCGCGGCCAGTGCACGCGCCGCCGCGGGAATGTCGAGCGCCCAGTCATCGAGCTGCTCCGCGCCGGCCACGTGCACGATCAGCGGATGGTCGGCGGGCCGGCCCTTGAGCGCGAAGATCCTGCGCACCGCCTCGGGTCGCGAGGCGTCGGCGGCGAGGCCGTAGACGGTCTCCGTCGGCAGCCCGATCGCTTCGCCGGCGCGCAGGGCAGCCAGAGCCTGTTCCAGCGTGCTCATGCGGCGCCCACGTATTCGTGCCGCAGCAGGCCGAAGATCACCGAGTCGGAGAACTCGCCGCCCACGCGCCAGCGATTTCGCAGCACGCCCTCGCGCTGGAAACCCAGCTTCTCGAGCAGCCGGCAGGAGGCCAGGTTGCGCGGATCCACGTCGGCCTCGATGCGCTCCAGCCCGAGTACGTCGAAGGCGTGCGCCAGCGCCAGCCGCACCGCTTCGCTGGCCAGGCCCTGGCCCTGCCGGGAGGGCAGCAGCGAGTAGCCCAGTTCCGCCCGGTGCATCGGCCCGGCCAGCGCGAACAGCGAGGCCGTGCCGATGAACCGGTCGTCGCGGCGGTCGGCCACGGCCCAGCCGTACACCGAGGGGGGTCCCCAGGGAATGCGCTCGGCCAGCCAGGCCTCGGCCTGGGCGCGCTCGGTCCAGGCCGCGAAGCTCCAGAAGCGGGTGACTTCGGGCGAGCTGTAGAGCGCGAACACGTCGTCCACGTCGCCGGCGCGCATCGGCCGCAGGCGCAGGCGCTCGCTTTCCAGGACGGGCAGGGGCGGGGACAGGTCGGGCATGCCGCATTCTCCCACGGCCGCCGCCGGGTTTGCCCCGGGTGCGCCGGGCGGGGGAAAATGCCGGTCTTCCCCGTTCCCGGAGCCACCCATGACCCTCCTTCGCATGGCCGACCTCGACCTGGCCGGCAAGCGCGTGCTGATCCGCGAAGACCTCAACGTGCCGGTCAAGGACGGCGTGATCACCTCCGAACAGCGCATCACCGCCGCCCTGCCGACGATCCGGCTGGCGCTGGAGAAGGGCGCCGCGGTGATGGTCACCTCGCACCTGGGCCGTCCCAAGGAGGGCGTGTGGACGCAGGAGGATTCGCTGGCGCCGGTCGCCGCCCGCCTGGGCGAGCTGCTGGGCCGCGACGTGCCGCTGGTGAAGGACTGGGTGGACGGCGTGCAGGTGCAGCCCGGCCAGCTGGTGCTGCTCGAGAACTGCCGCATGAACGTCGGCGAGAAGTCCGACGACGAAGCGCTGTCGAAGAAGTACGCCGCGCTCTGCGACGTCTACGTCATGGACGCCTTCGGCACCGCCCACCGCGCCCAGGCCTCCACCCACGGTGCCATCCGCTTCGCCAAGGTCGCCTGCGGCGGCCCGCTGCTGATGGCCGAACTCGACGCGCTGGCCAAGGCCCTGTTGGCGCCGGCGCGCCCGCTGATCGCGATCGTCGCCGGCTCGAAGGTCAGCACCAAGCTCGAGCTGCTCTCGAACCTGGTGTCGAAGGTGGACCAGCTGATCGTCGGCGGCGGCATCGCCAACACCTTCATCGCCGCGATGGGCCACCCGGTGGGCAAGTCGCTGTGCGAGGCCGACCTGCTCGACACTGCGCGCCAGATCATGGCCGACGCCAAGGCCCGCGGCGCCGACATCCCGGTGCCGACCGACGTGGTGGTCGCACCGGCCTTCGCCGCCGACGCGCCCGCCACGGTGAAGCCGGTCTCCGAGGTCGGCCCGGACGACATGATCCTCGACATCGGCCCCGAAACCGCCGCGCGCTATGCCGGCATGATCCGGAAGGCCGGCAGCGTGATCTGGAACGGCCCGGTCGGCGTGTTCGAGTTCGACGCCTTCGGCAAGGGCACCGAGACCCTGGCCCGCGCCATCGCCGACTCCGCCGCGTTCTCGATCGCCGGCGGCGGCGACACCCTGGCCGCGGTCGACAAGTACGGCGTCGAGGCCGGCATCAGCTACATCTCCACCGGCGGCGGCGCCTTCCTCGAGTTCTGCGAAGGCAAGGAGCTGCCGGCGGTCGCGGCGCTGAAGGCGCGCGCGGGCTGATGGCGACGATCTTCTTCGATCTCGACGGCACCCTGATCGACTCCGCGGTCGGCATCACCCGCTGCGTCGCGCACGCGCTGCAGCAGCTGGGCGAACCGGTGCCCGACGACGCGGCGCTGCGCCGCTGGATCGGCCCGCCGCTGCGCGACAGCTTCGGGCCACTGCTGAACGACGCGGCCCGCACCGAGGCGGCCGTGCAGCACTACCGCGACCGTTTCGAGACCCACGGCTGGGCCGAGCACGACCTCTACGAAGGCATTGGCGAGGCCGTGCTGGCGCTGTCCGCGGCCGGCCACCGGCTGGCCGTGGTCACCGCCAAGAACGAGCCGCATGCGCGCAAGATCATCAACCACCTGCCGTTCGGCCACGCCTTCGAGGACGTGATCGGCGCGACGCACTGCGGTCGCCTTAGCCACAAGCCCGAGCTGATCGCGGAAGCGCTGCAGCGGCTGGCCCTGTCGCCCGAGGGCGCGTGGATGATCGGCGACCGGCACATGGACATCGACGGCGCCAGGCACCACGGCATGGACTCGGTGGGCGTGCTCTGGGGCTTCGGCGGCGAAGCCGAGCTGCGCCGCGCCGGCGCCACGCGGTTGGTGGCGACGCCCGCGGAACTGCCGGGGCTGTTCCGCGCCTGAGCCGCGCCCGGGTCGTGCAGCGTGGTCACGCCGGTGTGCTAGCGTGGCACCGATAGCCCAACGATTTCCGCGAAACCCATGAGCCACGCCCTGCGCCGCACCAAGATCCTCGCCACCCTCGGCCCCGCCACCGACGCCCCCGGCGTGCTCGACGAGCTGGTGCGCGCCGGCGTCAACGTGGTGCGACTCAATTTCTCGCACGGCACGCCGGCCCACCACGCCGCCCGCGTCGCCGCGGTGCGCGAGGCCGCGGCGCGCGCTGGCCGCGAGGTCGGCATCCTGGCCGACCTGCAGGGCCCGAAGATCCGCATCGAGAAGTTCGAAGAGGACAAGGTGCTGCTCAAGGCCGGCCAGGACTTCACCCTGGTCTGCCGCGCCGACGCGCCGCCGGGCGATGCCCGCCAGGTCGGCGTCAGCTACCTGGGCCTGGTCCACGACGTCCACCCGGGTGACACGCTGCTGCTCGACGACGGCCTGATGGCGGTCGAGGTCACCGCGGTCGAGGGCGCGAACATCCATACCCGCGTGCTCACCGACGGCGTGCTGTCGAACCGCAAGGGCCTCAACCGCCTCGGCGGCGGCCTGTCGCTGGGGGCGCTCACCGACCAGGACAAGGAGCACATCGAGATCGCGGCCAAGCTCGGCGTCGATTTCCTGGCCGTGTCCTTCTGCCGTTCGGCCGCCGACATGGACGAGGCGCGCGCCCTGGCCCGCGCCGCCGGCAGCGACGCCTTCCTGGTGGCGAAGATCGAGCGCGCCGAAGCCATCGAGAACCTGGTCGAGATCACCATCGCCTCGGACGTGGTGATGGTGGCCCGCGGCGACCTGGGCGTCGAGATCGGCGACGCCGAACTGCCGGGCCTGCAAAAGAAAATCATCAAGACCGCGCTCGAGCACAACCGGGTGGTGATCACGGCGACGCAGATGCTGCAGTCGATGGTGGACAACCCCATCCCGACCCGGGCCGAGGTGCTGGACGTGGCCAATTCGGTCATCGACGGCACCGACGCGGTGATGCTCTCGGCCGAGACCGCCTCGGGCAACTACCCGGTCAAGGCGGTCGAGGCGATGGTGCGCATCTGCCTGGGCGCCGAGCGCCAGTTCGACCACGACACCGATTTCGAGAAGGCGCCGCGCAACCTGCAGGCCGCCGACCAGGCCATCGCCATGGCCAGCATGTTCCTGGCCGAACACATCCAGGTGCGCGCGATCATCGCCCTGACCGAGTCCGGCGGCACCGCCCGCTACCTGTCGCGCTTCCGCTCGTCGGTGCCGATCTACGGCCTGTCCCGCCACGACGGCGCGCGCCGGCGCATGGCGATGATTCGCGATGTCTTCCCGGTGAACTTCGACAGCACCGGCCTGGCCACCCGCGAGGCCGCGCGCGGCGCCATCCGCCAGCTGTTCCAGGCCGGCCTGCTGGCCGAGGACGACCGGGTGATCATCACCAGCGGCGACCACATGGAACTCCACGGCGCCACCAACACCCTGCGCCTGCTCAAGGTCGGCCCCAACGGCACCGCCGAAGGCCTCGGCGAGCTCTGAGGCAGGTTCCCGGTTGGGCTATAATGCGGCCCCTCTCAGCCAACCCCCGGGAACCCGTCCATGAGCATCGACCAACTCGCCGAAATCGCCCAGGCCATGGTGGCCCCGGGCAAGGGCATCATCGCCATCGATGAGTCCACCGCCACCATCAAGAAGCGGTTCGACGGCGTCGGCATCGAGTGCACGGAAGAGAACCGTCGCGCCTACCGCGAGATGCTGCTGACCACCCCGAAGCTGGGTGACTACATCTCGGGCGCCATCCTGTACGACGAGACCCTGCGCCAGAGCACCAAGGCCGGCGTGCCCTTCACCAAGGTCATGATGGACAACGGCATCCTGCCGGGCATCAAGGTCGACCTGGGCGCCAAGCCGCTGGCGGGCTTCCCGGGCGAGCTGGTCACCGAAGGCCTGGACGGCCTGCGCGACCGCCTGAAGGAATACGCCAAGCTGGGCGCCAAGTTCGCCAAGTGGCGCGCCGTGATCACCATCGGCGAGGACGCGCCGTCGGGCACCTGCATCGAGGCCAACTGCCACGCCCTGGCCCGCTACGCCGCGCTCTGCCAGGAAGCCGGCATCGTGCCGATGGTGGAGCCGGAAGTGCTGATGGACGGCGAGCACGACATCGACACCTGCTACGAGATCACCGAAGTGACCCTGCGCTCGCTGTTCGGCGCGCTGTACGAGCACAACATCATGCTCGAGGGCACCATCCTGAAGGCCTCGATGGTCGTCTCCGGCAAGGACTGCCCGGAGCAGGCCAGCGTCGAGGACGTCGCCGAGATGACCCTGCGCTGCCTGAAGTCGGCCGTGCCGGCGACCCTGCCGGGCATCGTGTTCCTGTCGGGCGGCCAGAGCGACGACGACGCCACCGCCCACCTCGACGCCATGAACCGGCTGGGTGCCAAGCCCTGGCCGCTGAGCTTCAGCTACGGCCGCGCCATGCAGTCGGCCGCGCTGCAGCTGTGGTCGAAGGACCTGGTCGGCAACCTTGCCGCCGCGCAGCAGACCGTCTATGCCCGCGCCAAGGCCAACGGCCTGGCCGCGCTGGGCAAGTGGACCAAGGGCGCCTGAGCCCGTTGGCGGGCCCCGGGCCCGCCGTCCACATCCCGTGGGAGGGACGTCGGTCCCGATGCATTCCACCGGAAGGCATCGGGACTGACGTCCCTCCCACGGGTGTTTTGGGGGCCGGTTGTTCCGGGGGCGTCAACGCATCGTGCCGTCGTGCGTTTGTCGACGGATGCCCCCCGTTCGCGCCCCCGTGACGCCCCGACCGTAAACTCGCAGCCGGTTCGTGCCCCCGCCCGTGCGCTGAACTTTCGCGTTGCGGCCGGGTCCAGACTGCACCCCGTTCCCGGCGCCCCGCCCACCGCGCGGCGCCCGCCAGACCAAGGAATCCCGCCCGATGAAGCCGTTCCCGCGACTCCCGTTCGCCCTGCTCGCCGCCGCGCTCGCCCTGGCCGGCTGCGATGCCGAGCAGGCCGCGCCCTCGGGCCCGCCGGCGGCGACCGTCACCGCCACCACCGTGGCCAGGCAGCCCTGGTCCGACACCCTCGAGGCGCTGGGTACCGCGCGCGCCAACGAGTCGGTGATGCTCACCGCCAAGGTCACCGAGACCGTGGTCAAGGTGAACTTCGAGGATGGCGCCCTGGTCGAAGCCGGCGACGTGCTGGTGGATCTGTCCGGCCGCGTCGAGGTGGCCGGCCTGGCCGAGGCCGCCGCGGCCTACCGCGAGGCGCAGCAGCAGTACCAGCGCCAGCAGCAGCTGGCCGCGCAGAAGCTCATCCCCGCCGGCCAGCTCGACACCCAGCGTGCCGCGATGGAGGCCTCGCGGGCCCGGCTCGACGCCACCCGTGCCCGGCTTTCCGACCGCGTGATCACCGCACCCTTCGCCGGCGTGCTGGGCTTCCGCCAGGTCAGCCCCGGCACCCTGGTCACGCCGGGTACGGCCATCGCCAGCCTCGACGACGTCTCGGTGGTCAAGCTCGACTTCGCCGTGCCCGAGGCCTTCCTGTCGGCTGTGGCCAATGGCCAGGTCATCACCGCCGCCAGCGCCGCGTGGCCCGACCGTGAGTTCACCGGCGTGGTCACCACGGTCGACTCGCGCGTCGACCCGGTCACCCGTGCCGTCACCGTGCGCGCCGAGCTGCCCAACCCGGACCGCCAGCTGCGCCCGGGCATGCTGCTCAGCGTGCGCCTGTTCCGCCCCGAGCGCGAGGCGCTGGTGATCCCGGAGATCGCCGTGATCCAGGTGGCGCAGCGCGCGCACGTGTTCCGCATGAAGGACGACGGCAGCGTCGAGCAGGTCTACGTGACCCTGGGCCAGCGCCGACGCGGCGAAGTGGAGGTCGTCGAGGGCCTCTCGGCCGGCGACCGGATCGTGGTGGACGGCGTGGTCAAGCTGCGCGACGGCGCCCGCGTCAGCGAGGTGACCGCCCCGGCCCCGGCCACCACCGACACCGACGACAAGGCCGCCTGACGGCGCTCCGAGGTATCCCATGGTCCTCTCCGACGTTTCGATCAAGCGCCCGGTCTTCGCGACCGTCATGAGCCTGCTGCTGGTGGTGTTGGGCGTGATCGCCTTCACCCGCCTGACCCTGCGCGAACTGCCCAATATCGACCCGCCGATCGTGTCGGTGGAGGTGTCCTACCCCGGCGCTTCGGCGGCGGTGGTGGAAACCCGCATCACGCAGATCCTCGAGGACGCGGTGGCCGGCATCGAGGGCATCGAGACGGTGGAGTCGCGCAGCCGCAACGGCCAGGCGCAGGTGACGCTGGAGTTCTCGCTGTCGCGCGACATCGAGGCCGCCGCCAACGACGTGCGCGACGCCATCAGCCGCATCGGCGACCGCATGCCGCCCGAGGCCGACCCGCCGGAGATCGAGAAGGTCGAGTCCGACGCCGAGGTCATCCTCTGGCTGAACATGAACTCGTCGAACATGGACACGCTGGCGCTGAGCGACTACGCCGAGCGCTACGTGGTCGACCGCCTGTCGAGCATCGACGGCGTGGCCCAGGTCCGGGTCGGTGGCCAGCAGCGCTACTCGATGCGCGTCTGGCTCGACCGCGAGGCGCTGGCCGCCCGCGGGCTCACCGTCAACGACGTCGAGAACGCGCTGCGGCGCGAGAACGTCGAGCTTCCTGCGGGCAGCATCGAGTCGCAGGACCGCGACTTCACCCTGCGCGTGATGCGCAACTACGCCGAGGCCGAGGACTTCGCCCAGCTGACCCTGGCCAAGGGCGACGACGGCTACCTGGTGCGGCTGGCCGACGTGGCCAAGGTCGAGCGGGCTTCCTCGGAGCGCCGCGCCTATTTCCGCGGCAACGGCCAGCCCAACATCGGCCTGGGCGTGGTCAAGACCTCCACCGCCAACAGCCTCGACGTGGCGCGCGCGGTGAAGGAAGCGCTGCCGGCGATCCAGGACACCTTGCCGCAGGGTACCGACATCTTCGTCGCCTTCGACAGCACCATCTTCATCGACGCCGCCGTGGACCGGGTCTATTGGACCCTGTTCGAGGCGGTGATCCTGGTGCTGATCGTGATCTACCTGTTCCTCGGCAGCGTGCGCGCCGCGCTGATCCCGGCGGTAACGGTGCCAATCTGCCTGATGACCGTGTTCATCGCGCTCTGGGCCTTCGGCTTCACCATCAACCTGCTGACGCTGCTGGCCCTGGTGCTTTCCATCGGCCTGGTGGTCGACGATGCCATCGTGGTGCTGGAGAACGTGCAGCGCCGCGCCGACCTGGGCGAGCCGCCGCTGGTGGCCGCGCGCCGCGGCACGGCGCAGGTGGCGTTCGCGGTGATCGCGACCACGGCGGTGCTGGCGGCGGTTTTCCTGCCGGTGGGCTTCATCGAGGGCAACGCCGGCCGGCTGTTCCGCGAACTGTCGGTGGCGATGGCGGCGGCCGTGCTGATCTCGGCCTTCGTGGCGCTGACGCTGACGCCGATGATGTGCTCGAAGCTGATCCGCGCGCACGAGGCGCCGCGCGGCCTGAACAAGTGGGTGCAGGGCCACCTCGAGTCGCTGGGTCGCGGCTACCGCCGCGCGGTCGAGCGCACCGTGGGCCGGCCGCTGCTGATGGGCGGTGCGCTGCTGGGGTCGCTCGGCCTGTCCTGGTTCATGGTGCAGCTGATCCCGGTCGAGCTGACGCCGCCCGAGGACCGCGGCGCCTTCTTCATCTCGGTGGTCGGCCCCGAGGGCGCGGGTTACGACTACACCGTCAAGCAGATGCAGCAGGTCGAGGAGCGGCTGTTCAAGTACGTCGGCGAGGGCCAGCCGATCGACCGCGCCAACACCCGCGTGCCGGGCGGCTTCGGCCCGGGCGGCGACATGCACACCGGCCAGGTGATCGCCCTGCTCAAGCCATGGAACGAGCGCGACACCGGTACCGCCGAGCTGGTCGAGAAAATCCGCGCCGACATGGCCTCGCTGCCGGGCGTTATCGCGCGTCCGCAGGTGCGCTCGGGCCTGGTCCGTTCCGGCGGCCAGCCGCTGCAGATCGTGCTGGGCGGCCCGGACTACGCCGAGTTGGCGGAGTGGCGCGACCGCGTGCTGGCGCGCATGGAGGAGAACCCGCGCCTGTTCAGCGCCGACTCCGACTACAAGGAAACCCGGCCGCAGCTGCGCGTGGAGATCGACCGCGCCCGCGCGGCCGACCTCGGCGTGTCGGTGCAGGAGGTTGGCCGCACGCTCGAGACGATGATGGGCTCGCGCCGCGTCACCACCTACGTCGAGGATGGCGAGGAGTACGACGTGATCCTGCAGGCCCAGCAGGAGGACCGCGGCTCCCCGAGCGACCTGGCCAACCTGTACGTGCGTTCGTCCACTTCGGGCGAACTGATCCCGCTCGCCAACCTGGTCACGCTGACCGAACTGGCGGAGCCGGGCCAGTTCAACCGGTTCAACCGCCTGCGCGCGATCACCCTCTCGGCCGGCCTGGCGCCGGACTACACGCTGGGCGAAGCGCTGGCCTGGGTGCAGCAGGTGATCGACGAGGAGCTGCCCGAGCGCGCCCAGATCGACTACAAGGGAGAATCGCGCGAGTACCAGACCGCCGGCAGCGCGGTGCTGTTCACGCTGGCTATGGCGCTGCTGGTGGTGTACCTGGTGCTGGCCGCGCAGTTCGAAAGCTTCCTGCATCCGCTGGTGATCATGCTGACGGTGCCGCTGGCGGTGCTGGGCGCGCTGATCGGCCTGTGGCTGTTCGGCAGTTCGCTCAATCTCTTCAGCCAGATCGGCATCGTGATGCTGGTCGGGCTGGCGGCGAAGAACGGCATCCTGATCGTCGAGTTCGCCAACCAGCTGCGCGACGAGGGCATGGCCATCCGCAACGCCATCGTGGAGTCGGCGGCCGTGCGCATGCGGCCGATCCTGATGACCTCGATCGCAACCATCATGGGCGCGGTGCCGCTGGTCGTGGCCGCCGGTCCGGGCTCGGCCAGCCGCGCCACCATCGGCATCGTGATCATCTCGGGCGTGGCGTTCTCGACCGCGCTGTCGCTGTTCGTGGTGCCGGCGTTCTATGCGCTGCTGGCGCCGTACACGCGGTCGCCGGAGGCGGTGGCGCGGAAGCTCGAGGAGCTCGAGTCCGAGACGCCCGCCGTGGGTGGCCATGCCTGATGTCCCGGCTTACGCCTGGACATCCCCAAGATTCGGTTCCGAATCTTGGGCCCCGAGTCGCGTTGCTTCCGATCCCTGCGCCTTCGGCGCGCCCCCTTACCAAGGGGGACTGATTTCGGGCTGACGCCCTGAAATCCCCAAGATTCGGTTCCGAATCTTGGGCCCCGAGTCGCGTTGCTTCCGATCCCTGCGCCTTCGGCGCGCCCCCTTACCAAGGGGGCTTCCTTCTACGGGCTTCCGGTAGACTGGCGGCTTCTTATTTCTGCTGCCAGCTCGGTGGGGCGAAGCCTATGACTGACCGTAAGCCGCCGCAGGGTGAATCTCCTTATCGTGGGCCGCCGGCGGGGAAGCCGCGGGACAAACGCGAGCGGGAGCGTGATCGGCAGGCGCCGGGTCCGGCTGCACCAGACGCGGGAGCGCGCCGGCCAGCCGTGGATGCGGGTTCCGGTCGGCGAGCGGCGGTGCATGCAGGCGGTTCGCGGCGTCCGCCGTCGGCGCAGGAATTGGCGCGGGACGAGGCCGATGCCGAGTTGCTGCGCGGGAGCGTCGCGGGGCCGCGGCCGCCGCGGGAGCAGCGGATCCATGGCTTCAATGCCTGCCTGGCGATGTTCGCGCGGCGGCCGGGCGACCTGCGCAAGGTGTGGCTGCTCGAGTCCCGCATCCCGGCGTTGAAGGCGGTGCTGGCGCACTGTGTACAGCATCGCCTCGGCTACACCGTCGTCGGCGACGAGGACCTGCGCAAGCTCTCCGGCAGCGAGCACCACGAGGGCGTCGTGTTCGGCGCGGTGCCGGCGCCCGAGCAGAACCTGTCGGAGTGGTTGCGCATGCTGCCGCCCGGCCCGCAGCTGGCGATCTGGCTTGATGGCGTCGGCAACCCGCACAACCTCGGCGCCATCCTGCGCTCGGCCGCGCACTTTGGCGCCGCGGGCCTGCTGCTGCCCAAGGACGGTGCACTGGCGCTGTCCGGCGCCGCCGCGCGCGTGGCCGAAGGCGGCGCCGAGCAGGTGCCGCTGGTGCGCCTGGGACGCAGCGACAACAGCCTGGCCCAGCTGGCCTCGGCCGGATTCCAGGCGGTGGCGACCGTGGTGCGTGGCGGCCAGTCGCTCTACGCCACCGCGCTGCCCGGCCGCCTGCTGCTGGTGATGGGCGCCGAACAGACCGGCCTCGATCCCGCGCTGGCCCAGGCCGCGGCGCTGCGCCTGGGCATCCCCGGCAGCGGTGCCGTCGAAAGCCTCAACGTCGCCGCGGCCACCGCGGTCTTCCTGGGCGAATGGTGGCGCCAGCACCGGGCCGGATGAATCCTTGGTTCATCAAGCTCTTGGCATACTGCCGCGCATGAAAATTCGTCTGATACTGCTGCTGTCCCTGCTCCTGTCCGTCGCCGCCGCGCCCGTCGCGGCGGCCGCGCTGGAGTACAACGTCGACTACACCGTGCAGTTCCTGCCCGCGGCGGGCGAAGCGGCGGTGACCATCCGCATTACCCCGGGCAAGGGCTCGGCGCGTCGCCTGCGCCTGCACATGCCCGAGTCGCGCTACACCAACGTGCGCGGTGACGGCGGGATCACCCGCAAGGGCGACACCGTGACCTGGGTGCCCGAGCGCGACAAGGCCTCTCGCCTGCGCTTCCGCTACCGCATCGACAACCAGCGCCGTGGCGGCGGCTATGACGCCCGCATCACCGAGGACTGGGTGATCGTTCGCGGCGACGACCTGATCCCGCGCGCGGCGGTCAGCGCCACCAAGGGTGCCGATTCGCGCGCCCGGCTGCGCTTCATCCTGCCCAAGGGCTGGAGCAACGTGGACACGCCCTTCCTGCGGGCGAACAACGGCAAATCCTTCGTGATCGTGAACCCGGAGCGCAATTTCGACCGCCCCACGGGCTGGATCATCGCCGGCGCGGTCGGCACCCGCCGCGAAGTGATCGAGGGCACCGAAATCAGCGTGGCCGGCCCGAAGGGCGACGTGATCCGCCGCAACGACATGCTGGCCTTCTTCAACTCACTGGTGCCGGAATTCAAGCGCGCTTTCGGCGAGGTGCCGCGCAAGCTGCTGATCGTCAGCGCCGGCGACCCGATGTGGCGTGGCGGCCTGTCGGGCCCGCGCTCGCTGTTCCTGCACGCCGATCGGCCGCTGATCAGCGAGAACGGCACCAGCACGCTGACCCACGAGCTCACGCACGTCATCACCCGCATCCGCGGCGCCGAGGACGATGACTGGATCGCTGAGGGCCTGGCCGAGTTCTACTCGATCGAGCTGCTGCGCCGCGCCGGCCTGCTCAGCGAGGCGCGTGCCGACAAGGCCCACGACTGGATGGCCAACCACGGCCGCGGCATCAAGTCGCTCTCGTCCAACCGCTCGCACGGCCCGCGCACCGCGCGCGCGGTGCAGCTGTTCCGGGAACTTGACGCCGAGATCCGCCAGGCCACCCGCGGCAAGCGCGACCTCGACGACCTCGTGCAGGTCCTGCTGCCCCTGCGCGAAGTCTCCCGCGAAGACCTCCGCGAACAAACCGAGAAACTCCTCGGCCGTCCCTCCCGCGTCCTCGCCACCCCGCTGCTCGACTAGGCAGCGGGCCGGCCTTTGTCTTCATCCGTGGCAAGAACTCACGGCGCGGTTTTCACCGGGACGCGGCCGAAGTCGACGGTGGTTTCCGCCGCCAGGTAAGCCAGGACGGCGTACGCCGCAACCTGCTGGTCCAGGGCTTTCGGGTCGATCTTGTCGAGGGTGTCGTTCGGGGTGTGGTGGTAGTCGAAGTAGTCGGTGCCGTCCTGGGCCAGCTGCGCCCAGGTGGCGCCCTTGGCCACGATCGGGCCGACGTCCGGGCCCGGGCCGCCAATGCCGGCCTCGGTGGCCACGCCCAGCGGCGCCAGCACTTCGCCGATCTTCTCGATCACCGGCCATGCGGCCGGGTCCACGCCCGCGCGCAGCGCATAGACCCGGCCTGCGCCGAAGTCGCTTTCTGCGCTGAGCTGGTGCGCATCGATCTCGCCCGCGGCCTCGCGCGCGTCGGCGTAAGCCTTGCCGCCGTACAGGCCCTGCTCCTCGTTGGCGTAGGCGATGACGCGGATGGTGCGGCGCGGGGCCTGCGGCAGTTCGCCGATCAGCGCGCCGGCGGCCATCGTGATGCCGACGCCGGCGCCGTCGTCGATGGCGCCCGTGCCCTGGTCCCACGAGTCGAGGTGGCCGCCGATCGTCACCACTTCGCCCGGCAGCTCGCGCCCGGTGATCTCGCCGATGACGTTGTGCGAGGTGTAGGCCTCGCGGGTTTCGGCCGAGATGTCCAGGCGCAGGCTCACCGGCTGGCCGCGGCGCAGCATGTTCACCAGCAGGTCGGCGTCGGGGTTCGACAGCGCGGCCGCGGGGATGCGAGGAACGTCGGCCACGTAGCGCATGGTGCCGGTGTGGGCGAAGCGGTCGTTGCTGGTGCCGATCGAGCGGATCACGATGGCCACGGCGCCCTTTCGCGCCGCTTCGACTGCGCCATTGCTGCGCGCGCCCACCGCCGGCCCGTAGCCGCGACCGTCCTTGAAGCGGACCATGCGGTTGGAGATGAAGGCGATCTTGCCGGCCAGGCTGCCCTCGGGCGCGGCCTTGAGCGCGTCGAGCGTGGCGAACTCCACCACCTCCGCATCCACCGGCGCGTCGCCGGTGCCGACGCTGCCGCCGAGCGCGGTGATCACCAGCGGCTGCGGGAACGGCGCCAGCACCTCGGCGCGCTCGCGGTGGCGCAGCCAGACGGGGAAGGTCACGGGCTCGAGGTAAACCTTGTCAAAACCCATGGCCTTGAACTTCGCCTCGGCCCAGCGCACGCCGCGGGCGTCGGCCTCGGTGCCGGCCAGGCGCGGGCCGACTTCGGTGGTCAAGGATTCGACCACCGACCAGGCGGTGCTGCCGGCCAGCGCTTTCTCACGAAGCGACTCGGCCACGGCGAGGTCACCCGCATCGAGCCCGGTGGCGTCGCTGGCGAGGGCGGGGCCGGCGAGCAGGGCGCAGGCTAGCAGGGTCTTGGCAAGGCGCATTCGGTGTCTCCGTCAGCAAGACGCCGGCCACGGGGGCCGGCGTCGGGGGTTGGAACGAGGCTCAGCGCTTGAGCGCGTCGCGGATCTCGGTGAGCAGCTTGACCTCGGCGCTGGGCTCGGCCGGCGCCGCGGGCGCCGCTTCCTCCTTGCGCTTGAGCGAGTTGATGACCTTCACCGCCACGAAGATCGCGACGGCGATGATCAGGAAATCGACGATGGTCTGGATGAAGGCGCCGTACTTGATCAGCACCGCCGCCACTTCGGCGCCGGCGGCGTCCACGCTGGCCGGCTTGAGCTCGTAGGCCAGGTCGCTGAAGTTGACGCCGCCGACCACGTAACCGATGGCCGGCATGATGATGTCGTTGACCAGCGAGGCGACGATCTTGCCGAAGGCGGCGCCGATCACCACGCCCACGGCGAGGTCGACCACGTTGCCGCGCATCGCGAATTCCTTGAACTCCGAAACCATGCCCATGCGTTCTCTCCCCGTTCGATGGATGGCGTTGCCGCCCCCGGAATCTACACCGGACGCGCCGCTCAGGCGATATCGCCCTCGAGCACCAGCAGGCCTTCGACCTCGGCGCGGAAATGGTCACCCGGCACCAGCGCGGCCACCCCCGCCGGCGTGCCCATGAAGACCAGGTCGCCGGCCTTGAGCGCGTAAAGCCTGGAGAGTTCGTGCAGCACTTCGGCCACCGTGAAGACCATGGTGTCGAGCGGCGCCTGCTGCCGCAGCGCGCCGTTGACCCGCAGCGACAGCGTGCGCGCGAACACGTCGCCAGCCGCCGCCACCGGCACCAGTTCGCTGGCGGGCGCGGAGTGGTCGAAGCCCTTGGCGGTGTCCCAGGGCAGGCCCTTGGCCTTGGCGTTCGCCTGCAGGTCGCGGCGCGTCAGGTCGAGGCCGACGCCGTAGCCGAACACCAGCGCCGGCGCGTCGGCCACGCTGGTTTCGCCGTCGGCGTCGCGGCCCAGCGCCACCACCAGCTCGACCTCGTGGTGCAGCTCGCGGGTGCCGGGCGGGTAGGGCACGCGGCCGCCGCCGGCAACGACGGCATCGCCGGGCTTCATGAAGAACACCGGGTTGCCCCGGTCCACCGTCGCGCCCATTTCCTTGGCGTGGTCGGCGAAGTTGCGGCCCACGCAGTAGATGCGGCGCACCGGGAACACGGCGTCGCTGCCGCGCACGGGCAGCGTGGTCGGGGCGGGAACGGGGATCACGGTGGCGGTCATGGCGCGGCTCCGGAAGGACCGGCCAAGTCTAACTTCGCGACGCGTGTGCGGACCGGGAAGGCGGTCCGGATTCCGGGGATTCAGCGCAGGCCGAGCGGCGTGCCGGTCTTGCGGACTTCGACGAACTCGCCCTCGATCACGCCGGACTCGGCGCGGGCCTTGGCGGCCGTGGGGCGCATCAGGCGGCGCACGGCCGCGAACAGCAGCATGCCCAGGCCCACCACCAGCCCGACGGCGACCAGCACCAGCAGCAGGGCCAGGCCGAGCACGCCCACCAGCAGCTTGAGCAGCGGGCTGCGGGGCTTGCTGGGGCAGTAGCTGAAGAATCGCTGGGCGCGGAAGAGCATAGGGGGCGTGGCAGAATGCTGGGAGGCGAAGTATGGCGAGGGCGGATGTGAAAAGTGTAAGCGGTTCGTTAATCCGGCTGCCCGCGCTGCCGCCCGAGGGGCTGTCGGAAACCGAGGTCGAGATCGACGGCGAGCCGCAGTCGCTGGTGCTGCGCCGCCACGGCGACGTCCTGAAGGCCTGGCTCAACGTTTGCCCGCACGCCGGCCGTCGCCTGGACTGGGCGCCGGGTCGCTTCCTGGTGGACCAGGGCCGCCTGGTTTGCGCCGCGCACGGCGCCAGCTTCGAGATGGAGCGCGGCGAGTGCGTCGCCGGCCCGTGCAAGGGCGCGTCCCTGGTCGCCGTCGCGGTAACCGTGGACGCGGCCTAGAACATCAGGTTGATCACCAGCAGCACGACAGCCAGGTAGACCAGGGTCAGCGGCGCGCCGATGCGCCACAAGTCGCGCGGGCGATAGCCGGCCGGGCCGGTCACCATCGCCAGCACCGGGTTGGACACGCTCAGGAAATTGTTCGACGCCGACAGCGCCACCACCAGCGCGAACGCGACCGGGTTGCCGCCCACCGCCAGGGCGATGTTGATCGCCATCGGCACCATCACCACGGTGGCGCCGACGTTGCCGATCACCAGGGTGAAGGCGGTGGCCAGCAGCCCGACCGCGGCCTCCAGCACCCACACCGGCACGTCCGGCCCGATGCGGTCGAGGATCACCTGGGCCACCCAGCTCGCGGCGCCGGTGGAGTCCATTGCCCAGCCCAGCGGGATCAGGCAGGCCATCAGGAACACGGTCTTCCAGCTCACCGCCGAATAGGCTTCGTCCATGTTCAGCACGCCGGCCAGCATCATCGCGGCGGCGCCGGTCATCAGCGCGATCGGCACGGGCACCAGCGTGGTCAGCGCCAGCGTCATGGCGCCGACGAACACGCCCAGCGCCCACCAGAATTTCTGCGGCCGCTGCTCGCCCTTGGGGTAGTCGGTGACGACCACGAAGTCGCGGCTCTCGCTGGCCTGCGCCAGGTCGGTCCAGATGCTATGGAATACCAGCATGTCGCCGGCCTTGAGCGGCATGCGCCGGATGTCCTCGCGCCAGACCTGGTTCTCGCGGTTGATCGCCAGCAGGCTGATGCCGAAGCGCTTGCGCAGCTGCAGCTGGGCCTGGGTCTTGCCGAGGAAGGACGAGGTGGGCGGGATCACCGCCTCGGAAATGCCCGAACGGCTGGGGTTGAACAGGTCGGCGAAGTTGCGCAGGCGCGCCGACATGCGCAGCAGGTTCTTCTGCGCATAGTCCTGGATCGCCTCGCGCGGGCCCATCACGCCCAGCACGCTGCCGACCCAGATCATCTGGTCGGCCGGCGGCGCCAGCCGCGATTCGTTGCCGCTGAGCAGCGCCAGCAGCAGGGGCGCGTCGCGCTGTGCCTCGGCTTCGCCGACCGACATGCCGACCAGCGGGCTTTCGGCGGTGACGCTGAGTTCGAACACGTCGCCCTCGATGCCGTAGGCGCTGGCGAAATAGCTCTGCGTGCGGCTGGGCGCGACGCCCTTGTCCTCGCCCTTGCCCAGCGTGCGCGGCCCGCGCCAGCGGAAGTACGCCAGGCCCACCAGCAGCAGCGCCACGCCTACCGGCAGCGGCCCGAACATCGGCAGCGGCTCGAGCGTGGCGGCGCCCGAGGGCAGGTTGCGGTTGGCGGCCACCAGCAGGTCGTTGAGCAGCATCAGCGGCGAGCTGCCGATCATGGTGAGGCCGCCGCCCATCACGATGGCGGCGCCAACCGGCAGCAGCAGGCGCGAGAGGCTGATGCCCGAGCGGCTGGACACGCGCGAGGCGACCGGCAGGAACAGCGCCATCACCGACGGGTTCTGCATGAAGCCCGAGATCACGCCGGCCATGGCCGAGGTCAGGAAGATCAGCCGCTCCTCCATGCCCTTGGACACGCGCAGCAGCCACACCGCCAGCCGGTTCAGCGCGCCGGTGCGGTCCAGGCCCGCGCCCAGGATCATGGTGGCGATCACGCTGATCACCGCGTTGCCCGAGAAGCCGTTGAACAGCTGGTTGGCCGGCACCAGCCCGGTCAGGCCCAGGGTCACCAGCACCACCAGCGCGGTTGCGTCGGCGCGGATGCGCTCGATCATGAACATGGTGATCGTGAAGCCGACCAGCCCCAGCACGAGCATCATGTCGCGGGTGAGGGTGAGGCCGGTCTCCATGCGCGTGCGTTCGCCCCTAGGTCCGGTCGTACAGCAGGTCCCAGACGCCGTGGCCGAGTTTCAGGCCGCGGGTCTCGAAGTGCGTTTGCCGCCGCCATTCGGGCCGCGGCGCGGTGCCGCGCGGGCCGGCGCGGTTGCGCAGGCGCGGCTCGGCGTCGAGCACGTCCCACATGTGCTCGGCGTAGTTCTCCCAGTCGGTGGCCAGGTGCAGCAGGCCACCGGGGCGCAGGCGATCGCAGATCAGGCCCACGAACTCCGGCTGCACCAGCCGCCGTTTGTGGTGCCGCTTCTTGTGCCAGGGGTCCGGGAAGTAAATGCGCACCTCGTCCAGCGAGGCCGGGGCAACCTCGTCGCGCAGCACTTCGACCGCGTCGTGCTGGTACACGCGCAGGTTGCGCAGGTTTTCGGCCGCGGCGGCGTTGAGCAGGCGGCCGACGCCCGGGCCGTGTACCTCGATGCCGATGAAGTCGCGGTCGGCTTCGCGGGCGGCGGCGAACAGCAGCTGTTCGCCATTGCCAAACCCGATTTCGACCACGCGCGGGGCGCGGCGGCCAAACGCCGGGTCGTAGTCGCGCGGCTCGCCGCGGTAGGGCAGGCCCAGTGCCGGCCAGTGCAGGTCGAAGGCCCGCTTCTGCGCTTCGGTCTGGCGGCCCTGGCGCAGCACGAAGCTGCGGATCGGGCGGTGCCGGGACGCGGCGTCGGCTTGGTCGGGGCTGTCGCTCATCCCGCCGCCGCCCTCAGAGGAAGTGGCCGTCGAGCGGCGAGGAGGCGTTGGCGTTGCGCTTCTTCGGGATGCGGCCGGCCAGGAAGGCCTCGCGGCCGGCCTCGACCGCCTTGCGCATGGCGCTGGCCATCAGGACCGGGTCGCGCGCGCCGGCGATCGCGGTGTTCATCAGCACGCCGTCGCAGCCCAGCTCCATCGCGATCGCCGCGTCCGACGCGGTGCCGACGCCGGCGTCCACCAGCACGGGCACCTTCGCGTTCTCGACGATCTCGAGGATGGACCAGCGGTTCTGCACGCCCAGGCCCGAGCCGATCGGTGCGGCCAGCGGCATCACCGCCACGCAGCCGATTTCCTCGAGGCGCTTGGCGATGATCGGGTCGTCGGAGGTGTAGACCATCACCTCGAAACCCTCGGCGACCAGGACCTCGGCCGCCTTGATCGTCTGCACCACGTCCGGGTAGAGCGTGCGCGGGTCGCCGAGTACCTCGAGCTTCACCAGGCGGTGGCCGTCGAGCAGCTCGCGCGCCAAGCGGCAGGTGCGCACGGCATCGTCGGCGGTGTAGCAGCCGGCGGTGTTGGGCAGCAGGGTGTAGCGGTCGGGCGGCAGCACGTCGAGCAGGTTCGGCGCGCCCGGGTCCTGGCCGATGTTGCTGCGGCGGATGGCGACGGTGACGATCTCGGCGCCGGCGGCCTCGGTGGCCAGGCGGGTCTGCTCGAAGTCGGCGAACTTGCCGGTGCCGGTGAGCAGGCGCGAGCGGTAGGTCTTGCCGGCGATCACCAGCGGATCGGCGGGGGACGGGGATTCGGGGCGATTCATGCCCGGATTATGGCCCGATTGCGGGTCCGCGTTAACCCTTTCTTAATCCCGCATTCACCGTGGGAGACGCCTGTAGGAGGGACTAGCCGCCGCCGATGGCGTGGATGATCTCCACCCGGTCGCCGTCGGCCAGCACGTGGCTGGCGTGCTGGCTGCGCGGCACGACGTCGAGGTTGACCTCGACCGCGACCTTGCGGCCGGCATAACCGGCGGCGTCGAGCAGGGCGGCGAGGGTGGTGCCCGCTTCGATGCCGCGGGGCTGGCCATTGAGCTGGATTTGCATGGCCCGGATTTTATCGCGTTGCGGGCGCCCGCGGCGGTCGCCATAATCGCCGCCAGACGCGGGTGTAGCTCAATGGTAGAGCTGTTGCTTCCCAAGCAACTGACGAGGGTTCGATTCCCTTCACCCGCTCCATCCCGGCCCCGCGCCACCCCGGCTTCCCGAGCCCCCTGGAGGACACATGCCGCACCCCGTCCCCCTGGGCTGGCGTGAGTGGCTGTCGCTGCCCGATCTCGGCATCGTTGCGGTGCGCGCCAAGGTCGACACCGGTGCGCGCTCCTCGGCCCTGCACGTGCTCGACCAGGAAACCTTCCACCGCGACGGCGCCGAGCACGTGCGCTTCCTGCTAGACGCCGGCGTGCCGGGCCAGGCGCCGCAGCCGGCGCAGGCCCGGGTGATCGACCGCCGCCGCGTCACCGACTCGGGCGGCCACGTCACCGAGCGGCCGTTCATCCTCACCCGGCTGCGCATGGCGGGGCTGGAGTGGGAGGCGGAAGTGAACCTGACACATCGCCGGAACATGCTCTTCCCCATGCTGCTGGGGCGCACCGCGCTGGCCGGCCGCTTCCTGGTCGACCCGGCCAGCTCCTTCCTGCAGGGCAACCCGCCCGAAGGCTTGATCCCGCCGTGAAACTCGCCATCCTTTCCCGCAACGCCAAGCTCTACTCGACCCAGCGCCTGGTCGACGCCGGCCGCCAGCGTGGCCACGTCGTGCGCGTACTCGACCCGCTGCGCTGCTACATGCAGATCGCGCCGGGCCAGTTCCTGATGCGCTACAAGGGCAAGCCGCTGACCGGCATCGACGCGGTGATCCCGCGCATCGGCGCCTCGGTGACGCGCTACGGCAGCGCGGTGCTGCGCCAGTTCGAGCTGATGGGCACCTACACGCCCAACGGCTCCGACGCCATCCTGCGCGCGCGCGACAAGCTGCGCTGCCACCAGATGCTGGCCGGCGAAGGCCTGGGCCTGCCTCTCACCGTGTTCGGCGACAATCCCGACGACACCACCGACCTGCTGGGCATGCTCGGCAAGCCGCCGCACGTGATCAAGCTCAACGAAGGCACCCAGGGCGCCGGCGTGATCCTGGCCGAAAACGCCGCCGCTTCGCGCAGCGTGGTCGAGGCCTTCCGCGGGCTGTACGCGAATTTCCTGGTGCAGGAGTTCATCGCCGAGGCCAAGGGCGCCGACCTGCGCTGCTTCGTGGTTGGCGACCAGGTGGTGGCGGCCATGCGGCGCCAGGCGGGGGATGGCGAGTTCCGCTCCAACCTGCACCGGGGCGGCAAGGCCAGCCCGGTCAGGCTCAGCGAGGATGAGATCGCCACCGCCCTGCGCGCGGCCCGTGTCATGGGGCTCGGCGTTGCAGGCGTGGATCTTCTGCGCTCGAAAAGGGGTCCATTGGTGCTGGAAGTGAACTCCAGCCCCGGTTTGGAGGGCATCGAGGGCGCCACGGGCGTGGATGTGGCGGGGGCGATCGTCGATTTCGTGGCCGCCGGGGTCCGGCCCCGGCCCAAGGCCCCGCGGAAGTCCCCGGCCAAGGGCCGAAAATTAACCAAAGCCTGAGCCGGATTTAACGACTCTTTAATGCCTACCGGCCTAGCCTTGCGAGGCCGGTAAGCCTGCTGGGAACTCCTCGTCAGACGCACCATCCAAGGATTACGGCAATCGGGGCAGTAGCAACCTTTCGGCCCGGGCTGGCGCCATCTGAGCGTCCCCGGGCCTTTTTCTTTCCGCGATTTGGAATGCCCGGCGCGTCTGGCAGAATCGACCCCGGCCCCTCCCGTCGAGCGCATAAGGGCCGCCTGCCCTTGAAGAAGTGAATGCATGCGAATCCTGGTGGTCGAGGACAACCGTGACATCGCCGCGAACCTGGGGGATTACCTCGAGGACCGCGGCCACACCGTCGACTACGCCGCCGATGGCGTGACCGGCCTGCACCTGGCCGTGGTCAACGACTTCGACGCGATCGTCCTCGACCTGAACCTGCCGGGCATGGACGGCCTGGAGGTCTGCCGCAAGCTGCGCCAGGAAGGCCGCAAGCAGACGCCGGTGCTGATGCTCACCGCGCGCGATTCGCTCGACAACAAGCTCGAGGGCTTCGATTCCGGCGCCGACGACTACCTGGTCAAGCCCTTCGCGCTGCAGGAAGTGGAGGCGCGCCTGGCCGTGCTGGCCCGCCGCGGCAAGGCCGCGCAGCCGCGCGTCCTGCAGGTGGCCGACCTCGAGTACAACCTCGATACGCTCGAGGTGCGCCGCGGCGGCAAGCTGCTGCAGCTCAACCCCACGGCGCTCAAGATCCTGCAGTCGCTGATGGAGGCCTCGCCTTCGGTGGTGACGCGCCAGGAGCTCGAGACCCGGGTCTGGGGCGAGGAGCTGCCGGACAGCGACTCGCTGCGCGTCCACATCCACGGCCTGCGCGCCGCGGTGGACAAACCCTTCGACAAGGCGCTGGTGCAGACGCGCCACGGCATCGGCTACCGGATCGCCGACCCCGAAGCAGGCTGACCGCATGCGCTACCGGCGTAGGCTTCGCAGCCGGATCATCCTGTCCTTCTTCCTGTTCGGCTTCGGGCTGACGGCGCTGTTTGCCGCGGCCACGGTGCTGCTGCGCGAACGGCTCGAGGACCAGCTGATCGGCGAGGCGCTGTTCCAGAACGTGCAGGATTTCGCCGAGCAGTACGACCCCGAGGGCAGCGGCGGCATCCCGTTCGAGAAGATCAGCGGCAGCGTGTTCAGCGCCCGACGTTTCGGCAACGTGCCCTTCAACTGGCGCGACCTGCCCGATGGCGTGCACGAGATCACCGACCGCGACGCGAACGGCCGCGCGCGAACCTACAAGCTGGCGGTGAAGAAGGAGGCCGAGTACTGGTTCTTCCTGCGCTACGACATCGCCCAGGAGCGGGCCAGCCAGCAGCAGCTGTCCTACGCGCTGGTGGGCGTGGTGTTCCTGTTCTCGCTGCTGTCGCTGGTGATTGGCTTCTGGTCTTCCTCGCGCGTGATCAGTCCGCTGACCGAACTGGCGCGGCGCATGCGCGGCATGGCCGGCAGCGAGCGGCCCGACAAGCTGGCGCCGCACTTCGCCAACGACGAGGTCGGGCAGCTGGCGGCGGTGCTGGACGACTACGCCGAGCAGATGACCTCGCTGGTCAAGCGCGACCGCGAGTTCAACTCCGACGTCAGCCACGAGCTGCGCACGCCGCTGGCGGTGATCCGCGGCGCCACCGAGCTGCTGCTGGCCAACCCCGACCTGCCCGAGAAGACCCGCCAGCGCCTGCAGCGGATCGAGCGCGCGGCGGTGCAGAGCACCGACCTCACCACGGCGCTGCTGCTGCTCTCGCGCAACGAGCGCGGCGTCGGCCACACCCTGCTGCTCAGGCTCTGCGAACAGCTGGCCGAGGCCAGCCGCACGCAGCTGGGCGGCAAGCCGGTGGACGTGGTGGTGGAGGGCGACCCGTGGGCGGCGGTGGAGGCGCCCGAGGCGGTGCTGTCGGTGGCGCTGGGCAACCTGATCGGCAACGCCTGCAAGTACACCAACGAAGGCGAGGTGCGCATCATCGTCGAGGCCGACCAGGTGCGCATCGAGGACACCGGCCCGGGCCTGAGCGAGGAGGACGCCGCGCGCCTGTTCGAACGCGGCTACCGCGGCTCCGGCGCCGGCGGCACGGTGGGCGGCGGCATCGGCCTCTCCATCGTCCGCCGCCTGTGCGAACTCTACGACTGGCAGGTGTCGATTGCCCCGCGGCCGGAGCAGGGCGCGGTGGCGGTGTTGAGGTTTGTGGCAGGCTGAGCTCGGAGCCGGGAAGCAGTAGAAAGGAACTAATGAAGAGGAACTAGGAACTAGTACGGGCGGCTTGTCACTGGTTCCTAGTTCCTCTTCACTAGTTCCTCTCTCCTAGCTCTTGGTCGTATTCCAATCTGCAATCAAACGTACTCCAGCCAACCGTGATCATCCGCCGTGCGGCCATCGAACAGCCCGAAATACAGGTCCTGCACGCGGCGCGTCACCGGCCCCGGCTTGCCGGTGCCGACCTGGCGGCCGTCCACCGAGCGGATCGGGGTGATCTCGGCGGCAGTGCCGCACATGAATAGCTCGTCGCACAGGTAGAGGTATTCGCGCGGGATGTCGCGCTCGATGACCTCGATGCCGCGGGCCTTGGCCAGGGTGATGATGGTGTTGCGGGTGATGCCATTGAGCAGGGCGGCGCTGACCGGCGTGGTGTGCAGGGCGCCGTCCATCACCAGGAACAGGTTCTCGCCGGCGCCTTCGCTGAGCAGGCCGGTGGAGGCGAGCGCAATGCCCTCGCCGAAGCCGAGGCGGCGCGCCTCGCGCGCGACCAGCTGGCCGCTGAGGTAGTTGCCGCCGGCCTTCGCACCCGCGGGGATGGTGTTGGGCGCGAAGCGCTGCCAGCTCGAGACGCAGGCGTCGATGCCGGCTTCCAGCACGTCGGGGCCCAGGTACGGGCCCATGTGCCAGGCCGCGATGGCGAGGTCGGTGGGCGTGTCGGCCGACAGGCCGAAACCGCCGAGGCCGCGGTAGGCGATCGGGCGCAGGTAGGCGCGCTCGAGCTGGTTCGCGGTAATGACGTCGCGGCAAGCCTGGGCCAGCGTGGGCACGTCGTAGGGCATGGCCATGTCGTAGATCTTGGCCGAGGCGTACAGGCGCTTGAGGTGATCGGTGAGGCGGAAGATCGCCTGGCCTTTCGGCGTGGCATAGCTGCGGATGCCCTCGAACACCGACGAGCCGTAGTGCAGGCCGTGCGCCATGACGTGCACGGTGGCCTCGGCCCAGGGCTTGATGCGGCCGTTGTGCCAGATGTGTTCGGGGTACTGCATCGCCATGGCGGACTCCTGCGGGAAGGCGCGCAGTTTATCCGTTCAGGCCCGGGTCCGCGTCAGAGCGACAGCCACCAGCAGCCGACGTTTCGGTGCAGCTGGAACCGGGTGCTGCGGCTGCCGGCATCGCGGTCGCCGGCCATTTGCTGCACGTCCAGGGCGATCGGGCGGGGGGCGGCAGGCGCGGGGCCCGGGTCTGCGGCGGGCGCCGGTTCCTCCTCCGGAGCAGCGTCGGGGCCGAACTCCCGCTGCGGCTCAAAGGGCGCCGGTCTGGCCGGGTAGGCCAGCTCCACCGCGACCAGGGGCCGGTTCGCGATTTCCTCGAGGGCGTCCATCACGCCGCGGGCGCTGCTCGTGCCGGGCCAGTGGTAGAAGCTGGCGAGGCGGTTCACGTCGCGGGCCTCGAGCGCCGTGCGTACGCCCTGCAGCAGGGCCTCGGCGGTGCGGGCGCAGCCGCGGGGTGCAAAGCCGGGGGCATAGGCGCCGGGCGTCGGCGCGGGCTGGCCCTTGGGCACGGCGTCCACGCTGGCGCAGCTGCGGTCGGTGAACACGGTGTTGCCTTGCGCGTCAGTGCAGCGCTTCACGCCCTGGGCCGCGGCAGGCGCGGGCAGGGCGAGGGCGAACAGCAAGGCGGGCAACAGGCGGCGCATGGCCGAAGCCTAGCGCGAAGCTCAGCCCAAGCGCGTGATCACGGCCTCGGTCGGCTTGGCCAGGTTCAGGGTGTAGAAGTGCAGCTCGGGCGCGCCGCCCTCGATGAGGCGCCGGCACATCGCGGCCACCACGTCGGCCGCGAACTCGCGGATCGCCTCGACGTCGTCGCCGTGGGCCTGCATGCGCTTGCCGATCCAGCGCGGGATCTCGGCGCCGCAGGCCTCCGAGAACCTGCGCAGCTGGGTGAAGTTGGAGATCGGCATGATGCCGGGGACCACCGGGATGTCGATGCCGGCCTTGCGGATGTCGTCGACGAAGCGGAAATAGGCGTCGGCGTTGAAGAAGTACTGGGTGATCGCGGAGTCGGCGCCGGCGTCCACCTTTTCCTTGAAGCGGCGCAGGTCGGCCAGGGCGTCCTCGGCCTGCGGGTGGGTCTCGGGGTAGCAGCCCACTTCGATGTGGAAATGGCTGCCGAACTCGCTGCGGATGAAGCGCACCAGGTCGGAGGCGTAGTGCAGGTCGCCGGGCCGGGCCATGCCCGAAGGCAGGTCGCCGCGCAGCGCGACGATGCGGTCGCAGCCCAGGGCCTGGTACTCGCCGAGCAGCTGGCGGATCTCATCGCGGGTGCCGCCGACGCAGCTCAGGTGCGGCACGCCGTTGAGGCCGTGGTGCTCGCGCAGCCGCCGCACCGTTTCGCCGGTGTAGGACAGCGTGGAGCCACCGGCGCCGAAGGTCACCGACCCGAACCGCGGCGCGTACTTCTTGAGGCGGCCCACCGTGCGGTCGAGCTGCAGGCGCTGCTCCTCGGTCTTGGGCGGGTAGAACTCGAAGCTGAGCTGGGGCATCGGGGCACCTCGGTCGGATGCCCGAACTATATCGCTCCATCCGGATGAAAGGAACAACCGGTGAATCAAATGAATCAAATGAACCTGGTTCATTTGATTCATTTGGTTCGCCGGTTGCTGCGAGAATTCGGGGATGACCATCGCCCTCACCGAGTTTGCCCGCACCCGCCTGTTCCCGGCCGACGGCCGCCGCACGGCCATCCAGGACATCACCCCCGCGCAGTTCGTCGAGCGGCTCAACGCCGAGGCGCCGGCGCGGGTGATCCCCGGCTACGCGCCCTTCTGCCGGCTGCACGTGCACCGCAACTGGACTTCGACCCGGTGCTCGGTGATCCCCATCACCGACGCCAACCGCCACCAGCTGCGCAGCGCCTACGAGGCCCGCACCCGCGAGGAGCTGCCGGTGCTGGTGCGCTGGTTCGAAGGCCTGGAGCCACCGGTCGCCAACTACCTCGTGCCCATCCTCTACAGCCGCGAGCAGATGGCGAAGGAGGGCGCGCCGGTGGACGCCGACTGGGGCATCGTTGGCTGCCTGTACACGATGGAACCCGACGAGATCCCGATGGTGCCCATCACCATGATGCGCAATGCCCTCGGCGTCGAAGAGGGCGGCTCGGGCGTTCCCCTCGACCGAGCCGGCTACCGCCGCAGCGTGGCCTTCTGGTCGTCCCACGCGAACTGGAGGTGACGTGTCCGAACGCGGATCAGAGCGGATGGCCGCGGACAAAAGCGGATCGAGCCAATTCAGTGGACCCCTCGGCGCCAGTGGATCACTGCGAACTGACAAAGATGGATTTCCCTTCTTATCCGCTCTTATCCGCGGCCATCCGATCTGATCCGCGTTCGAACAACGGTCTCCCCAAAAGCCCAAAAGAAACGGGCGCCCGAGGGCGCCCGTTCCTGTGAAGCAGTAGCGATGGATCAGTAGCGGTAGTGGTCCGGCTTGTACGGGCCGTCCTTCGAGACGCCCAGGTACGCGGCCTGGTCGTCGGTCAGGGTGGTCAGCTTCACGCCGATCTTCTCGAGGTGCAGGCGGGCCACTTCCTCGTCCAGCTTCTTGGGCAGGATGTAGACCTTGGCCTCGTAGCTGTCCTTGTTGGCCCACAGGTCGATCTGCGCCAGGGTCTGGTTGGCGAAGGAGTTCGACATCACGAACGACGGGTGGCCGGTGGCGCAGCCCAGGTTCACCAGGCGGCCTTCGGCCAGCAGGAAGATCGCGTTGCCGTTCTTGAAGGTGTACTTGTCCACCTGCGGCTTGATGTTCAGGCGCACCGCGTCCGAGTTGTTCAGGCGATCGACCTGGATCTCGTTGTCGAAGTGGCCGATGTTGCAAACGATGGCCTGGTCCTTCATCTGCGACATGTGCTCGAGCGTCAGCACGTCCTTGTTGCCGGTGGTGGTGACGTAGATGTCGCCGCGGCCCAGGGTGTTCTCGACGGTGTTGACCTCGAAGCCTTCCATCGCTGCCTGCAGGGCGTTGATCGGGTCGATCTCGGTGACCACCACGCGGCAGCCGTAGGCGCGCAGCGAGTGGGCCGAGCCCTTGCCGACGTCGCCGTAGCCGCAGACGACCGCGACCTTGCCGGCCAGCATCACGTCCATCGCGCGCTTGAGGCCGTCGGCCAGCGACTCGCGGCAGCCGTAGAGGTTGTCGAACTTGGACTTGGTGACCGAGTCATTGACGTTGATGGCCGGGACCAGCAGCTTGCCGGCTTCCAGCATCTGGTAGAGGCGGTGCACGCCGGTGGTGGTCTCTTCCGAGACGCCCTTCCAGTCCTTCACCACGTTGGTCCAGAAGCCCGGGCGCTCCTTGGCGACGCGCTTGAGCAGGTCCTTGATCACCTGCTCTTCATGCGAACCCGAGGGCGAGTTGACCCAGGCGGTGTCGCCCTTCTCGAGCTCGTAGCCCTTGTGGATCAGCAGGGTGACGTCGCCGCCGTCGTCGACCACCAGCTCCGGGCCCTTGCCGCCCGGGAAGGTGACCGCGTCCAGGGTGCAGTCCCAGTACTCTTCCAGGGTCTCGCCCTTCCAGGCGAACACCGGGGTGCCCGACTTGGCGATGGCCGCCGCGGCGTGGTCCTGGGTCGAGAAGATGTTGCAGGACGCCCAGCGCACGTCGGCGCCGAGATCCTTCAGGGTCTCGATCAGCACGGCGGTCTGGATGGTCATGTGCAGCGAGCCGGTGACGCGCACGCCCTTGAGGGGCTTGGCGGCGGCGTACTTCTCGCGGATGGACATCAGGCCCGGCATTTCCTGCTCGGCGATGTCGATTTCCTTGCGGCCCCAGTCGGCCAGGGAGAGGTCGGCGACCTTGTAGTCGTTCTTGAGGTTCACGACAGCGTTCATTGAAAAGCTCCGTTGTATTCGAGACGTCCGGGACCCCTGTGGGAGGGGCTTCAGCCCCGATGTCCGTCTCAAGTTAACGGGCGCGGTTGGTACGGAGCCTACGCCGAGCCTGATCCCTTGCCCGCGCTTGGCGGACCGGGCTTGCAGCGCCCCTCGGCGGAGGGTCCGGCGGGCCGCGGGGCGGCTGCCGGGGGTGCGGGTCTTCACAGACCGGGCGCCATTGTATCGCCAGTTCGCGATGGAGGGATGAATGCGGGCCGGGGCCTTGCATCGCCATTGCGATGCATCATGCGCCCGCCGGGCGGCAGAAGGGCCTGTGCCGTCAGTCCGCCACCGGTACCTGGAAGAAATACCGGCACAGGTGGAAGAACACCGGGGCCGCGAAACACACCGAATCCAGGCGGTCGAGCATGCCGCCATGGCCTTCGATCATCTGGCCCCAGTCCTTGGCGCCCAGGCTGCGCTTGACCGCCGAAAGGGCCAGGCCGCCGAGGAAGCCGGCCAGCACGATCACCGCCGACATGCCCGCGGCCTGCCATGGGGTGAAGGGCGTGGCCCAGTACAGCGCGGTGCCGACGCCCACGGCCAGCAGGCCGCCGCCGCCAAGGCCTTCCACGGTCTTGCTGGGGCTTACCTTCGGCGCCAGCGGGGTGCGGCCGAACAGCTTGCCGCAGACGTACTGCAGCACGTCGCTGATCTGCACCACCAGCAGCAGGTAGAACAGCAGCATCAGGTTGGCATGGCCGCTGGCGTCGCCGAGTTCGATCAGCAGCAGGGCCGGGGCGTAGCTGATGAAATACACGCAGATCAGCACGCCCCACTGCACCTTGGTCGTGCGCTCCAGGAAGTGTTCGGTATCGCCCTGGAACGCGGCCAGCACCGGCAGCAGCAACATGCCGTACACCGGCAGGAAGATCGCGAACAGGCCGTACCAGTCGGTCCAGATCAGCCAGTACTGGATGGGCAGCAGCAGGTAGAACGCCGCCACCAGCGACCAGTGGTCGCCGGCGCGGGTGGGCGTGAGCGTGACGAACTCGCGCAGCGCCACCAGCGAGGCGAAGCCGAACAGCAGCACCGTCGCGCCCGCGCCCAGCCAGAAGCAGGCCGCCAGCACGCCCACCATCCACCACCAGGCGGCGATGCGCTGGTTGAGGTTGGTGATGGTGGCGCTGGGCTTGCCCCGGCTGCGCAAGGCCAGCGCCCCGCCGATCAACGAGGCCAGCACCAGCAAGGCCAGCACGCCGCCGAACAGTTGGCGCAGCGGTGTGTCGAACCAGGCGGTCAGCGTGTCCATGCGTTAGTCCGGAAGGGGCGGGGCTTCATGCCAGGGCCACCACGGCGCTGCGCGCACGCTCGAGGAAAGCGGCCTTGTTTTCATCCGGCATCCGGGCGAGCGGCGCGCCGAAGCGCACCGCGCAGGTCAGCGGCACGGGCACATGGGCGCCCTTGGGCATGCTGCGGTAGAGGTTTTCCAGGTACACCGGCACCAGCTCCACCTCGGGATGGCGCATCGCCAGGTGGTAAAGGCCACTCTTGAACGGCGCCGGCAGGCGATCGCCGCGGCGGGTGCCTTCGGGAAACAGGATCAGCGAATCGCCGTGGTTCAGCGCGTCGCTGAGCGGTGCCAGCGGGTCGCTGTCGGGATCGCCGCGCTCGCGGTCGATCAGAAGGGCGCGGAAGGTGCTGTCGGCGAACCACTTTCGCAACCCCGGTTTGCCCCAGTAATCCCTGGCGGCCACGGGCCGGGTCCGGCGGCGCAGGAAGCCCGGCAGCGCCGACCACAGTACCGGGGTGTCGAGGTGGCTGGTGTGGTTGGCGAAGTAGATGCGGGTGGTGGTGAGCGGCTGGCATCCGACCCAATGCGAGCGCGCGCCCACCAGGCCGCGCAGCAGCAGGATCAGCGGCGTGCCCAGCATCAGGCGCCATCCCGGGTCGCCGCGGCGCGTTCGCGCAGCTGGCGGGCCAGCCCCTGCAACCGCGTCAGGCAGGTCAGTGCCGAGCCCACGGCGATCGTCCAGGCCGCCACGTCCAGCGCCCGCGCGGCGTCGTCCCACCCCGGCGCGGCCGCGGCCACCAGGCAGCCGATCGTCATGACGAACATGCGGCGCGGCTTCGACTGCACGCCGCTGAAGTCCTGGGCGAAGCCCAGCGCACCGCCCGTGGTGCGGACGTAGGCCGTCAGTGCCGCCAACAGCGCGCCAGCCCAGCCCAGGACGGGCTCGCCGGCGGCCATGCCCAGGGCAACGATGAAGAGCGAATCGGCGACCCGGTCCGGGACTTCGTTCCACAGCGGGCCGGTCGGGCCGCCCAGCCCGCCTTCCACCGCCACCATGCCGTCGAGCAGGTTGCACAGCAGGCGCAGCTGCACGGCCACGGCGCACAGCACCGGACCCCAGGGCGCCGGCAGCCAGAGCAGGGCGGCGGCGCCGGCCACGGCGACCGGGATGCTGATGGCCGAGATGAGGTCGGGGCTGACCCGGGCCCGCGCCAGCGCGGCGGCCAGCCCCCGGGCCCAGCCGGCGTCGCGGGTGGCCAGGGGGCGGCGGGCGTCGGGGCGCGGGGCTTCGACCATGCCGGCAAGATGCCAGAATGGCGCGGCACTGGCGACATACCCCAGGAGGTGCCCATGAGCAGCAACCCGGTGGTGCATTTCGAAATCTACGTGGCCGACATGGCGCGTGCGAAGGCGTTCTACGAAGCGGTGTTCGACTGCAGGCTCGGGCACATGCCCTCGCCGACTCCCGGTATGGAGATGGACATGTGGATGTTCCCGATGGATCGGGAGAACGGCATGACCGGCTACGGCTCGGGCGGCATGCTGGTGAAGCAGGAAGGCTTCAGCCCTGGCGCGGGCGGCACGCTGGTCTACTTTGGCTGCGAGGACTGCGGGGTGCAGGCGGCGCGCGCCGTGGCCGCGGGCGGTGCGCTGGTGCAGGCGAAGATGCCCATCGGCGAGCATGGGTTTTGCGCGCTGGTGCGGGACACCGAGGGCAATGTGATCGGGCTGCATTCGATGGCGTGAATGCAAGACGGGCCGCTTTCGCGGCCCGGTTTCCCTCTCCCCGGCCCTCTCCCGCGAGCGGGAGAGGGAGCGAAGCGGTTACTTCTTTTTCTTGGCGGTGGCCGGCTTGTCCAGGCCGGCGGCCTTGCGCAGGGCGTCGGCCTTGTCCGTCTTCTCCCACGAGAAGGCGGTGGCGGTGTGCTTCTTGCCCTTGCCGTCGGTGTAGGTCACCTGGAACGGCTTGCGGCCGAAGTGGCCGTAGCTGGCGGTGAGGCGGTAGATCGGGTGCAGCAGGTCCAGCATCTTGGTGATGCCGTACGGGCGCAGGTCGAAGTGGCTGCGGATCAGCTTCTCGATCTTGTCGTCGCCGATCTTGCCGGTGCCGAAGGTGGTGACCGAGATCGAGGTCGGCTCGGCCACGCCAATCGCGTACGAGACCTGCACTTCGCACTTGTCGGCCAGGCCGGCGGCCACGATGTTCTTGGCCACGTAGCGCGCGGCGTAGGCGGCCGAACGGTCGACCTTGGACGGATCCTTGCCCGAGAACGCGCCGCCGCCGTGGCGGGCCATGCCGCCGTAGGTGTCGACGATGATCTTGCGGCCGGTCAGGCCGGCGTCGCCCACCGGGCCGCCGATCACGAAGTTGCCGGTCGGGTTGATGTGGATCTTCGACTTCGGCAGCGCCTTCAGCCACGCCTTCGGCAGCACGGGCTCGAGGATGTGCTTCATGACGCCGGCGACGATGTCCTTGTGCTTGACGTTCGGGTCGTGCTGCGTGGACAGCACCACGGCGTCGAGGCCGACGATCTTGTCGTTCTCGTAGCGCAGGGTGACCTGGCTCTTGGCGTCCGGGCGCAGCCACTTGAGCTTGCCGGCCTTGCGGACCTTGGCCTGCTGCTCGACCAGGCGGTGCGCGTAATAGATGGCGGCCGGCATGTACTCCGGCGCCTCGTTGCAGGCGTAGCCGAACATCAGGCCCTGGTCGCCCGCGCCCTGTTCTTCCGGCTTCTTGCGGTCCACGCCCTGGTTGATGTCGGGCGACTGCTTGCCGATCATGTTGACGATGGCGCAGGTGTGGCCGTCGAAGCCGACGTTCGAGTTGTCGTAGCCGATGTCGTTGATGACGCCGCGGGCCAGGGCTTCGATGTCCACCCAGGCGCTGGTGGTGATCTCGCCGGCGACGATGGCGGCGCCGGTCTTCACCAGCGTTTCGCAGGCGACGCGGGCCTTCGGGTCCTGGGCGAGGATCGCGTCCAGCACCGCATCGGAAATCTGGTCGGCCATCTTGTCCGGGTGGCCTTCGGAGACCGACTCGGAGGTGAAGAGGTAGCTGGACATCGTCGCTTATATCCCTTGATTGAGATGAAAGGATGGGTGGGGGCGGGCATGATACACGCCCGGGCCCCGGGGTGCATCCTGCGCCCGGCCATGTTGCCTCCCGGTTAAGCCGGCTGTCACCCCGCTGACGCCGAGGTTTCACCGGGCTGTCAGGCGCGGGCGCCAAGCTGCCGCCGTCGCAAGCACGGGGGCTGCCCATGATCGAGCTCGAGCGTCGCCTGGCCGAACGCTATCCGAAGTGGTTCGAGGGCCCGCCGGGCAAGCTGGCACGTCCGCTGGTGCGGGGACTGGGCAAGTGGTCCGGGCTGGACGAAGCGGAACGCTTCCTGGCCGACAACGCCCACCTGCGCGGCCGCGCTTTCGTCGAGGCGGCGCTGGACCACCTGCAGGTCCGCTACACCGTCGACCAGGTCGAGCGCGAGCGCATCCCGCAAGCCGGGCGACTGCTGATCGTCGCCAACCACCCGTCGGGCGCGCTGGACGCGCTGGCGCTGCTGCACCTGGTCACGGGCATTCGCCGCGACGTGCGCATCCTGGCCAATGATTTCCTGGGCGCGGTCGAGCCGCTGCGCGACCTGCTGCTGCCGCTGCGCATCCTGGGCGGCAAGCCCGACGCCGACAGCCTGGCCGCGGTGGACGCGGCGCTGGCGCGGGAGGAATGCGTGATCGTGTTCCCGGCCGGCGAAGTCTCGCGCCTGGGGCTGCAGGGCGTGCGCGACGGGCGCTGGCGCAAGGGCTTCCTGCATTTCGCGAAGGCGAGCGGGGCACCGGTGCTGCCGGTGCGGATCGGGGCGCGCAATTCTGCGCTGTTCTACGGCGCATCGGCGTTGTTCAGGCCGGCGGGCACGGCCCTGTTGCCGCGCGAGCTGTTCGCCCGCCGCGGCAGCCGCATCGCGCTGCGCATTGGCCGGCCGCTGCAGATCAGGGACGACCAGCCGCCGGCGAACGCGCTGGCCTCGGTGCGGCAGGCCCTGTATGCCATCGGCTCGCGCCGCGAGGCCGCCGCCCGAGGGCCCGAGCCGCTGGTGCACGCGGTCAACCGCCGGTCGCTGGTGGCGGAGCTGGCGAAGCTGCCGCTGCTGGGCAGCACGCCCGACGGCAAGCGCATCCACGCCGGCCGCCTCGCCACCGACTCGCCGCTGCTGCGCGAGATCGGCCGCCTGCGCGAACTGACCTTCCGCGCGGCGGGCGAAGGCACCGGCCGCAAGCTCGACCTCGACGCTTACGACAGCTGGTACGACCACCTGGTGCTGTGGGACCCGGAGGCACTGGAGATCGCCGGCGCCTACCGCATCGCCCACGGCGAGCAGGTGCTGGCCGAGCGCGGCCGCGAGGGGTTCTACACCGCGTCCCTGTTCCGCTACCCGTGCGAACTGCTGCCGCGGCTGGCGCAGGGCATGGAGCTGGGCCGCAGCTTCGTGGCGCCGGCCTACCAGGGCACGCGCAGCCTCGACTACCTGTGGCTGGGCATCGGCGCCTACCTGCGCGCGCATCCCGGCGTGCGCTACCTGTTCGGGCCGGTGACGATCAGCGCCGAGCTGCCGATCGCGGCGCGCGAGCAGCTGGTGGCCTACTACGACCGCTACTTCGGCGGCCACCGCGGCGAAGTGGTGGCGAACCGGCCGTTCCGTTTCCTGGCCGCGCCGCCGGCCTGGGGCGAGCTGGGCGCCGAGGATGCCTTCCGCGTGCTCAAGGCCAACCTCGGTGCGCTGGGCGCGCGGGTGCCCACGCTCTACAAGCAATACACCGAACTGTGCGAGCCCGGCGGCGCGCGCTTCCTGGCCTTCGGCGTGGACCCGGCCTTCAACAATGCGGTGGACGGGCTGGTGGAGGTGGACCTGGCGCGGGTCCGGCCGCGCAAGCGCGAGCGCTACCTTGGCCCCGTGCCCGCGGCGCTGGCGGCGGGCGAGGCGGCGTGATGGCCGCCGCGACGCGCCGGCAGCGCGCGGTCTTCCTCTCCGACGTGCACCTGGGTTCGCGCAATTGCCACGCGGCCGAGCTGGCGACCTTCCTCGACGGGCTGAGCACGCGGCGCCTGTACCTGGTGGGCGACATCGTGGACCTGTGGTGGATGGCCCAGCGCCGCGCCGCCTGGGGCGCCGACCAGAACCGGGTGGTGGAGGCGCTGCACGAACTGGCGCGCGCCGGCACCGAACTGATCTACGTGCCGGGCAACCACGACCGCCCGATCCGCCGTTTTTGCGGGCTGATGCTGCCGGCGATGCAGGTACGCCGTCGCGCCATCCACCAGCTGGCCGACGGCCGCCGGCTGCTGGTGACGCACGGCGACGACTACGACGCGGTCACCCACTTCGGCGGCTTCCAGGAGCGCTTCGGCGACTGGCTCTACGACCGCATCCTGGCCGGCAACCGCGTGACCAACCGGGCGCGGCGCCGGTTCGGGCTGCGCTACTGGTCGCTGGCCGATTTCCTTAAGCGGCAGAGCGGGGCGGCCGAGCGCTACATCGCCCGCTTCGTGCAGGCGGGGCTGGACGATGCCCGCCGGCGCGGCCTCGACGGCGTGCTGTGCGGGCACATCCACCGCGCGGCGCTGCGCGAGGTGGACGGGCTGGTCTACGGCAACGACGGCGATTGGGTCGAGAGCCTGACGGCGCTGGCGGAAGATGCGGACGGCAGCCTGGTGCTGCTGCGCCACGATGGCACCGAGCTGGCGCGGTTGCCGGCGCGCGCGCCGACGCGGCGGCTGGCTTTGGCCCAGGCGGCCTGACGGGCCCGCGGCAGCGATCGGCGCCAAGGCAAGGCGGCGCTGGAACCAACACGCGAAGGATCGGCGCCCGGGGCCTGGCCGTCATCGCCGCATCACGCCACGGCGACTCGCCGGTCGATTAGCATCCGGCCATGGACTCCCTTTCGCAGATCGTCCTCGGCGGCGCGCTTGCGGCCGCCGTCGCCCCCGCCGGCCATCGCCGCGCCGCGCTGCTGGCTGGTGCGGCGCTGGGCACGCTGCCCGACCTCGACAGCTTCGTGATGCTGCCGATGGACCTGGACCCGGTGGCGATGATGACCTGGCACCGCGGGCCCTCGCACTCGCTGTTCGTCCTGCTGCCGCTGGCCTTCTTGATCTGGGCCGGGTTCCGCGCGCTGGGCGGGCGGGTGGCCGAATCGCCCGGGCGCTGGTTCGCGGCGATCGCACTGGCCCTGGTCACGCATCCGGTGCTCGATGCCTTCACCGTTTACGGCACGCAGCTGTGGTGGCCGGTGCCGGTGTCGCCGGCGATGTGGTCGAGCCTGTTCATCATCGACCCGCTGTACACCCTGCCGCTGCTGGTGGCCTGCGTGCTGGCCTGGTCCTGGCGCGAGCGTGACGCGGCGCGCAGGGCGCTGGTGGTCGGGCTGGCGCTCAGCACTTCCTACATCGGCTGGTCGCTCACGGCGAAGTGGCTGGTGGATCGGCAGGCCGAACGCACGCTGGCGACGCTGGGCCTGCAGGATGCGCCGCGATTCTCGGTGCCGATGCCGTTCAACACGCTGCTGTGGCGGGTGGTGGTGATGACGCCGGAGGGCTTCCTGGAAGGCGAGCGCTCGCTGGTGGCGGATTCGGGGCCGATGGTGTTCCGGGCGCATCCGTCCGACACCCAGACGCTCGCACGCGTCGGCGACTACGCGGCCGTGCGGCGACTCCAGTGGTTCAACCATGGCTACATGAAGGCCGAGGTGCGCGATCGCCAGCTGGTACTCAGCGACCTTCGCATGGGCGCCGAGCCCGACTACACCTTCCGCTTCGTGGTGGCCGAGCGCGAAGGCCTGGGCTGGCGCGAAATCCCGCCGCAGCAGATCAGCTGGCCATGGGAAGCCAGCCGCAGGCTGTCGCAGATGTGGAACCGTATCTGGGAGGCGCCGCCCGCGCCCGAAGCGGACGGGGCGGCGACCCAGGCAGCGCGCTAGCCCCCGGGGCCGCGCGCTTCGTGCCGGTGCGGCGTCAGAACAGATCGATCGCCGGCCAGTTGTCCACGTCGTCGGCGATCGAATCCATCATCGCCTTCATCTGCGCGGTGCTGCCGTTATTGGAATTGCTGACGGCCACCAGGCCGAAGCCGCCGGCACGCTGGTCGTAAGTCGCGGTCGTGCCGCTCATTTCGCCGTTGTGGTAGTACGGCGCCAGGATGCCGCGCGTGTGGCGCATGAAGCGCAGCAGGTCCATCGGCCGCGCGATCCAGCCGCCGTGCGAGTCGAAGCGCTGCGGCTTGACGCTGGAGTAGGCGCCGCTGCCGTAGTAGACCACCTCGCCAGGCTTGCGGTCGGCCAGCTTGTCGCCGCCGATCACGATATCGCCGGCGCCGGCGGGCTTGAGCAGGGCGTCGCGCACGTAGGCCTCGTAGGACTTGCCCGACCGCGCCTCGATCACCCGGCCCAACAGGCAGTAGCCGAAGTTCGAGTACATGTCCTGGCCGGTCAGGCCGGCGGGGGTGGTGCCGGGGGTGTAGCCGAGCGGGTAGTTCTCCAGCGCCCAGTTGATCAGGCCGTCGTGGTCGGTGCCGGTGTAGGCGAACATCGGGTCGCTGCCGTTGCCGTTGCTGTTGATGCGGCGGAAGCCGGCGCGGTGGCGGATCAGGTGGTCGACCGTGATGTCCTCGATGTCCGGGTTGGAGGCCGGCGTGGCGTAGGTGCCGCCCAGGATGCTGTTGGCGCCGAAAACGCGGTCGTTCAGGCCCAGCGAGGTGGTGTTGTCGAGGTTGACGATGGCCACGTGGGTGATCGGCTTGGACACGCTGGCGACGCGGAAGCGATGCATCGGGCTGACCGGCATGCCGCTGTCCTTGTCGGCCACGCCGAAGCCGGCTGCATACACGAGCTTGTCGTTGCGCATCACCGCGATCGAGAGCCCCGGCATGTCGTTGGCGCGCATGTAGGCGCGGGCTTTGTCCTCGATCAGCTTCAGGTCCTTGGCGGAGAAGGTGGTGTTGCGCCAGATCGTGTTGAAGCGCACGCCGTCGGCGCCATTGAAGGCCTCGACGTAGTCCGGTTCCCACGACTGGTAGCGGTGGTTGTCGAAGACGGCCTGGTAGTGCGCCGCCGGCGTGCCGTGGCGGGCCGACCACTGCGGACCGCCAGTCTTGGTCCAGACCGCGGCGTAGCGGTCGCTGCCGCCGTCGCGGTAGCCGCTGGCCACGCCCAGCCGGTAGCCCTGGCGGGTGAATTCGTTGAACGCCGCCTGGTACTGCGCCGACGTCAGGCCATGGCGCGCGACCCAGGCCGGGCCGCCCTTCTCGAAGATCGCGGCGAAGCGCGGCGCGTTGCCGACGGTGTAGGCGCTGACGTGCTTGAGCGCGTAGCCCTGGCCGGAAAGCTCGGTCACCGCGGCCTGGTACTGCGCCGCGGTGAGGCCGTGGCGCGCGGCCATGGCGGGGCCGCCGGTCTTGGTCCAGATGGCGGCGTACTGCGCGGTGTCGCCAACCGCGTAACCGTTGACGTAGGTGAGTCGGTAGCCCTGCTGGTTGAAGCTGTTGAATGCGGCCTGGTACTGCTCGGCGCTCATGCCGTGGCGCGCGGCCCAGGCCGGGCCGGCCTGCTTCTTCCAGACCGCGGCGTAGCGGGCCTGGCCGCGGCCGCCGTCATAGCCGCTCACCGATACCAGGCGGAAGCCCTTGCCGGTGAATTCTTCAAACGCGGATTGGTACTGCGCGGGCGTGAGGCCGTGGCGCGCGACCCAGTCCGCGGCCAGCGCGGGGGCGCTGGCGACGAGGAACAGCGTGGCGGCGAACAGCAGGCGCCGCAGGGACGACCGTTTGGCCGTCGGCGAAACAACGGGGGAGTGCGGGGTCATGGGAAGGCTCCGGGGGTGGCGAACAGGGGATGCGCCCGTCGCGATCGTGCGCCTTCCTATGAACGCAGCGTGGCGCGAAGACCGGCCTTGCCCGGTGGACCGCAGGAGATTCCTTACGCCGCGGCCGCGGCGTCCCAGGCCACGCCCGCCACCAGCGCGTCGAAGTATTCGCGCGTCAGCCGCAGCTGCGCATCCGCATCTTCGGCGCGATTGACCACCGCGCGGAAGGCGGCGTTCTCGGGGCGGTCCTTCGCGTACCAGCCCAGGTGCTTGCGCGCGATGCGCACGCCCGCGACCTCGCCATAGAACGCGTGCAGGTGCGCGAGGTGGCCCAGCAGCACGTCGCGCACTTCCTGCAGCGAGGGCTCGGCCAGCTTCTCGCCGGTGGCAAGGTAGTGCGCGACTTCGCGGAATATCCAGGGCCGGCCCTGCGCGGCGCGGCCGATCATCACCGCGTCGGCGCCAGTGTGGCGCAGCACGAAGGCGGCTTTCTCCGGTGAATCGATGTCGCCGTTGGCCAGCACCGGGATGCGCAGTGCGGCCTTCACCGCGGCGATGGTGTCGTACTCGGCGTGCCCGGTGTAGTGCTGGTCGCGGGTGCGGCCGTGCACCGCCAGCGAGGCGATGCCGCTGTCCTCGGCGATGCGCGCGATGGTGAGCGCGTTCTTCTGGTCGGCGGCCCAGCCGGTGCGGATCTTCAGCGTCACCGGCACGTCCACCGCGGCGACCACGGCTGACAGGATGCGCGCCACCAGCGGTTCGTCGCGCATCAGCGCCGAGCCGGCCCAGGTGTTGCACACCTTCTTGGCGGGGCAGCCCATGTTGATGTCGATCAGCTGGGCGCCGTGGTCGACGTTGTAGCGCGCGGCCTCGGCCAGCATCGCCGGGTCGGTGCCGGCGATCTGAACGCTGATCGGGTCGGGCTCGCCGGCGTGGTCCATGCGGTGCAGCGACTTGTTGGTGTGCCAGAACTTCGGGTCGGAGATGGTCATCTCCGACACGCACAGCCCCGCGCCCAGGCGCTTGCACAGCATCCGGAAGGGCTTGTCGGTGACGCCGGCCATCGGGGCCAGCACCACGCGCGGTTCGATGCGGTAGGGGCCGATCTGCATGGGGCGGCATTCTAGCCGTCCCGTGCTGCGGGCGTCGGTCTCAGGCGCCGAAGCGTGTCGCGACGTCGGCCCGCGCCGGCATCGCCAGCGCGGCGCCCGGGCGTTCGGTGGACAGGGCGGCGAAGGCGCAGGCGAAGCGCAGCGCGTCGGCGAAGGGCTGGCCGGGCGCGGC
>NZ_JALHQI010000003.1 GCF_022842045.1 Arenimonas sp. | reverse complement strand
AGCAGCGGCGGGACGCGCGGCCCCAGCACATCGTGCGCGACGGCGGCGCGCAGCGCGGGCCACAGGTGCAGCGCGGCGGCCGCCAGCACTTCGGGATCGGCGCGCAGCGGCTGCAGCACGGCGAGCACGTGCACGGCCAGCGTTTCCTCGGGCGCATGCGGCAGCGTGGCCGCGGCGGCCTGCAGCGCGGACAGCAGCGGCGCCGGGGCAGCATGGCCGGCAAGCCAGTCGTGGAGGCGGGGAGTGGCGCGGGACGGCGTCAAGGCTAGAATCCGGGGGAGTCCCGCACAGTCTAACCAGCCAAGGAATCCCCGCCATGCGCCTTTTGCTTGCTTGCCTGCTATTGGTGGTGTCTTCGGTCCACGCCGCCGACACCGCGCCGCTGCGCCAGCGAATGTCGGAGGCGGAGTTCCGGGCCGCCGGCCTGCACAAACTCAGCGCCGAGGAACTGGCGCGCCTGGACGCCTGGCTGGCCGCCCGGGATGCGGCGCCTGCACCCGCCGCCGCGTCCGAAGACCGTCGCGGCCTGCGTCAGGTCGCGGCCGCCGACGACACCGACATCGTCTCGCGCATCCCCGGCAACTTCCGCGGCTGGAGCGCCCCGGGCGAGGTGATCACGCTGGAGAACGGCCAGCGCTGGCGCATCATCCAGGTCTCGGGCGCGCTGGCGGTGAACGTGGACAACCCCGTGGCTACCATCTCCCCGGCAGCCTTCGGTTCCTGGAGTCTGCGCATCGAGGGATTCAACGCTCGCGCCAAGGTCAGGCGGGTCGAGTAAGGGCCTCCAGCTGGCGCGCGAGGCGCTTGGCGGAGACCTGGCGCTTGGTGCCGAGCTCCTGCGCGAACACCGAGACCCGCAATTCCTCGAGGTCCCAGCGCAGCGCCTGCCAGGCCGGCTCGCGCTCGCGGCCGCTGCGGCGCGCGGCCAGCAGCGCATCGTGGAAGGGCTTGAGTTCTAGCATGCGGGCCTGGTCGCGCTGCGGGTCGCGCAGGGCGCGCTCGGCGCGCAGCGACAGGGCCTTGAGGTAGCGCGGGTACTCCGCCAGCAGGCCGGCCGGCGTGTCGCGCAGGAAGCCCGGCGGCACCAGGCCCGCCAGCTGCGCCTTCAGGTCATCGAGGTTGCCGCTGGCCCAGCCCAGCAGCGGCGACTCCAGCCGGGGCTTGATTTCGGCGACGCCGCCGAGGATGGCTTCAGCCAGCTGCAGGCGCGACATGGCCTCGGCGAACAGGCGCCTGCCGGCGGCGTCCAGCACGCGGCGGAAGGCATCGGCGTCGCGCACGCCGGCGAAGTCGCCCTCGAGCACGGCGTTCAGCGCGGCCTGCGCGAGATCGGTGCGCAGGTGTTCATGCGCGGGCGCCTGGCCCGGCGCCTGGGTGAAGCCTTCGATGGCGGCGTAAAGCAGTGCGAGCTTGGGCGACACCGGCAGCTGCTTGCGGGCCTGGCGCAGTTTGTCGGCCAGGGCGAGCGTGGCCAGGCGGCGGACACCCCCGTCGTGTTCGCGCGCGGCCTCCTGCGGGTCGGCGAACACGCTGAGGGCCACCGTCTCGCCCTGGTCCACCAGCGCCGGGTAGGCCGGCACGCCGGCGGCGCCGGGCACTTCGCGCGGCACCGGGGCGTCGGGGAAGGCGGTGAGGCCGTCGCGGGCCAGGTCTTCGCCGGCGCGCTCGGCGAAGGCGCGCTCGGCGTCGCTGCCGAAGCGGGCGCGGAGCTGCGCCAGGTCGCGCGACTGGGCCAGTACGCGGCCGTCGCGCTCGGCGAGCCGCAGGTTCATGCGCAGGTGGGCGTCGAGCGCAGCCTCGTCGAAATCGAGCGCCGTCACGGGTGCGCCGGTGGCGCGGGTGAGGAAGCGCGCGAGGCTGCCCGGAAGGCTGTCGGCTTCCGGCTTCGGGTGCGCCTCGGCGAAGGCGCGGGCGAAATCGGGCGCGGGTACGTAGTTGCGGCGCAGCGCCTTGGGCAAACCGCGGATCAACGCGGTGGCCTTTTCCTCCACCAGTCCCGGCACCAGCCAGCCCAGGCGCGTCGGGTCGAGCGCCATCAGCAGGTGCAGCGGCAGGTCGAGGGTGACGCCGTCCTCGGCGTGGCCGGGCTCGAAGCGGTAGTGGAGCGCCAGCCGTGCATCGCCCAGCGCGAAGTACTTCGGGAAGCGTTCGGCCTCGCTGCCCTCGCCCGGCAGCAGGTCGGCCAGCGACCATTCCAGCGATTTCTTCTGTTCGGGCGGCAGCTTGCCGTACCAGCTGTCGAGGCCGGCGACCGAGTTGAGCTCCGGCGGCAGGCGGTCGAGGTACCAGCGCGCCTGCCAGTCCTCGTCGGCGACCAGGCCGGCGCGGCGCAGCTTGGCCTCTTCCTCGCGCGCCTTCTCCAGCGTGGCGAGGTTGCGCTTCAGGAAGGGGCTGCGGGTGTCCACCTCGCCCGGCACCAGGCCCTGGCGCACGAAGATCTCGCGCGACTCGGCCGGGTACAGGCCGCCGTAGTGCACGGGCTTCTTCGGCGCGAGCACCAGGCCGAAGAGGGACACCTGCTCGCTGCCGATGACCCGGCCCTGGCGCCGCGACCAGTGCGGGTCGAAGTGCTTGCGCGCCAGCAGGTGCGGCAGCTCGGCGATCACCCAGTCGGGCTCGATGCGCGCCGCGGTCATGCCCCAGACCTTCTGCGTATCGAGCAGCGTTGCCACCAGCACCCACGCGGGCGGCAGCTTGCTCAGCGAAGACCCCGGGAACAGCGAGAACCTGCGCTGCCGCGGCGCGTCGTAAAGCCCCTTCTCGCTGCGATGCCCCACCTGCGTCGGCAACCCCGCAATCAAAGCCCGATGCAACAGCGAATCAAATGAACCAGGTTCATTTGCCCGGCGGGATGGCGGGCGCGGCGCCGAACCCTTCGCAGGCAAATGAACCTGGTTCATTTGGTTCGTCGCGGGCCACAGCTCCTCGCAGGCCAACAGCAGCTGGCGGTGCAGCTCGCGCCATTCGCGCATGCGCAGGAAGGCCAGGTACCGGCGCTCGCACCAGTCGCGGAGCTTGGACTGGGTGAGCTCCTCGTGGGCGGCGTGGTGGGCCTGCCAGAGCCTGAGGATGCCGAGGAACTCGGAGTTGGGGTCGGCGAACTCGGCGTGGGCGTTGTCGGCCTTTTCGCGGGCATCGGCGGGGCGCTCGCGCGGATCCTGGATGCCGAGGAAGGAGGTGATGACCGTCATGTCGGCCAGGCAGCCGAGGGACTGCGCCGCGACCAGCATGCGCGCCAGCTTCACGTCCACCGGCAGGCGCGCCATCTGGCGGCCGATGGCGGTTAGCTGGCGCTGTTCGTCCACGGCGCCCAGCTCCAGCAGCGTCTGCCAGCCATCGGCGATGGCGCGCGCATCGGGCGCATCGATGAAGGGGAAGTCCTCGACCCGGCCCAGGCCCAGCGTCAGCATCCGCAGGATCACGCCCGCCAGCGAGGCGCGCAGGATCTCGGGATCGGTGTAGCGTGGGCGGCCTTCGAAGTCGTCCTGCGAATAGAGGCGGTAGCAGACGCCGGCCGCGATGCGCCCGCAGCGGCCCTTGCGCTGGTCGGCGCTGGCCTGGCTCACGGGCTCGATGTGCAGGCGGTCGAGCTTGCCGCGCGGGCTGTAGCGCTTCACGCGCGCCACGCCCGGATCGATCACGTAGCGGATGCGCGGCACCGTGAGCGAGGTTTCGGCGACGTTGGTGGCCAGCACGATGCGGCGACCCGGGCCCGGGTTGAAGACCTTGTCCTGGTCCTTCACCGACAGCCGCGCGTACAGCGGGATCACTTCGGTACTGCGGTACTTGCGGCGGTTCAGCGCCGCGTGGGCGTCGCGGATCTCGCGTTCGCCGGGCAGGAAGACCAGCACGTCGCCCTGTGGGTCCTCGCGGGTAATCTCATCCGCCGCCGCAACGATCGCCTCCGCCAACGGGCGATCACGGGGAAGAACGGAGTCAGGTTCATTTTTCCGGCCCGGGCGCGGCGGCTTGGACGCAATCCCGCCGGAAAAGGGAACCTGACCCGGTCCTTCGCGTTCTTCCATCCCTTCGTCGTCGCCGGGCCGGTAGCGGACCTCGACCGGGAAACTGCGTCCCTCGACGCTCACCACGGGCGCCCCGTCGAAATGCTTCGCGAACCGCTCGGTATCGATGGTGGCCGAGGTGATCACCAGCTTCAGGTCCGGCCGCTTGCGCACCAGCTGCTTCAGGTAGCCGAGCAGGAAGTCGATGTTGAGGCTGCGCTCGTGCGCCTCGTCGACGATGATCGTGTCGTACTTCGACAGCCAGCGGTCGGACTGGATCTCGGCCAGCAGGATGCCGTCGGTCATGAACTTGACGTAGGTGTTGTCGCCCACGTTCTCGGTGAAGCGCACCTGGTAGCCGACCGCGCCGCCCATCGGCGACTGCAGCTCCTCGGCCACGCGCCGCGCGACCGCGCGCGCGGCGATCCGGCGCGGCTGGGTGCAGCCGATCATGCCGGCGCGGCCGCGGCCCGCGGCCAGGCAGATCTTGGGCAGCTGGGTGGTCTTGCCCGAACCGGTTTCGCCGGCGACGACCACTACCGGATGCTTGCGGATCAGCGCCACCAGCGCGTCCGCCTCGCGCGCCACCGGCAGGCTGTCGTCGAAGGTCGGCGCCGGGGCCTGTGCGTCGCGCTGTTCGCGCGCGGCGATGGAGGCGGCCAGCGCCTGCTCGTACGCGGCGCGGCGCGCGGCATCCTCCGGCGCCTTGCGCCACTGCCCCAGCAGGCGCAGCAGACGGCCACGGTCGCGCGTGAGCGCGGCGTGGTCGGGGAAGGCGGGAAGGGGCGGCGCGGAGGGCGTCATGGCCGCGTATTGTAGCGGCCACGGCCCCGGTTCATCCGCGCTAAACCCGCGCCGGCGTAGTATGGTCGGGTCCTAATGCGAAGGAGGAATGCCATGGCTTCCAAGAAACCCGCCGAGACCGCGTCGGGCGCGCCGAAGATCGACATCGGCATCGGCGAGAAGGACCGCAAGAAGATCGCCGGTGACCTCTCGCACTTCCTGGCCGACAGCTACACGCTCTACCTCAAGACACACAATTTCCACTGGAACGTGACGGGGCCGATGTTCAACACCCTGCACACCATGTTCATGACCCAGTACACCGAGGAATGGACCGCACTGGACGAGATCGCCGAGCGCATCCGCGCCCTGGGCTACATGGCGCCCGGCTCGTACGCCGAGTTCGTGCAGCTCTCCAGCATCAAGGAAGAGCAGGCCCCCGGCGCCCTGGACTGGCGTGAAATGGTCCGCCAGCTGGTGGTCGGCAACGAGGCCGTCTGCCGCACCGCGCGCAAGGTGATCAAGACCGCAGACGGTGCCGGCGACGACCCCTCGGTCGACCTCGCCACCCAGCGCCTGCAGGTGCACGAGAAGAACGCCTGGATGCTGCGTTCGCTGCTGGAGTGATCGCAGGCCCCGACGGGCGGTTTTCCGAAGCGGCGGTGGGGCAACCTGCCGCCGCTTCCACGTCCGGGGCCGGTAAACTGTCGCCATGACGACCCCTGCCCTCGACTTGCTCCGCCGCGTGTTCGGCTACGCCGAATTCCGCGGCGAACAGGCCGCGGTCGTCGAGCACCTGGTCGCCGGCAACGACTGCCTGGTGCTGATGCCCACCGGCGCCGGCAAGTCCCTGTGCTACCAGGTGCCTGCGCTGCTGCGCGAGGGCACCGGCATCGTCGTTTCGCCGCTGATCGCGCTCATGCAGGACCAAGTCGAGGCCCTGGAGCAGCTGGGCGTGCGCGCCGCCTTCCTGAATTCCTCGCTGTCGGGCGAGGCTGCCGCGGCGGTCGAAGCGCGCCTGCTGTCCGGCGACCTCGACCTGCTCTACGTCGCGCCCGAGCGCCTGCTGACCGACCGCTTCCTGCGCCTACTGGAGCGCACGCACATCGCGCTGTTCGCGATCGACGAAGCGCACTGCGTCTCGCAGTGGGGCCACGACTTCCGCCCGGAATACCGCGAGCTCAACCTGCTGCACGAACGCTGGCCGCAGGTGCCGCGCATCGCCCTCACCGCGACCGCCGACGCGCCCACCCGGCGCGAGATCGCCGAGCGCCTGGGCCTGGACGAGGCGCGCCAGTTCATCACCTCGTTCGACCGGCCCAACATCCGCTACCGGGTGCAGCTCAAGGACAACGCCCGGCGCCAGCTGCTCGACTTCCTGGGTGCGCACCGCGGCGACGCCGGCATCGTCTACTGCCTCTCGCGACGCAAGGTCGAGGAAACCGCGGAATTCCTGGCGGCCCAGGGCATCACCGCCCTGCCCTACCACGCCGGCCTCGACGCCGGCGTGCGCGCCGCCAACCAGCGCCGCTTCCTGCGCGAGGACGGCGTGGTGATGTGCGCCACCATCGCCTTCGGCATGGGCATCGACAAGCCCGACGTGCGCTTCGTGGCCCACCTGGACCTGCCCAAGTCGCTCGAGGGTTACTACCAGGAAACCGGCCGCGCCGGCCGCGACGGCGAGCCCGCCGAAGCCTGGCTCTGCTACGGCCTGGGCGACATGGTGATGCTGCGCCAGATGATCGAGAACTCCGAGGCCGGCGAGGAGCGCCGCTGGCTCGAGCGCCGCAAGCTCGACGTGCTGCTGGGCTACTGCGAATCCACCCGTTGCCGCCGCCAGACCCTGCTCGCCGCGTTCGGCGAGGATTACCCGCGGGCGTGCGGCAACTGCGACAACTGCCTCGAGCCCCCGCGCACCTGGGACGCCACCGTGGCGGCGCAGAAGGCCATGTCCTGCGTTTACCGCACCGGCCAGCGCTTCGGCGTCACCCACCTGGTGGACGTACTCACCGGGTCGGAGAACGAGCGCATCCGCCAGTTGGGCCACGACCAGCTGAGCACGTACGGCATCGGCACCGAGCTCGACGCGCGGCAATGGAAGGGCGTGTTCCGCCAGCTGGTGGCCATGGGCCTGCTGGAGGTGGACGTGGAAGGCCACGGCAGCCTGCGCCTCACCGAGGCCAGCCGGCCGGTGCTCAAGGGTGGCCAGTCCGTGCACCTGCGCGAAGAATCCGTTCGCAAGCGCGAGAAGGGCGCCCGCGCGCAGCGGGGCGGCGGCGCACCGGCCCCGGTGTCGCTGGACGCCGCCGACCAGCCGGTGTTCGAGGCCCTGCGCCAGCTGCGCGCCGACCTGGCCCGCGAACAGTCCGTGCCGGCTTACGTCATCTTCCACGACGCCACGCTGCGCGCCATCGCCGAGCGCCGCCCCGCCACGCTGGAGGCGCTGGGCCAGGTCAGCGGCGTCGGCGCCGCCAAGCTCGACCGCTATGGCGAGCAGGTGCTGGCCGCCCTGCGCGAGGCGGAAGCGGCCTGAGGCCGGTACCATGTGCCGTCCCCCAAGAAGCCCGAGCTCCATGACCCTCCGCATCCCGGCGCTGGCCGCCACCGCCCTCCTGCTCGCCCCGGCCTTGGCCCAGGCCGCCTGCCCGCCCCCCGCCGACAACGGCGAGGACCGCGCCACCTGGCTGCTGCGCTCGGACAACGACCTCTACGGCCGCGAGGGCCAGGACCAGGGCTACACCAACGGTTTCGTAGTCACCTACGTCTCGCCCAACATCGAGCGCTTCGATGCCGGGTGCTTGGCCGCGCCGGTGCGCCTGGCCGCCGGCACGCTGGGCTGGCTGGTGCCCGAGGGCGAACAGAACAACATCGTGCTCAGCTTCCAGCACGGCACCTACACGCCCACCGACGGCACCCGCAGCGACGTGATCCTCGACGACCGGCCCTACGCCGGCGTGGCGACGCTGGGCGTGGCGCTCAATGCGCGCAACGGCAACCGCCTCGGCACCACCCAGCTGCGCCTGGGCATGGTGGGCCCGTCCGCGCAGGCCAAATTCGGCCAGGACACGCTGCACCGCTGGTTCGGCCGCCCGCGTTTCCAGGGCTGGGACAACCAGGTGCGCGACGAAGTGGTGGTGCAGGTGGCGCACGAGCGCGCCTGGCGCCGCGACTTCGCCACCACCGACGGCGGCTGGCGCTGGGACGCGATCGGCCACGTCGGCGGCGCGGTCGGCAACCTGTCGTCCTACGCCAACGCCGGCGCCGAACTGCGCTTCGGCAAGCACCTGCCCGACGACTTCGGCTCGAACCCGCTGCGCATCGGCGGCGACAACAGCGCCCCCGGCACCCGCGACGAGAACGTCGAAGCCATCCGCTGGCACGGCTTCATCGCCCTCGACGGCCGCTGGGTCGGCAACGACATCGTCTTCGACGGCAACACCTCGAAGGACAGTCACTCGGTCGACCCGAAGGACGCCCTCGCCGACCTCGTCCTCGGCGTCGCCATCACCCGCGGCCCCTGGAAGTTCACCGCCACCCACGTCCGCCGCACCCGCGAATTCGAAGGCCAGGCCGAACTCCCCGCCTTCGGCACCCTCACCTTCTCCCGCGCCTTCTGATCAAGAGCGCAGCACCACCCCCACCGCATACCGCATGGAGGAAAGCCCCCTTGGTAAGGGGGCGCGCCGACAGGCGCGGGGATTGGGAGCGAGGATCGTGGGGTTCCTCAAATGCGAGTGCATTTGAGGAACATGGGCCGTGATGGATTCGAACCATCGACCAAAAGATTAAAAGTCTTCTGCTCTACCAACTGAGCTAACGGCCCATCGAGGCCCGGGCGCGGCTTGCCGGCGCTCGGGGCGGTGATTCTAACCCATCATTCGCGCGAGGCGTAGCGCGTGGGGTCGGGCAGGCCGGCGGCAGCGAAGCCTTCGGCGCGCAGGCGGCAGGCATCGCAGCGGCCGCAGGCGCGGCCGTCGGCGTCGGCCTGGTAGCACGACACCGTCGCCGCGAAATCGACGCCGAGGCGCGCGCCCTCGCGCGCGATGTCGGCCTTCGACATCCGCATCAGCGGCGCGTGCAGGCGCAGCGCATGGCCCTCGACGCCGGCCTTGGTGGCCAGGTTGGCCAGGCGCTCGAAGGCGGCGATGAACTCGGGGCGGCAGTCCGGGTAGCCGGAGTAATCGACCGCGTTCACGCCGCAGAACAGGTCGTCGGCACCCAGCACCTCGGCCCAGCCCAGCGCGATCGACAGCATGATGGTGTTGCGCGCCGGCACGTAGGTGACGGGGATGCCGGCGGCCGCGGCTTCGGGCACGGCAATGTCGGCCGTCAGCGCCGAGCCGCCGATGCTGCGCAGGTCCACGGTCACCACCTTGTGCTCGGCGCCGTGCAGCGCGGCGAGCGCGGCCGCGGCGGCCAGCTCGGACGTATGCCGCTGCCCGTACGACACGCTGAGCGCATGGCACAGGAACCCCTGCTCCCGCGCCATCGCCAACACGACCGCCGAGTCCATCCCGCCGGAAACCAGTACCACTGCCTTGCGCTGCTTCGTCGTCATTGCATGGACCAATTATCAGAATTCGAACGCGGATCAAGGCGGATGGACGCAGATAAGAGCGGATGAAGCGATTGAACGGAAAAGCAAGATCCACTCAAAACGTTCTTGCTCTATCCGCTTTGATCCGCGTCCATCCGCCTTGATCCGCGTTCAAACAGTGGAGCCTACCTACCCGGCGTATCGCCCCAGAGTACTTTGTGGAGCTGGAGTTGGAAGCGGACGGGAAGGCGGTCGGCGATGATCCAGTCGGCGAGGTCGCGCGGGGCGAGTTCGGCCTGGCTCGGCGAGAACAGCACGTCGCAGCGTTCGGCGATGGCGTGCTCGGCGACCATCGCGCGCGCCCACTCGTAGTCGGCACGGTCGCAGATCACGAACTTGACCTGGTCGTGCGCCGTCAGCAGCGGCAGGTTCGACAGCAGGTTGCGGTGCATCTCCTTCGAGCCCGGCGTCTTGAGGTCGACCACCCGGCTTACGCGCGGGTCGACCGGCGCGATGTCGATGGCACCGGACGTTTCCAGCGACACCTCGTAACCGGCGTCGCACAGCGCCTCGAGCAGTTTCAGGCAGCGCTTCTGCGCCAGCGGCTCGCCGCCGGTGACGCAGACGTGGCGGACGCCATGGCGGGCAACCTCGGCCAGGATGGTGTCGATTTCCCACCACTCGCCGCCGTGGAAGGCGTAGGCGGTATCGCAGTACTGGCAGCGCAGCGGGCAGCCGGTGAGGCGCACGAACACCGTGGGCCAGCCCACGGCGCGGGCCTCGCCCTGCACGGACAGGAAGATTTCGGTCAGGCGCAGGCGCTCGGCGGCCGGGGTTTCCATGGCGGGGGCCGGCGCGGGGCCGGGATCAGCGGTTTTCGAGGGCGAGCGTGCGCAGGCGGCTTTCGGCCTTGCCCGCGGCGTCGGTACCGGCGAAGCGCACGGACACCTGGCGCAGCGACTCCTCGCCCGCGGCGCGCTGGCCCAGGGCGATCTGGCAGTAGCCCAGCTTCAGCAGGGCGTCGGCTTCCTTGCGCGAACCCGCGTGCTGCGACAGCAGGGTCTGGAAGGCTTCCAGCGCGAGTTCGTAGTTCTGGGTGACGTAGTAGCTTTCGCCCAGCCAGTAGTAGGCGTTGGGCACCAGCGCGCTGGCGGGGTAGTCGCGCAGGAAGCGCTGGAAGAGGCGGGCGGATTCATCGGCCTCGAAGCGCTCGACCAGGGCATCGAGCGCGGCCTGGTAGGCGGCTTCCTCGGCGGCAGGGTCGGCGGCAGCCGGGGCAGTGGAAGGAGCCTGCGCGGCAGCGGCCGGCGCATTCGCGGGGGTGGCAGCCGGCGCGGCGGGCGCGGCGGCGGGATTCTGGGGTGACGCGGGGGTGGCCGGGGCGGCACCGCCTTCCAGGCGCGCGAGGCGGCCGTCGAGGTCGAGGTACTGCTGGCGGTTGGTCTGCTTCAGCTGCGCGATTTCGTTCTGCAGTGTCTCGAGCTGGTTGCGCAGCGACTGCACTTCGGACTGCAGCTGCACGATCCGGTTCTGCGCTTCGATGTTGCCCTGCACTGCCGCCTGGTTCTCGACGTTGGCCTTGTTCTCGAGCAGCGTGACGCGCTCGCCGAGGCTCAGTCGCTGGGCAGCGGCCGGGGTGGCGGCCACGAGGGCCGCCACCACGGTCACAACGCAAAGGATGCGCTGGCGTCCCATCGCTTACTTGGCGGTGTAGACGATTTCGACGCGACGGTTCTGCTGCCAGCAGGACTCGTTGGACTCGCCGCAGGTCGGACGCTCTTCGCCGTAGGACACGACGGTGAGCTGGCCGGCCGAACCACCCGCACCCTGCAGGGCGCCGGAGACGGCGTTGCCGCGGCGCTCGCCGAGGCCCAGGTTGTACTCGCGGGTACCGCGCTCGTCGGCATTGCCCTCGAGGGTGATGCGCGACTCCGGACGGTCGTTCAGGTACTTGGCGTGGCAGGCCATGATGGCCTGGAACTCCGGACGCAGGGTGTCCTGGTCGAAGTCGAAGTACACGGTGCGCTGGCGCAGGCAGGAATCGGTGTCCAGGTCGGCCGGGGTGTAGCGGCCGTCGGAAACCGGCTGGGTCACGGTCGGGGTCGTGTCGACGGTTTCTTCGACCGGCTTGGTCTTCTTGGTGCAGGCAGCCAGAGCCAGGGTGATGGAAGCGGCGAGCAGCACGCGGGTGGTCATGTTCATTGGGGAAGCCTCTTATTATTCGGATGCAGGGGTTGTAGCTGGATATATTTTCGGCCCGTCCTTGCTTATCTCTGCCTGAACGGTGACCAGGCGGGCTCCCGGACGTCACCATCGGCCAACACCAAACGCTGTCGCACACTGCCATCCGCAGACACTGCGAACAGCACTCCGCGCCTACCTTCCTTGGTTGCATAAAGCAGCATGCTGGCATTCGGGGCGAAGCTGGGCGACTCGTCCAGGTTGCCCGGCGACAGCGTCTGCCAACGCCCTGCCCCGCCAAAACTGCGGTCAAGAACGGCAATACGATAAACGTTTCCGGTGCCCTGCGCCATAGCTATCTTCTTGCCGTCAAAGGAAATACTCGCCTTTGCGTTGGAATCGCCCTGGAAGCTGAGGCGGGTCGCGTCACCGCCCGAGGCGGGCACCTGGTAGAGCTGGGGCTTGCCGGCCCGGTCCGAGGTGAAGACCAGGGACTGGCCGTCGGCCGACCAGACCGCCTCGGTATCGATGCCGTAGTGGCGGGTGACCTGGGTCAGCTGCTTGGTGGCCAGGTCCATCACGTAGATCTCGGGGTTGCCGGTCCGGGACAGGGTCAGGGCCAGGCGGCGGCCGTCCGGGGAGAAGGACGGGGCGCCGTTGATGCCCTTGAAGCTGGCCAGCACCTCGCGGGCGCCGGTGGTGATTTCCTGCACGTAGATGGTCGAATTGCCGCGCTCGAAGCTGACATAGGCCAGCTTGCGGCCGTCCGGGCTCCAGGCCGGGGACAGCAGCGGCTCGCGCGACTTCACCACCGTCTGCGGGTTGAAGCCGTCGGAATCGGCGATCATCAGGGCGTACTGGGTGTTGCCGCCCAGGCCGTTGGCGGTGACGTAGGCGATGCGGGTCCAGAAGGCGCCGCGGACGCCGAGGATCTTCTCGTACACCTGGTCGGCGATCTGGTGCGCCACGTCGCGCATGCCGCGGGCGCGGCCGCCGACGGCCAGGCCGAGCATGCGCTCCTGCTTGGCCACGTCGTACAGCTCGTACTCGACCCGGTAGCCGCCGTCGGCGTTGTCCAGCACGCGGCCAACCACGATGAAGTCCTGCTTGAGCACGCGCCAGGTCGGGAACTTGATCTCGCTGCCGCGGATCGGCTTCTCGATCACGTCCTGCTCGGACAGCGCGTTGAACTGGCCGGAGCGGTTGAGGTCGGCGCGGATGACCGCGGCGATGTCGGTATCGGGCGCCACGCTGGTGCCGAGGTACGGCATGGGCACGATCGTGATGGGCAGGGCGCCGTCGCGGCCCTGCACCATGCCGATGTCCAGGCCCTGGGCCTGGGCCGAGCCGAAGGGCAGCAGCAGCGCGAACGCCAGGAAAGTCAGTAAGCGTCTCATCGTGGGCAGGCCTCTTGGGGGTAGCAGAAAGTCAGGTCGATCTGGCGTCGGAACACGGGTTCGAAGCCGGCGTAGGGCATCGGCGAGCGGCGCAGGGCGCGTTCCACCGACTCCCGCGCCTGGGCGTCGAAGGGGCAGGACAGGAAGCTGATGTCGATCACTTCGCCGCCCGGGATCTGGGTGAAGCGCACCTTGCAGGCCGTGCTTTCCGGCGCCAGCGAGCGGTTCCAGTTCATCTCGGCGGTCTGCAGCATCGCCAGCGCGTAGCGCGCGGCCAGGTCGGTGTCGACGCCGTTGTTGCCGCCGGCGGGCTGGGCCGGCGCCGGGGCGGGCGCGGGCGCGGCCTCCCGGTCGGCGAGCTGGCGCAGGCGCTGCTCTTCCATCTTGGTGCGGCGCTCCGCTTCCTCGCGCTGCTTGCGGATCTCGGCCAGCTGGGCCAGCTGCTGCTCGCGCAGGCGCTGGCGGCGCTCGGCCTCTTCCTGCTTGCGCTCGCGCTCGGTGAGGTCGATCTGTTCCTGCCGGCGCTTGGCCTCCTGCTCCTCGCGCTCCTTGGCCTGCTCGCGCTCGAGCGCGAGGCGGGCCACCGCGTCCTGCTCGACCGGCGAGGGCTCGGGAATGCGCTCCTGCGGCGTCGGCTGGAGCTCGTCGGGCGCGTCCTGGGGCTGCGGCGCGGGCAGCGGCTGCGGCGGCGGCGCGGCTTCCACCGGGGGCGGCGGGGTGGGTTCGGGCTTGGGCGCCTCGGCGGCGCTCTGCCGGGCGGCCACCACGTCGGACGGTGAGACGACCAGCGAGGCCTCGACCACCGGCCCGGCCACCGAGATCACCTGCGGCGCGGGCTGCCACCAGCCGGCCACGAGCAGCAGCACCACCAGGCCGACGTGCATGGCAATGGCCATGCCGACGGACACCAGGGTGTCGTCGTAGTCCTTGTTGAGGCGGAGGACGTCAGCGTGCATTTTCCGGCGGCTGCCCCATCAGGCCCACGCGCGGCACGCCGGCCTGCTGCAGCAGCACCATGGTGTCGAAGACGGTGGAGTAATCGGCGTCGCGGGCGCCGGCGACGAACACCGGCACCTCCGGGTTGGCGCGCACGAAGGCCGCGACCTTGGCCTGCAGCTCGGTGGCGTCGATCGGCTCGTTGGCGCCGCCCTCGAGCTTGAGCGCGTAGGCGCCCTCGGCGGTGACCGAGACGATCACCGGCTCCTTCTGCTGCTCGATCGGCTTGGCGCGCGCCTGCGGCAGCTCGACGTCGACGCCGAGGCTGAGCAGCGGCGCGGTGACCATGAAGATGATCAGCAGCACCAGCATCACGTCGATGTAGGGCACGACGTTGATGTCGGCCTTGAGCTTGCGGCGCTTGCGGTGGCGGGTGATGGTGGCGGACATGGCGACAGCTCTCAACGTGTGGTCGGGGGAAACGGGGTTGCCCGCTTATTCCTCGACGTGGGACTGGCGCTGCAGGATCGAGGAAAACTCCTCGGCGAAGCTTTCGTAGCGCACCGAGATGCGCTCGACCTTGGTGGCGAAGCGGTTGTAGGCCCAGACCGCCGGGATCGCCACGAACAGGCCGATGGCGGTGGCGAACAGCGCCTCGGAGATGCCCGGCGCCACGGCGGCGATGGACGCACTCTGCTGCGTGGACAGGCCGTGCATGGTGACCATGATGCCGAACACAGTGCCGACCAGGCCGACGTAGGGCGCGGTGGAGCCGATGTTGGCCAGCAGCTCGAGGTTGTGCTCGAGGCGGTCGACCTCGCGGGCATAGGTGGCGCGCATCGCGCGCTGGGCACCCTCGAGCTGGGTGCGCGAATCCAGGCCCTTCTTCTGGCGCAGGCGCGCGTATTCGCGGAAGCCGGCCTCGAAGATCGCCTCCAGGCCGGAGACCACGCGGTTGCGGTCGGTGGCCGAGCGGTAGAGCTGGGTCAGGTCGACGCCGGACCAGAACCGGGTCTCGAACTCGTCGGCGTCGTCGGCGGCGCGGGCGAAGACGCGGTTCTTGCGGAAGATGATGACCCAGCTCAGCACCGAGCCCAGCACCAGCATCAGCACGATCAGCTGCACCGGCCAGCTGGCGTGCAGCATCAGCTGCAGGTAGTTGATGCCGGCGCCGCCGGCGGCCGCGGCCGCGTCCGTCGCGGCGGGCAACGCCTCGGTCGGGAGCTCGGTCACCGGGGCGGCGGCGAGGATCAGGGCGTTCGGGTGCGGCATCGTGGGTGCTCCGGGTTACGTGGAATCCGCGGCCAGCCATTCGGGCAGGGCACGCGGGCGGAAACTGGAAGCCACCAGGCAGGCTACGCGGACATCCGCGCGGACAAGGACCTGGTCGCCCCGGGTAATCGCCTGCCCGATCAACAGGCTGGCGTGGCGCCGCTCGGTGACGACGACGCTGGCCAGCAGTTCGTCATCGAGCCGGGCGGGTTGGTGGAAATCGAGCTGCATCGCGCGGACCACCAGCACCAGGTCCTCGCTTTCGCGCAGGCCCTGCTGCCCGATGCCCATCGCCCGGAGCCATTCGGTCCGGGCGCGTTCGAGGAACCGCACGTAGCTGGCGTGGTAAACCACCCCGCCAGCGTCGGTATCCTCCCAGTAAACCCTTATCGGGAAGCTGAACGGAACCGCCGTCATGGCTCGAACAGGTCGGGCGGGACGGCCTTGCGCGGGGGTTTGAGGCCGAGATGGGTGTAGGCCTTGTGGGTCACCATGCGGCCGCGGGCGGTGCGGACCAGGTAGCCCTGCTGGATCAGGTAGGGCTCGATCACGTCCTCGAGGGTGCCGCGCTCTTCGCTGAGGGCGGCGGCCAGGGACTCGACGCCGACCGGGCCACCGTCGAAGTTCTCGATGATCATGCCCAGCATGCGGCGGTCGAGGGTGTCGAAGCCCTCGGCGTCGACCTTCAGCATGGCCAGGGCCTCGTCGGCCACCGGGCGGGTGATGGTGCCGCCGGCGCGCACCTGGGCGAAGTCGCGCACGCGGCGCAGCAGGCGGTTGGCGATGCGCGGCGTGCCGCGGGCGCGGCGGGCGATCTCGCCGGCGCCGTCGGCGGCGCATTCGATGCCCAGGATGCTGGCCGAGCGGCGGACGATGCGCGTGAGCTCCTCGGCGCTGTAGAACTCCAGCCGCTGGACGATGCCGAAGCGGTCGCGCAGCGGGGCCGTGAGCAGGCCGGCGCGGGTGGTGGCGCCGATCAGGGTGAAGGGCGGCAGGTCGAGCTTGATCGAGCGGGCCGCGGGGCCTTCGCCGATCATGATGTCGATCTGGTAGTCCTCCATCGCCGGGTACAGCACCTCCTCGACCACGGGCGAGAGGCGGTGGATCTCGTCCACGAACAGCACGTCGTGCGGCTGCAGGTTGGTCAGCAGCGCGGCCAGGTCGCCGGCGCGCTCGATCACCGGGCCCGAGGTGGTGCGCAGGTTCACGCCCAGCTCGTTGGCGATGACGTGGCTGAGGGTGGTCTTGCCCAGGCCCGGCGGCCCGAAGATGAGCACGTGGTCCATGGCCTCGCCGCGGCCCTTGGCGGCCTCGATGGCGATCTTGAGCTGCTCGCGCACCGGCTGCTGGCCCAGGTAGTCGTCCAGGCGCTTGGGCCGGATGCTGGCCTCGGCCAGGTCGTCCTCGCGGGTGGCGGTGGGGGCGATGACGCGGGTGTCGTCCATGGGGGGGGATTATGGCAGTTCCGGTGGCGCGCGACCCCCTGCCGCAGTGGCTGGGAACAAGGAGTTAGTGATTAGGAGATAGAAGTTAGTGAGAGCCAAGAGCGATCCCACTAACTCCTGACTCCTGATCACTAACTCCTGCCTTCAGATGGTCACCTGCGTCCCCAGCTCCACCAGCCGGTTCCCGGGGATGTGGAAGAACTCCGTCGCGGGCGTCGCGTTGCGCGACATGAACAGGAACAGCTTGTCCCGCCACAGCGCCATGCCCTCCCCCGGCCGCGCCACCAGGGTCTCGCGGCTGGCGAAGTAGGTGGTTTCCATCACCTCGAAGGGCGGGCCCGGGATTCGCCACTGCTTCAGCGCCCGCGGCACGTTCGGATCCTCGAGGTAGCCGAAGCGCAGGGTCAGGCGCGCGAACCCGTGGCCCAGGTCCAGGTGCGCCACCCGCTCGGCCTCGTCGGCCCGCGGAACGCCGAGGATCTCCACGCTCAGCAGCACGTTGCGCTGGTGCAGCACCTTGTTGTGCTTGAGGTTGTGCAGCATCGCCGGCGGCATGAACTGGTTCGACGGCGTCAGGAACACCGCAGTGCCGGGCACGCGCAGCGGCGGATGCGCCACCAGGCTGGCCACGAATGTCTCGATCCGCAGGCTGTCCTTCTTCACCTGCGCATGCACCAGTTCGCGGCCGCGGCGCCAGCTGCGCATCAGCGCGAACGCCGCCACGCCGAGCGCCAGCGGGAACCACGCGCCTTCCACGAACTTGATGGCGTTGGCGGAGAAGAACGCCGCCTCGATCGCGAGGAACGCCAGCGCCAGCGGCCAGACCTGCCAGCCCGGCAGGCGCCAGCGCACCTTGGCCAGGATCAGCAGCAACAGCGTGCTGATGAACATGGTGCCGGTGACGGAAACGCCGTAGGCGATCGCCAGGTGGCTCGAACTGCCGAAGTACAGCACCACCGCGATCACGGCCAGCAGCATCGCCCGGTTCACCCAAGGCAGGTAGATCTGGCCCTCGCTGTGCGCCGAGGTGTGGATGATCTCCATGCGCGGCAGGTAGCCGAGCTGGATGGCCTGGCGAACCACCGAGAACGTGCCCGAGATCAGCGCCTGCGAGGCGATCACGGTGGCCAGCGTAGCCAGCACGATCATCGGGTAAAGCGCCCAGGATGGCACCAGCTCGTAGAACGGGTTCTGGACCTGTCCCGGATGGGAAAGGATGAAGGCGCCCTGCCCGAAGTAGTTCAGCACCAGCGCCGGCATGACCAGGCCGAGCCAGGCCAGGCGGATGGGGAACCGGCCGAAATGACCCATGTCGGCGTAAAGGGCTTCGCCGCCGGTGACGGCGAGCACGATCGCGCCCAGCGCCAGCCAGGCCACCACGCCGTGCTCGATGAAGAACCGGACCGCCCACGCCGGGTTCAGCGCGGAAAGCACGGCGGGATACTGCGCGATCTCGACCAGTCCCAGCAGCGCCAGGACCAGGAACCACACGCAGGTGATGGGCCCGAAGATCCGCCCGACGCGCTCGGTGCCGTACTTCTGCATCGAGAACAGCGAGACCAGCACCACGAAGGTGATGGGAAGCACGAAGCGCTTGAGCTCCGGCGCGGCCACTTCCAGGCCCTCCACCGCCGACAGCACGGAAATGGCCGGCGTGATGATGCCGTCGCCGAAGAACAGGGCGGTGCCGAAGACACCCAGGATGCCGACCGTGTAAGCCAGCGGCGCCGCGACCGGCAGGCTGCGCTGGACCAGGGCCGTCAACGCCAGGATGCCGCCCTCGCCCCGGTTGTCGGCGCGCATCAGGATGGCCACGTACTTGAGGGTGACCACCAGGACCAGGGACCAAAGGATCAGGGACAACACCCCGAGCACGTTCGCGGCGTCCGGGGCGATGCCGTAGTGCGGCCCGAACGCTTCCTTCAGCGTGTACAGCGGACTGGTGCCGATGTCGCCGAAGACGACGCCGACGGCGCCGACCACCAGTGGCCAGGTGCGCGGCGCCGTGGCGCCGTCGTGGGAGTGGGTTGTCATGGGAGGGCCCGCAGGCTGGGAGTGGTGTAACCGGGAGGGCGGCCGTCAGCCGCGAAGCACCGACTTGAGGGCCTTGCGGATGATCTGCTCGGCGCTGTCGCCGGGCTCCGCCTGCTTGAGCATCTTCTGGATCTCGGCCGGCTTGTAGCCCAGCTGCTGCAGCGCGACCGAGGCCTCGGTGGCCGGGTCGGCGGGTACCGCCCCGCCCTTCCCCGCCAGCACGGCGGCGGCGGCGCCGGCGAAATCCGCGGCGCGGTCGCGCAGCTCGACGACCATGCGCTCGGCGGTCTTCTTGCCGATGCCGGGAATGCGGCACAGGGCGGTGATGTCGCCGGCCTGCACCAGCCGCGCGAAGTCGTCGACGCTCGCACCGGAAAGCACCGCCAGCGCGATCTTGGCGCCGACGCCGGTGACCTTCTGCACCTCGCGGAACAGGCGGCGCTCGGCCTCGGTGAGGAAGCCGAACAGCGCCACGCCGTCCTCCTTCACCGCGTAGTGGGTGAACAGCGTGACCTCGCGGCCGACCTCGGGCAGGTCGTAGAAGGTGCTCATCGGCGCCGAGAGCTCGTAGCCCACGCCGCCCACGTCCACCATCAACGCCGGCGGCGCCTTGTACACGAGCAATCCCTTCAGGCGGCCGATCATCTGCGTCTCCGGAGCAAGGCACTCGCCAGGCCGGTGCGGCCGGCGGTGGCGCTGGTGTGGGCGTGGGTGAGCGCGACCGCGAGCGCGTCGGCGGCGTCGGCCTGCAGTTTCTTCTCGCCCAGGTTCAGCAGCAGGCGGACCATGTGCTGCACCTGGGTCTTGTCGGCGGCGCCGCTGCCGACCAGCGACTGCTTGATCAGGCGCGGCGCGTACTCGCTCACCGACAGGCCGCGGCGAACCACGGTGGCGATGGCGGCGCCGCGGGCGTGGCCCAGCTTCAGCGCCGAGGTGGCCGATTTGTCCATGAACACCGACTCGATGGCAACGACCGTGGGCTGCCAGGTTTCCAGCACCTCCTCGAGGTCGAACACCAGCTTGCCGAGGCGCGCCGGGAAGTCCTCGGTGTCCACCAGCAGGTTGAGTGCCTGGCAGTGCACGTAGGCGCACTTGCCCGTGGCGTCGACGTCGATGATGCCGACGCCGGTGCGCTGCGAGCCCGGGTCGATGCCGAGGATGCGGGTCACGTGTAGGCGACGTCGCCCAGGTCGGCGTTGGAGTAGACGTTCTGCACGTCGTCGAGGTCCTCGAGCATGTCGAGCATCTTCTTGACCTGCAGCGCGGTGTCGCCGGTGACCGCGATGTCGTTGTCGGCGCGCATCGTCACCCCGGCCTCGATCGGCGTGAAGCCGGCGGCGGCCATGGCGGACTTCACCGCCTCGAACGACTCCGGCGCGCACAGCACCTCGACCAGGCCGTCGTCGGGGAAGGCCTGCACGTCGTCGGCGCCGGCCTCGATGGCGGCCTCGGTCAGCGCGTCCTCGCTGCTGCCCGGGCCGAAGCTGAGCACGCCCACCTTCTTGAACATGAAGGCAACCGAGCCGTCGGTGCCGAGGTTGCCGCCGCACTTGTTGAAGGCATGCCGCACGTCGGCGACGGTGCGCACCTTGTTGTCGGTGAGGCAATCGACGATGACCGCGACGCCGCCGGGCGCGTAGCCCTCGTAGCGGATTTCCTCGTAGCTCACGCCCTCGAGTTCGCCGGTGGCCTTCTTGATGGCGCGCTCGATCACGTCGCGCGACATGTTGACGCCCAGGCCCTTGTCGACGGCGACGCGCAGGCGAGGGTTGCCCTTCGGGTCGCCGCCGCCCAGGCGCGCGGCGGTGGAAATCTCGCGAATGATCTTGGTGAAGACCTTGCCGCGCTTGGCGTCCTGAGCGTTCTTGCGCCCTTCGATGGCCATCAATCTGCCCATGGAACCCAACCCCTGCCAGCTAAGATTTGCGAAGCGGTGATTATAGGGCCCACGGCGTGCGCTCAGCCGGGGAAGCGGCCGTCACGGAGGAAGCCGGCGGCCAGCGCCGCCACTTCGGACGAGAAGATCATGCCGGTGTGGCTGGCGGGCAGCACGCGATGGTCGGCCAGGCCCGGCAGCCGGGTTTCCCAGACCGCCACGGTGCCGTCGTTGGGCCCGTCGAAGCGCCCGAACACCTTGCCCAGCCCCGCGGCCCGGCAGCCGGCGATGACGCCGACCTCGCGCCCGCGCGGCAGTTCGTACAGGCCGCTCTTGAGCAGGCGGCCGCTGCGGCCGAGCAGTGCACCCAGGTGGCTGTGGGCCATGCCGCGCGCAGCGCCGCTGCCCGCCAGCGGCGAGCCGAGGCAGACGATGCGGCCGGGCGGCAGGCCGGACCAGCCCGCTGCGGTTTCCAGCGCCACCAGGCCGCCCAGGCTGTGCCCGACCAGGTGCACCGGGCCGGGACCGCGCGAGAGCATGCGCGCCGCCAGCCGGTCCACCGAGGGGCCGGGGCCCTGGAACAGGCTGGCGTAATCGAAGACCTCGGTGCTGAAGCCCGCCGCCTGCAGGCGGCGGGCCAGCGGCAGCATCGTCAGCCCCCGCATCCACACGCCGTGGACCAGGACGACGTGTCCGCTGGCGCCGGCCGGGTTCAGGCGGCGGGCGCCTTGGGCACCGCGCGCACGTGCACTTCCGCCAGCTGCGCCTCGGGCACCGGCGACGGCGCGCCGGTCATCAGGCACTGCGCGGTGGTCGTCTTCGGGAAGGCGATCACGTCGCGGATGGACTCGGTGCCGGCCATCAGCGCCGCGATGCGGTCGATGCCGAAGGCGATGCCGCCGTGCGGCGGCGCGCCGAAGCGCAGCGCATCGAGCAGGAAGCCGAACTTGGCCTCGGCCTCCTCGGCGCCGATGCCCAGCAGGTCGAACACGGCGCTTTGCATGTCGGGGCGATGGATGCGGATCGAGCCGCCGCCGATCTCGTTGCCGTTGAGCACCATGTCGTAGCCGCGCGACACCGCGATCTTCGCGTTCGCCTTGAGATCGCCGATGTCGTCGACCGCCGGGGCGGTGAACGGGTGGTGCAGCGCCACGTAGCGCGCCTCGTCCGGATCCCACTCGAACATCGGGAAGTCGGTGACCCACAGCGGCTTCCAGTCGTTCGAAACCAGATGGAAGTCCTTGCCGGCCTTCAGGCGCACCGCGCCCATGAAGTCGCTGGCCTTGTTGTAGGCGCCGGCGCCGAAGAAGACGATGTCGCCCTTCTGCGCGCCGGTGGCGGCGAGCAGCGCGGCGAAGGCGTCCTCGGCGAAGAACTTGGCGATCGGCGAATTCACCGCGCCCGCCTCGTCGATCTTGGCGTAGGCCAGGCCCTTGGCGCCGTACTTGGCGGCGTGCGCGGCGTACTCGTCGATCTGCTTGCGGCTGAGCGCGGCGCCACCGGGGATGCGCAGCGCGGCGACGCGGCCGTCGGGGTCGTTGGCGGCGTCGGTGAAGGCCTTGAACTCGCAGGCCTTCACGAGCTCCGCCACGTCCACCAGCTCCAGCGGGTTGCGCAGGTCGGGCTTGTCGGAGCCGTAGCGGCGCATCGCCTCGGCCCAGGTCATGCGCGGGAAGGTGGGATCGAGCTCGACGCCGATCACTTCCTTGAATACTTCGCGGATCATGCCCTCGACGGCGTCCTGCACGTCCTGCTCGCGCACCCAGGCGAACTCCATGTCGAGCTGGGTGAACTCCAGCTGGCGGTCGGCGCGCAGCGCCTCGTCGCGGAAGCAGCGCGCGATCTGGTAGTAGCGGTCGAAGCCGGCCACCATCAGGATCTGCTTGAACAGCTGCGGCGACTGCGGCAGCGCGTAGAACTCGCCCGGATGCATGCGCGCCGGCACCAGGAAGTCGCGCGCGCCTTCCGGCGTGGCCTTGGTGAGGATCGGCGTCTCGATGTCCTGGAAGCCGCGCGCGTCGAGCCAGCGGCGCAGGGCCTGCACCAGCCGGATGCGCGTGCGCATCATCTTCTGCATCTCGGGGCGGCGCAGGTCGAGGTAGCGGTACTTCAGGCGCACGTCCTCGCCCGCGTTCTCGTGGGCGTGGAAGGGCAGCGGCTCGGCCTTGTTGAGCAGTTCGATCTGCGTGGCCAGCACTTCCACCCTGCCGGTGCGGATCTTGTCGTTCACCGAATGGCGGGCACGCACGACGCCGGTGATGCGCAGGCAGTCCTCGTAGCCTACCTTGGCGGCGGCCGCGACCACGGCGGCGTTGCCGGCGTCGGAAGACGGCTCGGCCACGATCTGGACGATGCCCTCGTGGTCGCGCAGGTCGATGAAGCACAGCCCACCCATGTCACGGGCGACGTCGGCCCAGCCGCAGAGGGTGACGGTCTGGCCGATCATGGACTCGTCCACGAGGCCGCAGAAATGGCTGCGCATGCTTGCTCCGAAGGGAATTCGCCGGGCCCGGACGGGCGGCGGAAGACCCGGAATTCTAGGGCCGCGGCCCCGGTGCCGGCAAATTGGCCGCGCGCCGGGGGCGAGGCCGGCGGGCTACTCGCCGGGCAGCTCGCTGCCCCAGGGCGCCGGCGGCGCCGGCACCGGGCGGCTGAGGTCGAACTCGACCTGGAACAGGCGGCCGTTCGGGCGCGAGAGCTCATAGACGAAGACCTGGCCGGGCTCGATTTCCATGGCCCAGGTGTTTTCCAGCGAGGCCGTGAGGCCTTCGCGGCGGAAGGTGGCGATGGATTCGGCGTCCACCGGGAAGGCCTGGCGGCGCGCACTGCCGGGCGCGGCGGTATCGCCGCCGTACATCGTCACGGCGTCGGCGCTGCCGTCCTCGTGGCGATGGTCGTGCTTGAGCCGCAGGCCGGTGGCGGTGCGGGTCAGCACCCAGGTGCGCGAGCGGTCCTCGCCGACGTGGAAGGGGATGCGCAGCTCGTCGGCGTCGCAGCCGCGCACGTGCATCACCAGCCGCTTGCCGCTGAAGGCATCGTTGGGCTGGGCCGGCGTATCCACCCTCACCCGGCCTTCGAAGGCCTGGCCGCAGTGGGTGGCGATGCGCGCCAGGAAGGCATCCACCGGCGCCACCTGCACTGCCGGATCGCCGATGCCGGGCGGCGGCAGCGGCTCGGCCAGGCCGAACTGGGCGCCGGCGTCGGGCCGGGTGGCTTCGGGGCCGGCGCAGGCGGCCAGCAGGACGGCGGTGGCGAGCAGGCTCGCGGCGTGGGTCGGGGTCTTCATGCCGCCGACCCTACCCCGCCGCGGGCGCAGGCGGCAATCAGTCCGAGGCGGGCGCCGGCTTGGACTCGGCTGGCTTGGCGGCGGGCTCGGGCTTGGCCGCCGGCTCGGACTTGGCGGCGCCGTCGGCGAGATTGCGCTTCTTGTCGCCATCCTTCTTGAAGTCGGTCTCGTACCAGCCGGAGCCGGCCAGCCGGAAGCTGGGCGCGGTCAGCTGGCGCCGGACCTGGGGCTGGCCGCACTCGGGGCAGTCGGTCGGGTCCGGGTCGGAAAGCTTCTGGAGTCGGTCGAAGGCGTGGCCGCAGTGGGCGCACTCGAAGGCGTAGATGGGCATGGTCGCGGATGTTCGTGCGGCCGGTGGCCGAGTGCGCGCATTAGTGGGTATCCGGGCCGCCAGTTCAAGCCCGGGGCCCGCAAGTGACTGAACGCTGGCGATTTTCTCCATTCATATCAATATGTTAGAATCGCACGCTGACTTGAACCGGCGAGACCCTTGATCCGTGCTGTCCTTCCCCTGACCGCCCTGCTGGCGGGCGTGGCGCTGCTGCTGGCCGGCAGCGGGCTGCTGGGTACCCTGCTGGCGGTGCGCGGCGGGCTGGAGGGCTACGGCGGGCAGACCCTGGGCTGGGTGATGTCGGGCTACTTCGCCGGCTTCCTGGCCGGCACCTTCCTGGCGCCGCCGCTGATCCGCCGGATCGGCCACGTCCGCGCCTTCGCCTTCTGCACCGGGCTGGCCGCGATCGCGGTGCTGCTGCACCCGGTCTGGGTCGACCCGGCGGCCTGGTTCGGGCTGCGGGTTGTCACCGGCGTCGCACTGGTCACGCTGTACACCGTCATCGAAAGCTGGCTCAACGCGCAGCCTGACCCCGCCATCCGTGGCCGGGTGTTCGCGATCTACATGGCGGTGAACCTGGGCGCGCTGGCGCTGGGTCAGTTGCTGCTGGGGCTGGGCGTGGACGGCGGCTTCATGCTGTTCAGCCTGGTGGCCATCCTGGTCTGCGCCTCGGCGCTGCCGGTGACGCTGACGCGGCTGGCGCAGCCGACGTTCCCGCCGAATCCACGCCTGGGCCTGCGCCGCCTGTACGCGGTGGCGCCGGCGGCGACCCTGGCGGCCGGGTTGTCCGGGCTGGCGATGGGGGCGTTCTGGGGCCTGGGCCCGGTCTATGCCGGCGAGATCGGGCTGGACCGCGCAGGCATCTCGCACTTCATGGTCGCCACCATCCTCGGCGGGGCGCTGCTGCAGTGGCCGCTGGGCCGGCTGTCGGACCGCCTGGACCGCCGCATCGGGCTCGCGCTGGCCTGCGCCGCCGCCGCCGCCGTCGCGCTGGCGGCGCTGCCGGGCGCGGGCTGGGGCGGCGGCTGGATCTACGCCCTGTTCTTCGCCTTTGGCGGGCTGGCTTTCTCCATCTATCCGATGAGCGTGGCGCACATGCTCGACACCCTGCCCCGCGAGGACCTGCTGTCGGGCTGCTCCAGCCTGCTGCTGGTGCACGGCATCGGCGCCATGCTGGGCCCGATGATCGCCGGCGAGCTGATGTCGCGCCACGGGCCGGGCGCCCTGCCCGCCTACTTCGCGGCGGTGCTGGCCGCGCTGTCGCTGTTCCTGATGGCGCGCCTGGCCCTGAACCGCCGCCCCGACCGCCACCCGGCGGCGTTCCACCCGATGCTGCGCACCACCCCGGCGGCGCTGGAACTGCTGCCCGAAACCGAATCACCCCCTCCCACCGCTACCCAGGAAAACCCTTGAGCAAGCAGACAGCCCGCCCCGAGACACCCCACCCTGAAACACCCCGCCTGGTCCTGGCCACCGACCTCGACGGCACCTTCCTCGCCGGCGAAACCGCCCATCGCCAGCGCCTGTACCGGCTGGTCGAGCGGCACCCGCACATCCGGCTGGTCTGGGTCACCGGACGCAGCCTGGAAGCCGTGATCCCGCTGCTGTCCGACCCGTCGTTGCCGCGACCTGACTACCTGGTCTGCGACGTGGGCGCGACCGTGGTCGACGGCCGCACCCTGCAGCCGCTGCAGCCGCTGCAGTCGGGCATCGACGCCCGCTGGCCCGGCGAGCACGTGGTGGCCGACGCAATGCGCGGCTTCCACGGCCTGCACCGCCAGGACGTGCCGCAGGAGCGGCGCTGCTCCTACTTCTGCGAGCCCGGCGTGCTGGCGCCTCAGCGCGAAGCCATCGAGGACGCCGCCCGCGCCCTCGGCTGCGCGGTGCTCTATTCCGCCGACCGCTACCTCGACATCCTGCCGCCGCGCACCGACAAGGGCCGCACCCTGCAGGCCCTGGCCGCGCTGCTGCGGCTGCCGGTGGACCGCATCCTGGTCGCCGGCGACACCCTCAACGACCTCTCGATGTACGAGGCGGGCTTCAACGGCGTCTGCGTCGGCCAGTCCGAGCCCGCGCTGCTGGAGGCAACGCACCGCCACGAGCACGTGCTGCACGCCAGCGAAGCCGGTTGCGGCGGCATCCTCCAGGCGATCGAGCACTTCGGCCTGCTGCCGGCCAACGACCCGCACGTCGAGGCCCCCGCCCCGGGCCGGGCCGGCCAGTCCGACCTGGTGATGGTCTACCACCGCCTGCCCTTCGAGGAGTCGTTCGAAGACGGCAAGCTGGTGCGCCGCCGCCCGACCTCGCCCAACGGCATCATCCCCAGCCTGCTGAGCTTCTTCGCCGGCGGACAGGCCGGCTCCTGGGTCGCCTGGACGCTGGACGACGCCAAGCGCGAGGGCTTCGAGGCGCGCACGCCGGTGGACGTGGACCGCTACCCGAACCTCACCGCCGCGCGCGTGCCGCTGTCGAAGGCGGAGGTGGACGCGTTCTACAAGCGGTTCTCGAAGGAAGCCTTCTGGCCAATGCTGCACACCTTCTGGGAGCGCGCGCGCTTCCGCGAGGACGACTGGAAGGTGTTCCTGAAGGTCAACCGCCGCTTCGCCGAGGCCGCCGCGGCGGAGGCCGCGCACGGTGCCACCGTGTGGCTGCACGACTACAACCTGTGGATGGTGCCGGCACGCCTGCGCGAGCTGCGCCCGGACCTGAAGATCGCCTTCTTCCACCACACCTACTTCCCCTCCGCCGACATCTTCAACGTGGTGCCGTGGCGGCGCGAGATCCTGGGCAGCCTGCTCAGCTGCGACTACATCGGCTTCCACATCCCGCGCCAGGTCGAGAACTTCGTGGACGTGGTGCGCGGCGCGATGCCGACCGAAACGCTGGAGCGCCAGGGCTGCGCGCCCCGCTTCCTCACCTATGGCTGCGCGGTCGGTCTCGACACCATGACCACGCGCCTGCGCGTGGGCGACCGCGAGGTCGGGCTGGGCGCGCACCCGGTGGGCACGGACCTGGGCCGGATCCGCGACGTGCTGGCCCAGCGGAGCGTGCGCAACAGCCTGGAGAAGCTGCGGCGCGAAATCAGCCCGCGCAAGCTGGTGCTCTCGATCGAGCGCCTCGACTACACCAAGGGCACGCTTGAGAAACTCGAGGCCTTCGACCGCCTGCTCGAGGCCCAGCCGCAGCTGCAGGGCAAGGTGACGCTGGTGATGGTGTGCGTGCCGGCCGCGAAGGAGATGACCATCTACCGCCAGCTGCAGACGCAGATCGAGCAGGCGGTGGGCCGCATCAACGGCCGCCATTCGCGCCTGGACTGGACGCCGGTGCGCTTCTTCGCGCGGCCGCTGCCCTTCGAGGAAGTGGTGGCGCACTACGCCGCCGCCGACGTGATGTGGATCACCCCGCTGCGCGACGGCCTGAACCTGGTGGCCAAGGAATTCGTGGCCACCCAGGGCATCGAGGGCGGGCGCGGCGTGCTGGTGCTGTCGGAGTTCGCGGGTGCCGCCGCCGAGATGAAGGGCGCGCTGCTGACCAACCCGCACGACCCGGCCGACCTCACCGCGGCCCTGGGGCAGGCGCTGGCGATGGATCCCGATGAGGCCGAGGGCCGGCTGCGCCAGCTCTACGGCATCGTCGAGAACTACGACGTGGATCGCTGGGGCCGCGATTTCCTGGCGGCGGTGCGCGGGGCGGGGCCTCAGCGGAACACGAACACGACACCCAGCGTCAGCGCGACCATGGCCGCCGCCAGCGGCCGCAGCCAGCGCGGGGACGGTGCCGCCCGGGCCTGAGAGACGGCGGCCAAGGCCGCCGGGGCGGGCACGTCGTCGAGCACGGCGCGCCAACCCATCGCGAACAGGATCGTCGCCGCGAACAGCAGGCCGGCGACGATGGTGAAATGGATTTCAATCCAGCCCAGCTGCGTCGCCACGAACCAGGCGGCACTGAGCGCATGGCCGCACAGCGCCGCTCGCAGCGCCGCGCGCGCACCGAGGCGCCGGTCGACGAAGCCCAGCGCGAACACCGCCACCAGCGGCGGCGTGACGTAGGCGAAGGCTTGCTGCAGATAGGCGAACAGCCCGGGGAATCGGTCGATCATCGGCGCCCAGGCCGCGGCCAGCACCATCAGCCCGAGCGTGAGCCAGCGGCCCAGCCTGGCCAGCGCCTGCGGCGTGAGCCCGGGCCGCCGCGGCTGGATGAAGTCGACGGTGAGCAGGGTGGACGCCGAGTTCAGCGCCGAATCCACGCTGGACATGATCGCTGCGAGCAGCCCGGCCAGCACCAGGCCGACCACGCCCGCCGGCGCGTACTCGGCCAGCAGCCGCGGGAACACTTCGTCCGCGCGCTCGAGGTCGGGCAGCAGCGTGATCGCCAGGGCCCCCGGCAGCACCATCAGGAACAGCGGCAACAGTTTCAGCCCCGCGGCCAGCAGCGCGCCGCCGCCGGCCGCGCGCATGTCACGGGCGCCGAGCAGGCGCTGGGAGACGTACTGGTTCATGGTCCAGTAGTAGAAGCCGAGCACCGGCAGGCCGATCAGGGTGCCGAGCCACGGCAGGTCCGGATCGTCGAACGGGCGGACCAGCGACAGGTGGTCGGCCGGCACCGCGGCCTTCACCGCCGCCCAGGAGTAGTCGAACTCGGCGAACACCAGCAGCGCGAGGAACGCCGAACCCAACAGCAGCACCACCGACTGCAGCACGTCGGTGTAGACCACCGCGCGCAGCCCGCCGGCCGCGGTGTAGGCGCCTGCGAAGAGGGCCAGGGCGGCGATGGTGCCCCCCAGCGGCAGCGCCGGGAAGAACACCTGCAGCACCAGCGCGCCGGCGAACAGGCTGCCGGCGGTGTCGAGCACGATGGAAAGGAAGATGGACACCGCCGAGAGGTACTGGCGCATGCGCGCGTCGAAGCGGCGCTCGAGCAACTCGGGGATCGTGGTCAGGCGGTTGCCGAGCAGCACCGGCGCCACGAACACGGCGGTGAGCACCAGCACCAGCGCCGCCATCCATTCGTAGTTGGCGACCGCGATGCCGGACTGCCAGGCCGCGCCCGGCAGGCCGATCAGGGTGGTGGAGGAAATGTTCGAGGCGAACAGGGACAGGCCGACCACGCCGACGCCGAGCGTGCGCCCGGCCAGGAACAGCTCGTCGCTGTCCGGGCTGCGCCGGGACACCCGCGCGCAGACAGCGATGACGATCGCGAAATAAACCGCCAGCACCAGGTAATCGAGCGTGTGCAGCGCTCCCATCGCTCCTTGCCCGCGGAGAACCCGGCTTCAGGGAAACATGGGAGGCGGTCGTTGATCAAGCCGCGGTCGCGGCGACGCGCGTGTTCAGCGCAACACGCCGGACCCCAGCAGGCCGATGATGCCGATGAAGATCAGGTAGACCGCGACGATGTAAGCCAGCAAGCGCGGAGGCCACCTCTCTCCGTGCGCCGGCGCACATAGCTGCGTGGCGCGCGCCGGAACTGAACCGCAGCCACGGCGCCCGCCTTTGCCGATGCGTTTAGCTGCAACACTCACGCACCTACATCGACCCAAGGAGCAGTGCATGACGGGCCAGACCCTGATCGCGGACGCGCCGCAGGCGGAAGCGTCGACCCTTGTCGCGTCGGCCCCGTCCGGTGGCGGGCCAGCCCCCGGCCTGCGCGCGGAACACTTGCGCGAACTGCTCGAGGCCTTCCGCCGCGACCTGCACGATGTCCCGCACGACCATCGCGGACTCAGCGAGGAACAGCGCCAGCTCGCTTACCAGCGCCTGAGCGACGCCGCGCATTCCGCGGCACGGATCGCCGAGAGCGCGGTCCACAGCCTGGACCTTCTGGTCCGCGCCACCCAGCGCGACCCGCTCACCGACACGCCGAACCGCACGTTGATGCTCGACCGGATCGGCAGCGCACTCGCGCTGGCGCAGCGGCGTTCGGCGCGGCTGGCGGTGATGTTCGTGGACCTGGACCACTTCAAGCGCGTCAATGACAGCCAGGGACATGCGTTCGGCGACGAGGTGCTCAGGTGCGTGGCGCGCCGGCTGCAATCGGTGGTCCGCGACTCGGACACCGTCAGCCGCTTCGGCGGCGACGAGTTCGTGGTGCTGCTGCCCGAGATCAGCTGCGCGGCCGACGCCGGTGCGATCGCCGCCAAGATGCTCGACGCCCTTGCGCTGCCCGGCGAACCGCCCGCGGACCACGCTGGCGTACTGGCCAGCATCGGCATCAGCCTGTACCCGGAGGACGGCGACCAGGTGCCGGTCCTGCTCGAAGCCGCAGACGCCGCCATGTATCGCGCCAAGGCCGACCGCGGCAGCCGCTATCGGTTCCACGCCGACTCCCCGGGTGAGGCCCGTGCCCGCGGGCGCGGCGAGGGCGACGAAGCGCGGCGGGCCGAATCCGACCAGGACCTGCGCCAGTCCAACGAACGTTTCGTCCTGACCGTGCTGGGCAAGGCGCCGGTGGACGCCGAGTCGGAGGCGATGCACGCGCGCCGGGTGCGCTTCCTGGCGATGGTGGCGCACGAGCTGCGCTACCCGCTGGCGCCGATCCGCAAGGCCGCCGACCTGGCGCGCCGGGCCAGCGGCGACGAAGCCGGGATGGAACGCCTGCACCGGGCGATCGAGAAGCAAGTGCTGCACATGGCCCGGCGGGTGGACGACCTGCTGGACGACGGCCGCGCCGGCGGCCAACGCTTCCGGATGGCGTCGGTGCCGGTGGACGTATGCCAGGTGCTGCGGGACGTGGCGGAAGCGTGGCAGCCGGCGATCACGCTCAGGGGCCATGCCCTGGCCCTGCAGCTGCCGGAGGGCGCGCTCTGGGTGCGCGGTGACCCGGACCGGTTGGCCCAGGTGCTGGTGAACCTGCTGGACAACGCCTGCCGCTACACGCCCGCGGGCGGGCGGCTTCGACTGGTGGCGCGCCGGGCGCGGGGTCGCGTCACCATCCAGTTGGTGGACAACGGCATGGGGCTGCCCGAAGACCTGCTGGAATGCATCTTCGACCTGTTCGCGCGCGGCCCCGATGCCATGGCGGTGCACCGCGGCGGCCTGGGCATCGGGCTGGCGGTGGCGCGCGAACTGGTGGAAGCGCATGGCGGCCGCATCGCCGCGCGCAGCCGGGGCGAGCACCGCGGCAGCACCTTCGACGTGTCCCTGCCTTGCCTGGCCGCCACGCCCGGCTAGCGCGGGCGCGGGGCGGGCCTCACTCCGCCAGTTCGAGCCACTCGGACTCGAGCTGGTCCTTTTCCTTGGCCAGTTCGCCCTGGCGCTGCGCCAGCTGCGCGACCTCGATGCCGCCGTCGTTGCCGTAGATCGCCGGGTCGGCCAACTGCGACTCCAGCTTGTCGAGCTCGGCCTGCAGCACGGCGATGCGCGCCTCGACCTGCTTGAGTCGCTTCGCGGCCGCGTCGGCTTCCTGCTTGCTGCGCACCGGCTTCGGCGGCGGCGCCGGCTTGGCGACCGCGGCCGGCTTGGCGGCGCGCGGCTCGTTGTTCCGGCTGCGCAGCCAGGCGGCGTACTCGTCGAGGTCGCCGTTGAACTCCTCGACCTTGCCGTCGGCCACGCGCCAGAAGGTTTCGCAGACCAGGCCGATCAGGTGGCGGTCGTGCGAGACCAGCACGATGGCGCCGGGGAAATCGCTCAACGCCTCGGCCAGGGCCTCGCGCATGTCGAGGTCGAGGTGGTTGGTGGGTTCGTCGAGCAGCAGCACGTTCGGCTCGAGGTAGGCGATCAGGGCCAGCGCCAGGCGCGCGCGCTCGCCGCCGGAGAAGCCGTCGATGTTCTCGAACGCCCGGTCGCCGACGAAGTTCCAGCGGCCCAGGTAATTACGCAGCACTTGTTCGCCGGCGTTGGGCGCCAGCTCTTTCAGGTGCCACAGCGGGCTCTGGCCCTCGTGCAGGCTTTCCACGGTGTGCTGGGCGAAGTAGCCGATGCGCAGGTCGGGGTGGGCGACGCGCTCGCCGGCCAGCAGCGGCAGCTCGCCCACCAGCGTCTTCACCAGCGTGGACTTGCCGGCGCCGTTGGGCCCGAGCAGGCCCACGCGGTCGCCGGCCTCGAGCCCGAAGCCAATGTCCGCGAGGATCTTCGTGGCTCCCGTGGGAGTCGCGTAGCCGGCGTCAACGTGGTTCAAGCGGATCAGCGAATGCGGCAGGCGGGCGGGCTCGGCGAAGACGATGCGGAACGAACGCTCGGCGCGCACCGCCTCGGTGCCCGCCAGCTTGGCCAGGCGCTTCATGCGGCTCTGGGCCTGCCTGGCCTTGCTGGCCTTGGCCTTGAAGCGGTCGATGAAGCTCTGCAGGTGGGCGCGCTCGGCCTGTTCCTTGTCGTGCGCGATCTGCTGCTGGCGCAGGTGCTCGGCGCGCTGGCGCTCGAAGCTGGTGTAGTCGCCGGCGTAGAGCTTGGCCTTGCCTTCATGCAGGTGCAGGGTGTGGGTGCTGACGCCATCGAGGAACTCGCGGTCGTGCGAGATCATCAGCAGCGTGCCCGGGTACTTGAGCAGCCAGGCCTCCAGCCACAGCACCGCGTCGAGGTCGAGGTGGTTGGTGGGTTCGTCCAGCAGCAGCAGGTCGGAGGGCATCATCAGCGCCCGCGCCAGGTTCAGGCGCACGCGCCAGCCGCCTGAGAACGAGGACACCGCCCGCGAATGGGTGTCGGCCGGGAAGCCCAGGCCGTGCAGCAGCTTGCCGGCGCGGGCGGTGGCGTCGTAGCCGTTGATCTCGGCCAGGCGCTGGTGCGCGTTGGCCACGGCGTCCCAGTCCTCGGCGGCCATCGCGGCGGCCTCGGCCTGCAGGATGGCGTGCACCTCGGTGTCGCCCGAGAGCACGAAATCAATCGCGGCGTCGGGCAGCGACGGGGTTTCCTGCGCCACGCTGGCGATGCGCACCTTGCCCGGCAGGTCGATGTCGCCGTGGTCGGCGTCCACCTCGCCCATGATCGCCGCGAACAGGCTGGACTTGCCGCAGCCGTTGCGGCCGATGACGCCGATGCGCCAGCCGGCGTGCAGGCTGAGGTCCACTTGGGAAAGCAGGAGGCGTTCGCCGCGGCGGAGGGCGAAGTTGCGGAAGGCGATCATGACGTCGGCTGAAGCAAGGGTCGCGTAGTCTATCAGGCGGTCCGGCGTCCCCCGACCCGGACGCCCCACCCCCGAGGAGCGCCCATGCCCCATGACACCCCCCTGATCGCCCTGCTCGCCGTCGGCCTGGTGCTGGCGTTCGTGCTCGGAAGCCTGGCGCACCGGCTGCGCTTGTCGCCGATCGTGGGCTACCTGGTGGCGGGCATCCTGGTGGGACCGTTCACGCCCGGCTTCGTGGCTGACCCGGACCTGGCGATGGAGCTGTCGGAAATCGGCGTGATCCTGCTGATGTTCGGCGTCGGCCTGCACTTCTCGGTCGAGGACCTGATGGAGGTGAAGGCGATCGCCATCCCGGGCGCGATCGCCCAGATCACGGTGGCTACGGCCTTGGGCTGGGCCCTGGCGTGGTTCCTGGGCTGGCCGACGCTGCAGGGCATCGTGTTCGGCCTGGCGCTGTCGGTGGCCAGCACGGTGGTGCTGCTGCGGGCGATGGAGGACCGGCGCCTGCTCGAGACCCGGCGCGGCCGCATTGCGGTGGGCTGGCTGATCGTCGAGGACCTGGTGATGGTGGTGGCCCTGGTGCTGCTGCCGGCGCTGGCCGCATCCCTGGGCGAAGGTGCGAACGACGGCACGCTGGCGCTGGGCCCCGTGATGGCCTCGCTGGGCTGGACCCTGCTCAAGGTCGGCGCCTTCGTGGCGCTGATGCTGCTGGTGGGCAAGCGCGCGATCCCGTGGCTGCTGGAGCGGGTGGCGGGCTTCGGCTCGCGCGAGCTGTTCACGCTGAGCGTGCTGGCGATCGCCCTGGGCGTGGCCTTCGGCTCGGCCAAGCTGTTCGGCGTGTCGTTCGCGCTGGGCGCCTTCTTCGCCGGCATGCTGCTCAACGGCGACCTGAGCCACAAGGCTGCGTCGGATTCGCTGCCGCTGCGCGATGCGTTCGCGGTGCTGTTCTTCGTGTCGGTGGGCATGCTGTTCGACCCGAGCATCCTTGTGTCGCAGCCGCTGCCGGTGCTGGCCACCTTCCTGATCATCACCGTCGGCAAGTCGCTGGCGGCCTACCTGATCGTGCGCGCCTTCGGCCACCCCAACGGCACCGCGCTGACGATCTCGGCCAGCCTGGCGCAGATCGGCGAGTTCTCCTTCATCCTGGCCGGGCTGGGCGTGTCGCTGGCGATCCTGCCCCAGGAAGGCCGCGACCTGGTGCTGGCCGGCGCGCTGCTCTCGATCATCGCCAATCCGCTGATCTTCGCCGCACTGGACAGGCTCGAGGCGCGCCGCGCCGCGGCGATCGCCGACGGCGAGGCGCCGGCGCCGGCTCCCGCGCCCCACCCCGGGCCGCCGCTGCCCACCGGCGGCCACGCGATCCTGGTCGGCTTCGGACGCGTCGGCGGCGAAATCGCCAAACTGCTGCGTGAACGCGCGGTGCCGCTGGTGGTGATCGACGACGACGCCGACCTGGTGCAGCACGCGCGCGATGCCGGCTTCCCGGCCATCCGCGGCAACGCGGCCAGCCATCGCGTGCTGGACGAGGCCTCGCCGGCCAAGGCCCTGCTGGTGGTGCTGGCGATCCCGCAGGCGCTGGAAGCCGGCGAGGTGGTGGCCCGCCTGCGCGCGCTCAATCCCGGCCTGACCATCCTGGCCCGCGCGCACAGCGATGCCGAAGTGAAGCACCTGCTCAAGCACGGCGCCGACGGCGCGGTGCTGGCCGAGAAGGAACTTGCCCACAGCATGGCCGAGATGGCGCTCTCCGCCCCGCCCTTCCGCCACCAGCGCGCCTGAAGTCCCTCCTACAGGGGCGACGGCTAGAACAGGTCGCCTTGCTCCGCAGGTAACGGCGCCTTGGACGCCGTGCCCTTCGTGCAGCCGCGCGCGGGCTGGCGCTTTCGGCTGCCGTGTTTCTCGAAGACCCGCAGGCTCTCCTCGCGGGCCACGTGGGCACGCTTCCAGGCGGTGAGCTTGGCGCGTGCCTCGCGCGCGGCCTGCTCGTGGTCGCGGACGGGCTGCGGATAGGTCTCGCCCAGGCGCAGGCCGGCGGCGCGCTGCTGCGCCGTGCCCATCCGCCAGGGAGTGTGGATCCAGGCGTCCGGCACGGCCTCGAGTTCGGGCAGCCAGCGGCGGATGAAGGCACCCTGCGGGTCCTGGTCCTGCGACTGCTTTACCGGGTTGTACATGCGCGGGATGTTGATGCCGGTGACGCCGGCCTGCATCTGCACCTGCGGATAGTGGATGCCGGGCTCGTAGTCGGTGAACCAGCGCGCCAGCTGGCGCGCCGGCTCGGGCCAGTGCAGCCACAGGTGGTAGCTGCTGATCGAGACCAGCATCGCCCGCGCGCGGAAGTTGATCCAGCCGGTCTGCTGCAGCGAGCGCAGGCAGGCGTCCACGAACGGCCAGCCGGTTTCCGCGCGCTGCCAGGCGCCGAACCAGTCGCGATTGAAGTCCTGTTCGCGCAGGCCGTCGAAGCCGCGGTGCACGTTGCGGAACTCGATGGCGGGCTCGCTCTCGAGCTTCTGGATGAAGTGGCAGTGCCAGTGCAGGCGCTTCTCGAGCGAGGCGAGGTCGCGCGCCGGCACCGGGCTGCCTTCGGCCCTGGCGCCACGCACCGCATGGACCACCTCGCGCAGCGACAGGGCGCCGGTGGCCAGCGCCAGCGAGAAGCGCGAGCAGCGGGTTTCGGCGCTGACCGGACTGCTCATGCCGCGCATGTAGCCGGCGCCGCGACCGGCAAGGAAAGTTTGCAGCGCGCGCTCGCCGCGACGGCGGCCACCGCGCTGGCGGCCGGGACAGGGATCGGGCGCGATGCCCAACGCTTCGCCCGCGGGAATGGGTCCGGGTTCGATGCCGGGGACCGGCGTGAGTGCAGGTTCGGCCAACGGCGCGGGCGCCATCCTTCTCTCCCACTCGGACGCCCAGCCGTTGCGGCTGCGGAGCCGGCGCTGGACGCCGCCGCTCGGGGTTTCCTCCCAGGGGATGCCGTTCGCGCGCGCCCAGGCGCCGACGCGGCGGTCGCGCGCGAAGGTCCAGTCGTTGCCGGTTTCCTCGTGCGACCACAGGCCGGCGAGGCGGTACCGGCGGTGCAGCTGTTCGAGCACACCAACGACGTCGCCGGTGCGCACGACCAAGGGCTGCCCGAGGCGGGCGAGGTCGTCGCGCAGTTCGTGCAGCGCTTCGGCCGTGGCGGCCCACTGCCGCCCACTAGCGTCGGGCTGCGCCCAGTAGCCCGGTTCGGCCACGTAGAGCGGCAACACCGGCCCGCGCGCCGCCGCGGCGCACAGCGGCGCGTGGTCGTGCGTGCGCAGGTCGCGCTTGAACCAGACGAGGTGGATCGGCATGGCGACAGCCTGCCCGCATCGCCGTGAACCCTTTGTAGGAGGGACTTCAGTCCCGAAGCCCTTCGCGAAGAGCTTCGGGACTGAAGTCCCTCCTACAGGTGAAGCAGGTCAGGCGCGGAGGAAGGCCAGGGTGCCGCCGTCGGCGGTGACCTTCACGGTGTCGCCCTGGCCGAACTCGCCGGCCAGGATCTTCTGGGCCAGCGGGTTCTCCAGCTGCTGCTGGATCGCGCGCTTGAGCGGCCGCGCGCCGTAGACCGGGTCGAAGCCGACGTTGCCCAGCAGCGCCAGCGCGGCGTCGTCGATCTCCAGCCTGATCTGGCGGTCGGCCAGGCGCTTGGACAGGTACGCCGTCTGGATGCGGGCGATGGACTGGATCTGCTCGCGGCCCAGCGGGTGGAAGACCACGATCTCGTCGAGCCGGTTGATGAACTCCGGGCGGAAGTGCGCCTGCACCACGCCCATCACCGCCGCCTTCATCTGCACGTAGGCGGCATCGCCCTCGCCGCTGAGCTCCTGGATGTGCTGGCTGCCGAGGTTGGAGGTCATCACGATCACCGTGTTGCGGAAATCGACCGTGCGGCCCTGGCCATCGGTGAGGCGGCCGTCGTCGAGCACCTGCAGCAGGATGTTGAACACGTCCGGATGCGCCTTCTCGACTTCGTCGAGCAGCAGCACGCTGTAGGGGCGGCGACGCACGGCCTCGGTGAGGTAGCCACCCTCCTCGTAGCCGACGTAACCCGGGGGCGCGCCGATCAGGCGGGCCACGGAGTGCTTCTCCATGAACTCGCTCATGTCGATGCGCACCATGGCGTCCTCGGTGTCGAACAGGAAGCCCGCCAGCGCCTTGCATAGTTCGGTCTTGCCCACGCCGGTGGGGCCAAGGAACAGGAAGCTTCCGTTCGGGCGGTTCGGGTCCGACAGGCCCGCGCGCGAACGGCGGATGGCGTCGGACACCGCCTTCACCGCCTCGTGCTGGCCGACCACGCGGTGGTGCAGCGCGTCCTCCATCTTGAGCAGCTTCTCGCGCTCGCCCTCGAGCATCTTGCTGACCGGGATGCCGGTCCAGCGCGACACCACCTCGGCGATCTCCTCCGCGGTGACCTTGTCCTGCAGCAGCTGGAAACCCTTGGTCTCGACCGCCTGCGCCGTTTCGAGCTGCTTCTCGAGCTCGGGGATTCGGCCGTACTGCAGTTCGCTGGCCTTGGCGAAATCCTGCTGGCGGTGCGCGGCATCGAGCGCCAGGCGCGCCTGCTCCAGCTGCTCCTTGACCTTGGTCGCGCCGGTGAGCGTGGCCTTCTCGGCCTTCCAGATTTCCTCGAGGTCGTTGAACTCACGCTCGAGCGTGGCGATCTCGGTTTCCAGGTCGGCCAGACGCTGCTTCGACTCGCTGTCCTTTTCCTTCTTCAGCGCCTCGCGCTGGATCTTGAGCTGGATCAGACGTCGCTCCTTGCGGTCCATTTCCTCGGGCTTGGAGTCGATCTCCATGCGGATGCGCGAGGCGGCCTCGTCCATCAGGTCGATGGCCTTGTCGGGCAGCTGGCGGTCGGCGATGTAGCGATGCGAAAGCGTCGCCGCGGCGACGATCGCCGGGTCGGTGATCTCGACGCCGTGGTGCACGGCGTAGCGCTCCTTCAGGCCGCGCAGGATGGCGATGGTGTCCTCGACCGAGGGCTCGCCCACGAACACCTTCTGGAAGCGGCGCTCGAGCGCGGCGTCCTTCTCGACGTACTTGCGGTACTCGTCCAGCGTGGTCGCGCCGATGCAGTGCAGCTCGCCGCGGGCCAGCGCCGGCTTGAGCATGTTGCCCGCGTCCATCGACCCCTCGGCCTTGCCCGCGCCGACCATGGTGTGCAGCTCGTCGATGAACAGGATCACCTGCCCTTCCTGCTTCGAAAGGTCGCTGAGCACGCCCTTGAGCCGCTCCTCGAACTCGCCGCGGAACTTGGCGCCGGCGATCAGCGCGCCCATGTCCAGCGACAGCACGCGGCGGTTGCGCAGGCCCTCGGGCACCTCGCCATGGATGATGCGCTGGGCCAGGCCCTCGACGATCGCGGTCTTGCCGACGCCGGGTTCGCCGATCAGCACCGGGTTGTTCTTGGTGCGCCGCTGCAGCACCTGGATGGTGCGGCGGATTTCCTCGTCGCGGCCGATCACCGGGTCGAGCTTGCCGGCCTCGGCGCGGGCGGTGAGATCGATGCAGTACTTCTCCAGCGCCTGCCGGTTCTCCTCGGCGTTGGCGTCCTGCACCTTTTCGCCGCCGCGCAGCGCTTCGATGGCCTGCTCCAGCGCGGCCTTCTGGGCGCCGCTGGCCTTGAGCGCCTGGCCCAGCGCGCCCTTGTCCTCCAGCGCCGCCAGCACGAACAGTTCGCTGGCGATGAAACCATCGCCGCGCTGCTGCGCCAGCTTGTCGCAGACGTTCAGCAGCCGCGCCAGGTCATTGCCCACCGACACGTCGCCGGCCTGGCCGCTGACCCTGGGCAGCTTGTCGAGCGCTTCGCCCAGCCGCTGCCGCAGCGCGGCGGCGTTGACGCCGGCCTGGGCGAGCATGGGGCGGGTGCTGCCGCCTTGCTGGTCGAGCAGGGCCACCATCAGGTGCAGCGGTTCGATCAGGTTGTGGTCGCGGCCCACGGCCAGCGACTGCGCGTCGCTCAGCGCCTGCTGGAAACGCGAGGTGAGTTTGTCCATGCGCATCGGGGAGCCCCTCGGGAGTCCGGGGCGGCGGGGTGCCGCCCGTATGCCAAGCAAATGGCGCCCCGGCGCCGGGCTTTCAAGCGAAGTGCGGCCGGACGGTTCAGAGCGCGGACAGCGCGGCCTTGAATTCGGCGTTGCCCGGTTCGCCCTTCAGCGCATTCTGGAAGGACACGCGCGCCGCGGCCTTGTCGCCCGCGTGGGCCTGCACCTGCCCCAGCCGGTACCACGCATTGTGGTGCGGCGGTTGCCCCGGCGCCAGCGGCAGCGCCAGGTAGCGGCGCAGCGCGGCCTCGCCCTCGGGCAGGAACTGGCCGGAAAGCGCCGCGGTGCGGCCCAGCTGGTACTGGGCACCAGCAGCCGCGGGGTCCTCCTTTGTCCAGGCCTGGTAGAGCGCGAAGGCGGCGTCCCACTGCTGGGTGGCCTGCCACGTGGTGCCCGCGGCCATCCGGAAATTGGCGCTGTCCGGGCGCGCGCGGTAGGCGGCACCGTAGGCCTTGGCCGCTGCCGGCAGGTCCTTGGCATGCATGGCCAGGCGGCCGGCGGCGTAGTGGCCGCGGGGCGGATCGCGGCGGGCCAGCTGGGCCGCATGCGCCTTCGCGGCGTCGACGCTGCCACCTGCGAACGAGGGCGCCTGCAGGTAGAACTCGATCAGGTTCAGGCGCGCCTCGTGGATATCCGGGTCCAGTTCCAGCGCGCGTTCGAAGGCCTCGCGCAGCTTCGGCGCCATCGCCGCCTGCCGAAGCATGCCGACCTGGCCGATGCGCTGGCCCAGGGCGTTGCCGAGCCAATAGTGCGCCTGGGCGTGGGCCGGCCCCAGTCCAACGGCGCGTTCGGCGGCGTCGATGGCATCCTCGGGCTCGCGCTGCTGCAGCAGCAGGCGCGCATGCAGCACGTGCACGTCGGCGCTGCGCGGCTGGGCCTTCAGCAAGGCAGTGATGGCGGGCGCGGCGCGGGCATCCTTGGCCACCAGCCACGCCGTGGCCTCGGCGACGGTGGCCGCGAGGGCGGCGGACGGCAGGCACAGGGAAAGGACTAGGGCGAGGGCGGTGGCGCGCATGCGGTGGTCTCGGGCGGGGGTGGCGCGAACATGACACGGGCGCCGCGCCGCGTCAGCCTGCCGGAAGGCAGGAAATCGGCGTCGGTTCAGCCTTCGCGCCAGGCCAGCGTCGCCAGCCGCCCGCTGCGGCCGTCGCGGCGGTGCGAGAAATAGCGCGCCGGATCGCTGATCGTGCACTCGCCGCCGCCGTGCACCTCGTGCACGCCGACGGCGGCCAGCCGCTGGCGCGCCAACGCGTACAAGTCCACGCGCCAGTGGCCGGGACGGGTGGCGGTGAACGCCTCCGCCGCGGCCGGGTCGTGGGCCAGGAGGGCCTCGCGCACTTCCCCGCCGATTTCGTAGGCCCGGGGGCCGGCCGCGGGTCCCAGCCAGGCGATGATGTCGCCCGCCGGCGCCCGCATCGCGCGCACGGTCGCCTCGAGCACGCCGGCGGCCAGGCCGCGCCAGCCGGCATGGGCCGCGCCGATCTCGCTTCCGTCGCGGGCGGCCAGCAGCACCGGCAGGCAGTCGGCCGTCAGGATGGCCAGCACGACGCCGGGCGTGGAGGTGACTGCGGCATCAGCCACCGGCTCGGGCCCACCCGCCGGCGGCGCGTCGACCCGGACCACGGTGGTGCCATGCACCTGCTCCAGCCAATGCGGCGCGGACGGCAGGCCCAGCCAGCCGGCCAGGCGCTCGCGGTTGGCGCGGGCGTACGCGGGATCGTCGCCGCAGCGCAGCCCCAGATTCAGGCGGTCGAACGGCGGCGGCGAGACGCCCTCGCCGCCGCGCAGGCTGGTGCCGCCGCGGACGCCGGGCGGCGCCGGCCAGCCGGCCTCGGTCCAGGCGCCGGCGGCGCTCATCCCGCCTTCTTGGCGGCCGCGGTGTCGTTGCGCAGGTCCAGCACCAGGCCCTGCATGTCCTCGGGCATCGACGACTCCACGGTCACCGTCTCGCCACTGGCCGGGTGCCTGAAGCTGAGCTTCTCGGCATGGAGCGCCTGGCGCTTGAAGCCCTGCAGGCGAGCGACCAGTTCCTCGGTGGCGGCCTTGGGCAGGCGGAACGACCCGCCGTAGAGCGGATCGCCCACGATCGGATGGCGGACATGGGCCATGTGCACGCGGATCTGGTGCGTGCGCCCGGTCTCCAGGCGGCATTCGACCAGGGTGTGGGCGCGGAACTTCTCGCGGACCCGGTAATGGGTGATGGCGTCGCGGCCCGGCGCGCCCTCCTTGGCCACGGCCATGCGCACCCGGTCGGTGGGATGGCGGCCGATGGGCGCGTTGATGGTGGTGCCGGCGACCATGGTGCCCTGCACCACGGCCAGGTACTGGCGGTGGACCTCGCGGCCTGAGAGCTGTTCAACCAACGAGGTATGCGCCCGCAGGTTGCGGGCGACCACCATCAGGCCCGAGGTGTCCTTGTCGAGGCGATGGACGATGCCGGCGCGCGGCAGGCCGGCCAGCCGGGGGTCGAAGTGCAGCAGTGCGTTGACGAGGGTGCCGCGCGGATTGCCGGCGCCGGGGTGGACGACCAGGCCGGCCGGCTTGTTGACCACCAGCACGTCCTCGTCCTCGTGGAGGATCTCGAGCGGGATGTCCTCGGGCAGGGCCTCGCCGGTCTCGACCTCGATCCGGACCGAGAGCGTGACCGGCTCGCCGCCGCGTACGGCCTCCTTGGGCTTGACCAGGCGGCCGTCCAGCAGGGCGTCGCCGGCCTTGATCCATTCGGTGAGGCGGGAGCGGGAGAAATCCGGGAACAGCTCGGCCAGGACCTGGTCGAAGCGCCGTCCCGCCGAGGCCAGGGGGATGCTGGACTCGAGCAGTTCACGCTCGTTGTCGTCGTTTTCTGGCGGATTGGGCTGGGACATGGGGGTCTCGTGGGGCCGGGGCGGGCCCGGGGCCGCATTCATGGAGGCGACAGCGGGCTTTCCGGTATTATCCCTGAACTCGCTGCCTCCAGCGCCCTGACCTGCCGAACCTGATGACCCGACTGCACGGAATGACGCGTTTCCTCATGATCCTGATGCTGGCCACCGGCCTGGCGGGGTGTTCGACCATCGGCGGCTGGTTCGGCGACAAGCGCAACGAGACCGAGATCCTGCCGGTCGAAGAGATGTACGCCACCGGCAAGGAGGCGCTCGAGAACCGCAACTACGCCCGCGCCGGCCGCTACTACCAGCGCCTGGTCGCGCGCTTCCCGTTCGGCGAGTACAGCGAGCAGGCCCAGCTGGAACTGGCGTACGTGCAGTACAAGCTGGCGATGACCGAGGAGGCCACCTCCACGATCAACCGCTTCATCCGCACCTACCCGACCCACCCGCACATCGATTACGCCTATTACCTCAAGGCGCTGATCAACTTCGACCGCAGCTCCAGCGCGCTGCTGCGCCTGACCCGCCAGGACCTGGCCACCCGCGACCTGGGCGCGCCGACCCAGAGCCTGAACGATTTCGCCGACGTGGTGCGCCGCTACCCGAACAGCCGCTACGCGCCGGACGCGCGCCAGCGCATGGTGTTCCTGCGCAACCTGCTGGCCCGCCACGAAGTGGGCGTCGGCCAGTACTACCTGCGCCGCGGCGCCTACGTGGCCGCCGCCAACCGCGGCAAGTACCTGCTGCAGACCTATCCGCAGAGCGAGCACGATGGCGACGCCCTGGCCCTGATGGCCGCGTCCTACGCCGCCCTCGGCCAGGACGACCTGGCCGCCGACGCCCGCAAGGTGCTGGAAGCCAACCACCCCAACCATGCCTACCTGTCGCAGGGCGACAAGTGGCCGCAGGGCACCGGCATCATCAGCCGCATCAACCCCTTCGACTAAGCGGGTACGCTGTGGCACGGGCGCCGTCGTCACCGGGAAAGCGTGGAAGTGGTATGGCGCCGTCGTCACCGGGAAAGCGAGGGTCACTTCCTCCGACATAAAAGGCTTCACGGAGGAGGAAGTGACCTTCGCTTCCGCGGTGGCGCCGGCGCCGGACAAGGCACCCACCCGTACTTCCGACGATGACCTGATCTCTCAGTCGCGCCAGCCCGAGGTGATGGGGTAGCGGCGCTCGCGGCCGAAGGCGCGCTTGGACAGCTTCGGACCCGGCGCCGACTGGCGGCGCTTCCATTCGCTGGCGCGCACCAGCCGCAGCACGCGCTCGACCGTGGCGGGGTCGAAGCCCTCGCCGACGATCTCGCCCAGCGACATCTCCTGGTCGACATGACGGAACAGGATGGCGTCGAGCATCTCGTAGGGCGGCAGCGAGTCCTGGTCGGTCTGGTTCTCGCGCAGCTCGGCCGAAGGCGGCCGCGTGATCACCTGCTCCGGGATCGCCGGCGAACGCGCGTTGCGCCAGCGGCACAGCGCCTGCACCTCGGTCTTGTACAGGTCCTTGATGGGCCCGAAGCCGCCGCACATGTCGCCGTAGATGGTGGCGTAGCCGACGGCGTACTCGCTCTTGTTGCCGGTGGTGAGCAGCAGCCCGCCAAACTTGTTCGACAGCGCCATCATCAGTGCGCCCCGGCAGCGCGACTGCAGGTTCTCTTCGGCGATGCCCGGCTCGAGCCCGTCGAACAGCGGCGACAGCGCCTCGAGGAAGCCCTTGAACGGCGCTTCGATCGCGACCGTTTCCAGCCGCACGCCCAGCAGCCGCGCCTGCTCCTCGGCCAGGTCGTTGCTCAGGCCCGAGGTGTAGCGCGAGGGCAGCCGCACCGCGGCGACGTTGCGGGCGCCGAGCGCATCCACCGCCAGCGCCAGCACCAGCCCGGAATCGATGCCGCCGGACAGCCCGAGCCAGACGCGGTCGAAGCCGTTCTTGCCGCAGTAGTCGCGGATGCCGCGCACGATGGCGCGGTAAGCGAGCGATTCGCGGGTCTCGTCCTCCTCCTCCGGCCACAGCACGCGCGTGAAGCGGCGGCTGTCGGCGTCGAAGTCGGCCACCAGCCAATGGTCCCCGAAGGCGCGGGCGGCCGGGTGCACGCCACCGTCGCCGTCGGCCAGCACGGAGGCGCCGTCGAACACCAGCTCGTCCTGGCCACCGACCAGGTTGAGGTAGGCCAGCCCGGCGCCGGACTCCTGCACGCGCTGGGCCAGCAGCGCGTCGCGCTGCGCGGTCTTGTCGCTCTCGAAGGGCGAGGCGTTCGGCACCAGCACCAGCTCGGCGCCCAGCGCCGCGGTTTCGGCCATCGGCTCGGCGAACCACAGGTCCTCGCACACCACCAGCCCGACCTTCACGCCCCTGACCTCGAAGCAGCAGGCCTCGCCGTCCGGGTCCACCGCAAAGTAGCGGCGCTCGTCGAACACCGCGTAGTTGGGCAGCTCGCGCTTGCGGTAGGTCAGGTCGATGCGGCCGTCGCGCAGCACGCTGGCGGCGTTGTAAACCACCGAACCGGCCGTCTGCGGCCAGCCCACCACGGCCGTGATGCCGCGGCAGCTGGCGGCGATGTCCTGGATCGCCCGCTCGCACGCGGCCAGGAAGGCCGGCCGCATCAACAGGTCCTCGGGCGGATAGCCCGACAGCGCCAGCTCCGGGAACAGCACCAGGTCGGCGCCGTGCTCGTCGCGCGCCTCGGCCAGCATCGCCTTGATCCGCTGCGTGTTCGAGGCCACCGCACCCACGGGGAAGTCGAACTGGGCAAGGGCGATGCGGAGGGATCTCATGGCGACTCTTCGGCAGGCGGGGAAACGCGGCGAGTGTATCGCGCCGGGTCGGCGGAATAGGCATCGGCGAAGGCGGCCGCCGCGCCGGCCGTGATGTGGTCGCGATCCCAGTAAAGGCCCAGGTCCCCGCGTCGGGCTTCGCAACGCCCCGAGCCACAGAAGAAAGGCGCGGGATCGACCAGCGTCACCCGGGCATCGCGTCGAGCCATGGCCTCCAGCGCCGACCAGGTGCCGGCGAAGGCGGCTTCATGCTCTGCCCGGGTCGGCCCGCAATCCGCCTCCCAGCCACGGGTGATGCAATCCGGACCCGGCCAGTCCAGTCGCGGCAGCGGCCCGAGAACGAGCACCTGCGCCGCCGCTGGCGCGATGGCCAGGACCGCCTCGAGGTTCGCCATGCGGACCTGCAGCGCGGGCGCCGCATCGCTGCTTGCATACGGCCAGCGCTGCGCCAGCAGCAGTACGCCGGGCGGTGACTGCGCCAGGCTTTCCAGCGCGAGCATGTTGAGCGTCTCGCAGGGCGTGCCCTTCGCAGGCGCGATGGCGGGCGGACAGGAATTCATGGTGATGCCTTGTGCCGACAGGCCGGCATCGCCTGCGATTCGCCAGGCAAACGGTTGCCACGCCATCGCATGCGAGTCCCCCCAGAGCACGAAACGCGGCGTGACTCCCGGCTGCGAATGGCAACGGCTGGGCTTGAGTGCCGTGATGGCATCGTGGATATCGAAATGGCAGTCACGCCGGTAGGCCGGCACATCCTCGCGCGCAGCCGCCGCGATTCGCGCCGCATCCGGCGGGACACGGTCGATCCGCGCCATCGCGGCGAGCAGCCCGGCACTCAACGCCGTCGCGGCCAGGCCCAGGGCGATCACGCGGAGCGGGTGCCGCAACAAGCCCTTGCGGAGGGGTTGTTCGACGAAACGCCAGGTCAACGCCGCCAATCCCACGGCAAGCATCGCGATACCGAGCCGCCAGGCGGCCGTGGCCGTTTCCATGCGCGACTGGCTGTCGATCACCAGCAACGGCCAGTGCCAGAGATAGAGCGAGTACGACAACAGCCCCAGCCCTACGAACGGCCGTGACCGCAGTAGCCAGGCCCAAGGCCCGCCGGCCACGCCGCGGTGCAGTGCCCACAGGACGAGCACGCTTCCCACGACGGCGGGCAAGGCCGACTTGCCGGGAAACGGACCCCATTGCGGCGTGGCAATGGACGCCAGCAGCACCAGGACCAGGCCAACCGGCAAGGCCAGACGAGCAGCGACGCCTGGCGCCGCACCGGCCACGGACAAGGCGACGCAGCCTCCCGCCGCCAACTCCCAGAACCGCGCCGGCATCTGGAAGAATGCAAGCTCCGGCCGGATGTTGGCCCAGTACTCGGCCAGCAGGAGTGAGCCCAGCGCCAGCAACAGGAGTCGACGGCGCGCCGCCGGCACGCCGCCACGCATCAGCAGGGCGAGCAACAGCGGATACACCAGGTAGAACTGTTCCTCCACCGCCAGTGACCAAAGATGCAGGAGCGGCTGGCTGTCGGCGGCGGGATCGAAGTAGCCGCCGGTCACGACCTGGAAGTGGATGTTCGCGAAGAAAAGCAGCGAGGCGATGCCCGAGTCAGCGGTCTGCTGCAGCAGCACCGGACTGCGGCCAAGCACCCAGAGCGCAATCGCCATCGCCGCCACCACGACCAGGAGCAGCGCAGGCAGCAGTCGGCGCACGCGCCGGGCGTAGAACGCCGCGAAATCGATCCGGCGATCGCGATCCCACTCAACGGCCAGCAACCGCGTGATCAGGTAGCCGGAAATGACGAAGAAGACGTCGACGCCAACGAAGCCGCCGGGCAGCCAGAGAGGCTCGACGTGGTAAAGGACCACTGCGGCGACCGCGATGGCCCGCAGGCCATCGATCTCGGGGCGGTAGGCCAGCGTGGTCATGCCCGCCGGGCGCGCAGGGGCCGGGGGAAACGGCCGCGCCCGGGAAGCCCCGTGCGCGGCCGCAAGGCCGTCAGCCCTTCAGGCGGGCCGCGATCGCGGCACCGAGGTCGCCGGGCGACTTCACGGTGGTGACGCCGGCCTTCTCGAGCGCGGCGAACTTGCCGGCCGCGGTGCCCTGGCCGCCGGAGGCGATCGCACCCGCGTGGCCCATGCGCTTGCCGGCCGGGGCCGAAGCGCCGGCGATGAAGCCGACCACCGGCTTGGTCACGTACTCGGCGATGAACTCGGCCGCTTCCTCTTCGGCGCTGCCGCCGATCTCGCCGACCATGATGATGCCCTCGGTCTGCGGGTCTTCCTGGAAGAGCTTGAGCGCGTCGATGAAGTTGGTGCCGTTGATCGGGTCGCCGCCGATGCCGATGCAGGTCGACTGGCCGAGGCCGGCGTCGGTGGTCTGCTTCACGGCTTCATAGGTCAGCGTGCCCGAGCGCGAGACGATGCCGATCTTGCCCGGCTTGTGGATGTGGCCCGGCATGATGCCGATCTTGCACTCGCCCGGGGTGATCACGCCGGGGCAGTTCGGGCCGATCAGCACGACGTCGTCGTAGCCCATCAGGGTGTTCTTGACGCGCAGCATGTCCAGCACCGGGATGCCCTCGGTGATGCAGACGATGACCCGGATGCCGGCGTCGGCCGCTTCCAGGATGGCGTCGGCCGCGAACGGCGGCGGCACGTAGATCACCGACGCGTCGGCACCGGTCTCTTCGACCGCTTCACGCACGGTGTTGAACACCGGCAGGCCGATGTGGGTGGTGCCGCCCTTGCCCGGGGTGACGCCGCCGACGACCTTGGTGCCGTAGTCGAGCATCTGCTCGGCGTGGAAGGTGCCCTGCTGGCCGGTGAAGCCCTGGACGATGACCTTGGTGTTCTTGTTGACGAGAACGCTCATTTTTATTCGTGTCCTTGGCTCAGGCGGCGGCGGCGACGGCGAGCTTGGCGCCGTCGTTGATGTCGTTGGCGGCCTGGATGGCCAGGCCGGAGTTCTTGAGGATCTCCTTGCCCTTCTCGACGTTGGTGCCCTCGAGGCGCACGATCACCGGCACCTTGACGTCCACTTCCTTCACCGCGGCGATGATGCCCTCGGCGATCATGTCGCAACGGACGATGCCGCCGAAGATGTTGACGAAGATGGCCTTGACCTTGTCGGACGAGAGGATGAGCTTGAAGGCCTCGGTGACGCGCTCCTTGGTGGCGCCGCCGCCGACGTCGAGGAAGTTGGCGGGCGAGCCGCCGTTGAGCGAGATCACGTCCATGGTGGCCATGGCCAGGCCGGCGCCGTTGACCATGCAGCCGATGTTGCCGTCCATGGTGACGTAGTTGAGGTCGTGCTGGCTGGCCAGCACCTCGGTCTCGTCTTCCTGGCGGATGTCGCGCATCGAGGCCAGTTCCGGGTGGCGGAAGGTGGCGTTGTCGTCGGAGTTGATCTTGCCGTCGAGCACGGCCAGGTCGCCGTTGGTGAGGATGGCGAGCGGGTTGAGCTCGACCAGGGCCAGGTCCTTCTCGTTGAAGAGCTTGTACAGGCCCATCATGATCTTGCTGAGCTGGCCGACCTGCTTGGCGTTGAGGCCGAGGTCGAAGCCCATCTCGCGGCACTGGTAGGGCTGCAGGCCCTGGACGAAGTTGACGTTGAGGGTCTTGATCGCGTCCGGGTTCTCGGCGGCGACCTGCTCGATCTCCATGCCGCCCTCGGCCGAGGCGATGAAGGTGATCGAGCGCGTGCCGCGGTCGACCAGCACCGAGAGGTAGAGTTCCTTGGCGATGTCGGTGGCCTGGGTCACCAGCACCGAATCGACCGGCAGGGCGATGCCCGCGGTCTGGTAGGTGGCCATCTTGGTGCCGAGCATGCCCTTGGCGTACTCGCGGACCTGGTCCAGGGTCTTGGCCAGCTTGACGCCGCCGGCCTTGCCGCGGCCGCCGGCATGGATCTGGGCCTTGACCACCCAGAAGTCGCCGCCGATGGCCTTGGCCGCATCCACGGCCTCTTCAGGGGTACGGGCGACGCGACCGGCCGGGACGGCGATGCCGTAGTCGGCGAACAGTTGCTTGGCCTGGTATTCGTGGAAGTTCATGCGGCTACCTGTGCTTGGGGAGGGCTCGCGAGCGAGGGGCGGTATTGTCGCCGACCCCTCCGGCAAAGGCAAAAGGCCTGCCGCCCGGGCCCGCAGGCGGGGCCGGGCGGGTTCACAGGCATAATCCGGGCATGGCGCCCCCTACCCGTCGAAACGCCCACGCCACCTCCCCGCAGCGCCGGGAGCTGTATTTCTTCACCCTTTACCGGGTGCTGGAAGCGGCGCTGCTTGCGCTGGTGGCCTTCAGCCCGCTGGGCTCGCTGATGCTGGAGATCCGGCAGGCCGGGATCCTGCAGGCCCTGGTGGTGGGTTACTTCATCGCGGCGCTGGTCATGGTTTACGCCAGCTTTCGAAGCCAGATGCCGCCACGGCGGCAGGCGGCGCTGGGCCTGGGGCTGGACCTGCTGGTGGCCGCCGGCGTACTGGCCACCACCAGCGGCAGCCAGGGCGGGATCGCGCTGCTGATGCTTTTCAACGTCGGCGCCGGCGCGCTGATCCTGCCGCAGCGCGCAGGCCTGGGTTTCGCCACCGCGGCGGCCGTGCTGGTGCTGGCCGACAGCCTGATCAACCGCACCTTCGACCCGCTCAATGCCCGCCCGCTGGCGGAGTCGGTGATGTTCAGCGTGACCTACCTGGCGACGGCCGTGCTGTGCGAACTGCTCAGCCGCCAGGTGTCCGAGTCCCAGGCCCTGGCCGAGAAGCGCGGCGAAGAGCTCGCCAACCAGGCCGAGATCAACGAGCTGGTGATCCGGCGCATGCGCACCGGCATCCTGGTGGTGGACGGCGAGCACCGGGTAAAGGTCTGCAACGAGGCCGCCTGGGGTCTGCTCGGCAAGCCCTCGCCCGACCGCCAGCAGCTGGCCGACATCGCCAAGGACCTGCATCGCGCCCTGCTGCTGTGGCGCCAGGGCCGGGGCGAAATCCCGCGGGCCATGACCCTGGCCGAGGGTGCGCCCGAGGTACTGCCCCGCTTCGTATCGCTCAGCCTCACCGACAACCTGTTCCTTATCTTCCTGGACGACAGCCGCATCTACTCCGACCGCGCCGAGGAGCTGACCCTGGCCACGCTGGGCCGGCTGTCGGCCAGCATCGCCCACGAGATCCGCAACCCGCTGGCGGCCATCAACTACTCGGTGCAGCTGCTGGAGGAAACCGCGGTGCTGCCCGACGCCGACCGGCGCCTGCTGGAGATCATCCATACCCAGTGCCAGCGCATGAACGGCATCGTCCAGGACATCCTGGGCCTGGCCCGCCGCGAGCGCTCGCAGCCGGAAACCCTGGACATCAGCCAGTTCGCCCGCCGCTTCGTGGACGAGTACCGGGCCAGCCACCCGCTCGAGACCGACATCCTGCAGTCGGTCAGCCACCGCAGCACCCTGGCCATGGCCGACCCGCGGCACCTGCACCAGGTGCTGACCATCCTGGTCCAGAACGCCCTGACCTACGGCCGCATGCCGGGCGAGCCGGCCAAGGTGACGGTCTCGGTACCCAGCGCGCCGCCCGGGGCGCCGCCCGAACTGAACGTGCTGGACCGGGGCCCGGGCATCCCGGCGGCGGTGGCCGAACAGATCTTCACTCCGTTCTATACGACCAGTGAGCACGGCACCGGCCTGGGCCTCTACATCGCCAAGCAGCTGTGCGAGGCCAACCAGTGCACGCTGACCTACCAGCCGGTGCCGGGCGGCGGAAGCTGCTTCCGGGTCATCCTGCCCCCGGGCATGACCCTGATGCAGGACGACGGTCCCAGGGGCCGGCTCAATCTGGCCTGAGACCCACGCCTTCAGCTAATGTGTAGGTGTTCCCGTCCCCCGATCGGTAAGTGATGACGACCCCCCGCAGCGCCCTCGTGGTCGATGATGAACGCGACATCCGGGAGTTGCTGGTCCTGACCCTGGGCCGGATGGGCCTGCGGGTGGACACGGCGGCCGACCTGTCGAGCGCGCGCGCCCAGCTGGCCCAGGCCAACTACGACCTGTGCCTGACCGACATGCGCCTGCCGGACGGTTCGGGCCAGGACCTGATCGAGCACATCGCCCAGCGTTATCCGGACACGCCGGTGGCGATGATCACCGCCTTCGGCAACGTCGAGGCCGCGGTGCAGGCGCTGAAGGCCGGCGCCTTCGATTTCGTCACCAAGCCGGTGGACCTCTCGGTGCTGCGCCGGCTGGTGCAGCACGCGCTCGACCTCAACGAACAGCGCCGCACCGCCACGCCCGCCAGCAACCGCCTGATCGGCGATTCGCCGCGCATGCAGCAGCTGCGGCAGACCATCGGCCGCGTCGCGCGCAGCCAGGCGCCGGTGTACATCAGCGGTGAATCGGGCGTGGGCAAGGAGCTGGTGGCGCGGCTGATCCACGAACAGGGTTCACGCGCGGGTGGCAACTTCGTGCCGGTGAACTGCGGCGCGATCCCGTCCGAGCTGATGGAGAGCGAACTGTTCGGCCACAAGAAGGGCAGTTTCACCGGCGCCCACGCCGACAAGGAAGGCCTGTTCCAGGCCGCCAATGGCGGCACCCTGTTCCTGGACGAAGTGGCCGAACTGCCGCTGCACATGCAGGTGAAGCTGCTGCGCGTGATCCAGGAGAAGTGCGTGCGTCCGGTCGGCGCACCGGCGGAAATGCCGGTCGACGTACGCATCCTCTCGGCCACCCACAAGAACCTGGCGCGCCTGGTCGAGGACGGCAAGTTCCGCCAGGACCTCTACTACCGCATCAACGTGATCGAACTGGCGGTGCCGCCGCTGCGCCAGCGCCGCGAGGACATCGGCGTGATCTCCGCCGCCATCCTCAAGCGCCTGGCCGGCGAACAGCCCGAAGCCCTGCCGGGCCTTTCCGAGGAAGCCGAGGCCGCACTGGCAGCCTACCCCTTCCCCGGCAACGTGCGCGAGCTCGAGAACATCCTCGAACGCGCCGTCGCCCTGTGCGAAGGCCACCGCATTGAAGTGGCGGACCTCTACCTGCCCCAGGTGGACAGCCTGATCGGCCAGGAAGCCGACGCGCCGCTGCGCACCGCCGCCCCGCCCTCGCCCACCGCCTTTGGTCCGGACGGCACGCCGCTGCCGGACGCCATCGAGCAAATGGAGCGCGAGACGATCCAGAAGGCGCTGGAAGCCAACCGCTACAACAAGACCAAGACGGCGATGCACCTTGGCATCACGTTCCGGGCGTTGCGGTACAAGCTGAAGAAGTTGGGGATGGAGTGAGGTCCCGGGCCTCCACCCGCGCGGCATGGCCGCGCGGGTGGGTGTTCGTCAGTAGGCGGGGGCCTTGCAGGTGCTGTCCGGAAGATCGACCCAGGCCAGCAAGAAGGACCGCGCAAAACCGTAGCTGTCGACGGGCCGCACCTTCGAACCGTGTTCGCGCTCAACCGCGCGAAGCGCATCGGGGCCGCCGGTGGCACAGGCTCCCAGCATCGCGGCCATCAGCATGTGCTCCCGGACGCGCTGCGGCGCGTTGGCGTCGAGCGCGTCCAGGGCCTCGATGCCCCGCTGCTGCATCTGGGCGGCGTCGCGGCTGGCCACGGCTTCATAGGCCGCCAAGACCGTCGCGACCTGGGCCGGCTGCGCCGCGGCATCGATCCAGGACGGGGCAATCCAAAGGCCCTGCAGGTCGGAGGGAGGCAGTCGTGAAACGGATGCCTCCGCCAACACGCCAACGGCCTCCAGCCACTTCTGCACATCCATCTGCCCGGGCTCGGACAGGCTGCGCGCACGTTCGACCCACGTGACCATGTCTTTCTCGACGGCCTCGAGCACGACATCGTCGCCTTCGGTCATGGAGGTGCGAATACCCAGCGCAGTCCACTGCAACTGCGCGCCATGGCTTTCCGGGTCGTACACCACCGAGCCCGCGGCAGGCACGGGCTCGCGACCGTCCGTCATCTCAAGCACCGGCATGCCCATCACCAGCAGCGAATTCAGACCCCAGGCACTGGCGTTGACGAAGCGTGCCTTCGGACCCTCCAGGGACAACACCGGGTAGAAGTCCGAATGCGGCACGGCGCCATTGAGCAGTGCCACGGCGCTGAGCAGGTCCTGCGAACCGATGCGGCGCGCCTGGTAGTCGTACTTGCCGGCCAGGCCAACGCGCGCCAACTCGCGCGCCAAGGGCCCGTCGCCGATGCGCGAGGCATCCAGCGGGGGCAGCGGCTGCTGGCTGGAAACGAACAGCAGGTCGGCCGAGTTGGTGATGTAAACGTCGATGTGCGGGAATTCCTCGCGCAGCGCCGCCAGCATCGTCGCCAGGAGCTGGTCGTCGAGCTCGTAGGACTGCAGCCACTGGATCAGGATGCCGCCCTCGTTCAGGTGCCCGCGCAGGAAGGCATAGAATTGCTGCGTGAACAGGGAGCTGACGCCGCTCACCCAGGGGTTCGACGGTTCGGAGACGATGACGTCGTAGGACTTCTTGCCCGTCGAGAAATAGGTTCGCGCGTCGTCGATGTGGATCACCGACCGGGGATCTTCGTAGGCGCGGGCCACCCGGTCACCGAACAGCCGGGCCCCGTCGTACATGGCCCGCTCGATCTCGATGGTCTCGACCAGGCGCGGCACCGGACTGCCGAGCAAGGTATGGGTGGTCAGCCCCGAGCCCCAGCCAATGATGGCGATGTCCTTGGGGTCGGGATGGATGACCAGCGGCAACGAACCGGCCATCAGCATCGTCACCTCGTCGGGCGAAGGCGGCAGGGCATCGATCATCTGCAGGGAAGCGTCGGACTTGCCATTCGTGGCGATCGAAGCGATCGAATTGTGGCCCATCACGGCGATGGTGGCGGTCTTGCCGTCGCGGAAGTAATAGATCTTCGCGCCTTCACTGATGCTGGCCTGCCCATGCCGGAACACGCCCGACGCCAGCGAGCGCGGATCCAGCTGGCCGCCCACCAGGCTGCCCGCGATCACCACCACGCTGGCCGCCACGGCCAGCCCGTAGCCCTTGCGCGACACGTTGGCGCTGTACATCCGCAGCAGCACCACGCCCAGGACGATGTCGGCCACCGCGCCCACCGTGACCGCCAGGCGCAGGCCCAGCGTCGGGATCAGCACATGCACCGCCAGCATCACGCCGATGATGGCGCCAAGGGTGTTGGCCGCATACACGCGCCCGATGCTGGCCTCGCCGCACTGGCGGCGCAGCAGGGCCATGGTGAACAGCGGAAGGGTCATGCCGGCGAAAAAGGCCGCCGGGAACATCACCAGCAGGGCGATGCCGCCGCTTCCCAGGGTGAACATCGTGTAGCCGGCGTCGGTCTTGGGCAGGGCCTCCACCATGGCGCCCACCCAACGGAAGCTCTGGCTGAAGATGGGGATGGAGATCAGGGCCGCGATGCCCATGAACACCTGGGCATAGCCGGCATAGGCCACGGGGTCACCAATGCGCGAGCTGCGCTTGCGGATCCACAGGCCACCGAAGGCCAGGCCCAGGATGAACGCCGACAGCATCAGCTCAAAGGAATGGACCGTGGTGCCCAGGGCCTGGTTCAGCAGGCGCACCCAGCCGATCTCATAGACGAAGGAACTGGCGCCCGTGATGCACGCGGCCGCCAGCATCATGCGGTAGAAGCCGCGATTGGCCGGCGGGGTTTCGGCCACGGTGACGGCCGCGACCTTGGGCGCAGGCTGGGCGTCCGCCCGGCGCGACACCATCCACGCGAGCACGCCCACGCCCAGGTTCACGGCACCGGCAATGAGGATCGCCCCCGGCATGCCTACCCAGGGCAGCAGCAGGAAGGTGGCCGCCAGCGCACCCGCCGCGGCGCCGATGCTGTTGGTGAAGTACAGGCCGCCGAGGATCTCGCCGTCCTCGCGCGGCGCCACGCGCAGGTAACCGCCGCTCATGAGCGGGAAGGTCATGCCCAGCAGCACGCTCTGCGGCGCGATCAGCAGGGCCGCGGTGCCCCACTGCCAGGCACTCACGGAGCCGGGCGAACTCAGGCCCGGGTAAATCGTGCCCTGCGAGAAATCGGTGTAGGCCACGAAAAACGGATGGAACAGCAAGCCCGCCACGCCGATCACGATCTCGACGATGGCGTAGGCGAGGATCAGACGGCGCCAGCCGGTGCCGAAGCGGCTGACCAGCCAAGCGCCTAGCGCCATGCCGCCCATGAAGATCGCGAGCACGAGGGTTTGGGCGTAGGCGGCGTGGCCCAGGCTCAGGCCGAGGTAGTGCGACCAGATGGCCTGGTAGATCAACCCGGCAAAGCCGGACGCCACGAACAAGCCCATCAGGGACCGTTCCAGGCCCCTCCCCAAAGTATTCATCGACTCTCCCCGTCTGAAACGGCCTGCAAGGTCGGGAGGATAGCCCAGCCCGGGGCGGGGCCGTCCAGCCGCCGATGAAACACGGTTGGCGTCACAAACTGACCCATTGCGTCAGCTATTGACCTGTCCTCGGAAAGCTTGCGTTCACGTTCGACTACAAGCCTATACTCCGGCCTGTGTCGGCCTTCTAGAGGCTGGCACAGTTGATGCATCAGTGTCATGGCACGTGCAACCGCACGGCTACCCAAGGACGGCAATACCGGCTTTGGCACGTGACAATCACAATCTACCCTAGGGGTTACACAAATGAAGAACATCCAGAAAGGCTTCACCCTGATCGAACTGATGATCGTGGTCGCGATCATCGCCATCCTGGCCGCCATTGCTCTGCCGGCTTACCAGGACTACATCGCCCGCTCGCAGGTCACCACCGGCCTGGCCGACATCCGTGGCGGCGTGACGGCGTTCGAAGAGCGCATCCAGCGCGGCACCCCGACCGCGGCGGTCGTGCTGGCCGACATCGGCCTGCAGGGCAAGACCGCCCGCTGCACCACCACCATCACCAACGGCACCGTGGCGGCCACCAGCGGCCAGCAGATCCAGTGCGAGCTGGCGGGCAACCCGAAGGTCGCCGGCAAGTTCGTCAAGCTGACCCGCACCCAGTCGGGCGCCTGGGACTGCACCATCACCGGTGGTCTGGACGCCAAGTACCTGCCGACCGGCTGCATCTAACTGTTACACCGCGGAACCGGAAGGGGCGGCATCGCCGCCCCTTCCAACTGACCTACCGATTCAGCTCCGCCCGCTGCAACCCTCTAACGGCCCCAGCCGGACAGGTGCAACATGAAGCACGAACGTGGGTTCACCCTGATCGAGTTGATGATCGTCGTGGCGATCATCGCCATCCTGGCGGCCATCGCGATCCCGGCCTACCAGGACTACGTGACGCGTACCCAAGTCACCACCGGGCTGACGGATATCACCGGCGCCAAAGCGGCCTTCGAGACCGAGGTCGTTGCGCGCGGGGCAACCACATTCACGTTGAATGACATCGGTCTTCGACGGCAGACGCCGCGCTGCAGCGACATCAGCATGAACTTTACGCCAGCGCTTGGGTTCATCCAGTGCGTGTTGGTGGGCAACCCGAATGTAAGTGGCAAGGTAGTGCGCATCGAGCGCAACAGCAGCGGCGAGTGGAGCTGCGTGACCAACGTCGCCGCCGACAGGCACAAGCCCGAAGGCTGCAGCTGATCCCGGCTTCCCCGGGCTGGCGCCGCCAGCCGTTATGCACGACGATGGCGGACATCCGCCTGGTGCGAACCGGAAGCTGACCCCGTGACCTCCCCCGAAATCCCCCGCAGCGGCATCGTCCCTGCGCTGCTCGTTCTGTTCGCCTGCGTACTGGCCTACTTCCCGGGCCTCCAGGGCGGCTTCCTGTTCGACGACTTCCCCAACATCGTCACCAATACCCGACTGCAGCTGGAGAGCTGGGACTTCGAGTCCTTCAAGCGCGCTGCACAGGCCTATGCCCCCGGGATGTACGGCCGACCGCTGGCCACGCTCGGCTTCGCCCTGGACTTCGCCATCGGCGGAAAAGATGCCTGGGTGTTCAAGGTCCACAGCCTGACCATTCACTGCATCAACAGCCTGCTGGTCCTGGCGCTGGTGCGACGCCTGCTGGCGCTGCCGGGCGCGGGCAGCCCCTGGCCGACCTGGGTCGCCCCGGCCATCGCCACGCTCTGGGCCATTCATCCGCTGCAGGTGTCCACCGTGCTTTACGTGGTGCAGCGCATGGAAATGCTGGCCACCCTGTTCGTGCTGCTGGCCCTGCTGGCCTACCTGCGGGGTCGCCAGCTGCAGCAGCAGGGCAGCCAGGGTTGGGCTTGGCTGGTCGGTTCCGGCGTGCTGGCGGCCATCGGACTGCTGGGCAAGGAAACGGCCGTGCTGTTTCCCGCCTTCGCACTGGTGCTCGAACTCACGTTGCTCGGGTTCCGTGCGCAATCTGCCGGCAGCCGCCGCCTTCTGATCGGCGCCTACGTCGCCGCGACGCTGGCCGGCCTCGTGGTCTTCCTCGCGGTCGTGCTGCCCGCCCAGCTGGCGCCCGAAGCCTACGCGCTCCGCGACTTCACGCTGGCCGAGCGACTGCTTACCCAGCTGCGCGTGCTGCCCCTGTACCTGGGCCAGATGCTGCTGCCGCTGCCGGACAGCCTGCTTTTCTACTACGACAACTACCCGGTCTCGCGGGGCCTGCTGGACCCGGCCACCACGTTGGCCGGCGGGATCCTGCTGCTGGGATTGCTCGGCGCCGCCTTCGGCCTGCGTCGGCGCGCACCGCTGGCCAGCCTCGGCATCCTCTGGTTCTTCGCCAGCCACCTGCTGACCAGCAATGTCATCAACCTTGAGCTGGTGTTCGAGCACCGAAACTACTTCGCGCTGCTGGGCGTGCTGCTGGCCCTGCTGGGGCTGACGACCCTGCTGCCCAAGGCCGCGGACGAAAAGCTGGCGCGTCTCGCCACGGGCGCGCTGGTGCTGGGCTTCGGCATTCTTTGCGTCCTGCGGGCGGCCACCTGGGGCAATCCCCTGCTGCTGGCCACGGACATGGTGGCGCGCAACCCGGAGTCGCCGCGGGCCAGCAGCGACCTGGCCACCCTTTATGTCGCGATGTCGGACAGCAATCCGGGCTCCCCCTTCTTCTCCTTCGGCATGATGGAATTCGAGCGCGGAGCCGCCTTGCCCCACTCCTCGCCCCTGCCCGAGCAGGGCCTGATCCTCATGGCCGCCACCACCGGCATCGCCTTGGACGAGGCCTGGTGGGACAGCCTGGTGGAGAAGATCCGCACCCGGCCGATCAGCCCGCAGGAAATCATGGCCGTGACCGGGCTGGTCCAGCAGCGCTTCGAGGGCATCGAGCTCGACGACCGGCGCCTCGCCGAAGCCTACCTGGCCCTGATCGACAGAAACCCGCTCAGCCCGGGCGCGCATGTCCTGTTCGCCAACCATGCCATGACCTATCTGGGTGACGAGGCCCTGGCCGTCCGGCTGTTCGAGGGCGCCCTGGACCACCCGGCCATGACTACGGACTACGCCGCCCGCATACTCGGCGGACTGGTGATGGACGGCCGCACGACGATCGCCGGCGCCGTGGAGGCGCGTGCGCGCCACAACCAACTGCTGGGCCTGGCCGACACCGCGCCCGAGAACGAGACGACCGAATGAATCCGAATTTCCTGGTGTTCGCGGCACCCGACATCCAAGAGGAAGAGATTGCGGAGGTGGAGGCCTGCCTCCGTTCGGGCTGGCTGGGCACGGGCCCGCGCGTGAAGCGCTTCGAGGCCGATTTCGCCGCCTACAAGGGCGTCGCGCCGAACCAGGTGGCCGGCGTGAACTCCTGCACCGCCGCGATGCACGTGAGCATGGTGGCCGCCGGACTCGAGCCCGGCTCGGAAGTCATCACCACGCCGCTGACCTTCTGCGCCACGGTCAACGCCATCCTGCATGCCGGCCTGACGCCGGTGCTGGCCGACGTGGAGGCCGACACCCAGAACATCGACCCGGACGCCATCGAGGCCGCCATCACCCCGCGAACCCGGGCCATCCTACCCGTCCACTTCGCCGGCCGTCCCTGCAACATGGATCGGATCATGGCGATCGCGCGCAAGCACGACCTCATGGTCATCGAGGACTGCGCGCATGCCATCGAAACCGAGTACCGCGGCCGGAAGGCAGGCACTTTCGGCGACTTCGGCTGCTTCAGCTTCTATGTCACCAAGAACGTGGTGACGGGCGAAGGCGGCATGGTGCTGTCGCGCGACCCCGCGAAGTCGGCCCGCGCGCGCATGCTCGCGCTGCACGGCATGAGCCAGGACGCCTGGCACCGCTTCAGCGACGAAGGCTACAAGCACTACCAGGTGGTGGAGTGCGGCTTCAAGTACAACATGATGGACATGCAGGCGGCGATCGGCATCCACCAACTGGCGCGCGTGGAGGCGGCGTGGAAGAAGCGCGAGGCCGCGTGGGCCTGCTACATGGACCGCCTCGGTGGCCTCGCGGTCGGGCTGCCCGCGGCTTTCGAGCCGGATACGCGCCACGCCCTGCACCTGTTCACCATCCTCGTCGATCCACGCGAAGCCGGGCTGTCACGCGACGGCTTCCTGGACGGCATGAACTCCTTGGGAATCGGCACGGGAGTTCACTACCAATCCATTCCCGAGCACAGGTATTACCAGGAACGGTTCGGCTGGCGTCCTGAGCAGTGGCCACGCGCGATGGCCATCGGCCGCAGCACCGTCAGCCTTCCGCTTTCGCCGAAGCTCTCCGAGTCCGACCTGGACCGCGTCGTTCGTGGCGTGCAGTCCCTGGTCAAGCGCCGGGACTGACGCGGCGCTGCCATGACCCAACCCGGGATATCGCGGGACACCGCAAGGCCGGCCTGGCGTCGATGGGTGGGGACGATCCTGTTGGTGATCGCCCTGGGCTACCTCGCCTACACCCTTCGCGACGAAGTCGACGAGATGCAGGCCGCGCTGGCCCGCATCTCCGTCGCTGGCTTCCTCGCGGCGACGGCACTGGCCCTGGTGATGTGCTATCTCAAGGCGATCTACCACCGGACGCTGCTCAGTCGCATCTCTGGCCGGCACGAACACCTGGAGGCCGTGGTTCCGGCCTATGCCCAGGCACAGGTCGTGCGCTACCTGCCGGGCAAGGTGTGGGGCCTCGTGCACCAGGCCAACAAGCTCTCCAGCCTGTTCACGCCGCAGCAGGTGATGCTGGCCAACCTCCTCCAGATGCTGGTCACCAACCTGATGGCGGTGGGGATCATCGGCTCGATCCTCGCGGCACACCTGACAGGGCAGGCCTGGCTGCTGCTGGGCCTGCCGCTGACGCTTCTGGTCGTGGAAGCGCTGCACCGGCGCCCGGTGCTGGAACAATCGATCGTGACCCTGGCCATGAAGGCCAGCCGCGGCCGGTTCGGCACCCAGGACCTGGCGCGCACGCCGATCGCGCCGATTCCCTGGCGTGGCACCGCCCTGCTCTGCCTGGAGTGGATTGCGTTCTACGCGATGTGGCTCGTGGCGGCCGACGGATGGCTGGCAATGCCGGACCTGCTGCTGTTGGGAACCTGGTACGCCGCGGCATCGCTGCTCGGCATCGTGGCCATCGCCGTTCCCGCCGGCATGATCGTGCGGGAAGCGTTGTTCGTCTCGCTGGGCGGCTTGAGTGCTTACCCGGAGGGATTGCTGCTGGTGCTGGCGGCCGCACTGCGGATCGTGATGACCTTGGGCGAACTGGCGCTGATTCCAATCGCCCTGCTGGTGTCGCGGCTCGGCGGGAAGCCCGGCGCGAGGCACGGGTGAATGCGCCCGTTTGCTGGCCATGCGTGGGCGGGTTGTGGCGAAATACCGGCGACACCCAGGAGTGACGATGCACGGCCAGGTTGAAAGATGGGACCAGCTTGCCGCAGCCGAGCTCGATGCAGCGGTCATCGACCCCAACGACTTGCCGGGCAGGAAGAACCGCTACATCGCCAGACTGCGGAATGCCGCCATCCTCGAAGCGGTCCGGCCCCTGCTCAGCCAGGACGACGTGGTGCTGGACTTCGGCTGCGGCAATGGCGGCATCTCCTCCCAGTTGTCCGTCACCGGCTGCTGGACGCTGGGCGTGGACATCTCGATGGGGCTGCTGAAGCGGACGGGTGAAAGGAACTTGGGCCGGAAGTCCGCCTTCGTTCGTTATGACGGCCGGCACCTGCCCGTCCGGGCAGCTTCCTTCAAGGCGGCCGTGACCTGGGTGGTGCTCAACCACATCCTCGACGATGCCGAACTGCACCATCTGCTGGTGCAGATCAGGGCCTCCCTGGTGCCGGGCGGCAGGTTCGTTGCCATCGAACAGGTCCGTCGTCGACCCACCGTGGACAGGACGGCCTGGCAACACCGGCGAACCATCGAGGGCTTCATCGCTCTCTTCAATGCCGCGGGTTTCCGCGTGGAGGAGACGGCCATCGTTCGATACGGACGCCTGCCGATGACCTACGCGATCCGCTACGGTTGGCTGAGCGAGCGGCACCACGAGTCCGTCGCACGGTGGGAGCGACGCATCGGCCGATGGCTGGGCGTGCTTCCCTGGGACTACTGCGACGTGCGATTCGTGTTGTCGGTCGATTCCCCGGCTCCGCCATGACGGCCGGCGCGGGTAATGCGACGCGGGAACACGTGTTCCCGGTGATCGTGGTGGGTGCGGGGCCGGGTGGCCTGGCGGCTTCGCGCCAGCTGCGCCACCACGGCATCGAACACCTCGTGCTGGACCAAGGCGACCTGGGGGAATCGTGGCGGAACATGCCGGCGACCTTGCATCTCGTGAGCCCTTGGTGGACCAACGTACTTTCCTTTCGTGACGTCCTTCGCCACTGGCCGTTTTCCATGGTCTCGGCGGCGGACTACGCCACCTACCTGGCGGCGTTCGCCAGGCGCCACGGCATCGAGGTGCTCGGCGGCTGCCGGGTAGACGCCATAGACCGCCCCGGGGGTGACGGGGCTCCGTTCGTACTCGCGACCAGCAAGGGTCAGCTGCACTGCCGGGCCGTGATAATCGCGACCGGGTACTTCTCCAACCCCGTCGGGCCGGTGCCTGCGCCGCAGCATGATGGGTCGATCCCGGTAGTACACGCCGCCAGCTACCCCGGGACAGAGGCGATCGCGCGACTGTGCGCCGGAAAGCCTGCGCTGATCGTCGGCCGACGCATCAGCGCCGGACAGCTCATGGTCGAACTCGCGGATAGCGGACTATCCGTCGCGCTCTCGACGCGTCAGCCGGTCGAGTTCAGGCGGGACGGCCTGCTCGGGAACGCCAAGGACTTCATCTACTACTTCTACGAGGAGCTGCTGATGAAGTTCAAGCCGGAACTGCGCGCGCCATCGTTCCCGGTCATGGACGGCGGCAGGTCACGCCAAATGGTCGAGAGCGGGCAAGTCATGGCGCACCCGGAGATCACCGCGGTTCGCGAGGGACGGGTGACTTTCCGGGACGGAAGCAGCCTTGAGCCCGGCGTCATCCTGCTGGCGACCGGCTACCGTCCGGCGCTGCCCGCGCTGCAGTCCCTCCCCATCAGGAGGCTGGAAGACGACCTGCCGGCCTGCATCCGATGGCAGGCGGACGGCGTGCCGGGGCTGTATTTCCTCGGCCTCGACAACCGCATGAATTATCGAAGCCGCACCATCCGCGGCATCCGTAGCGACGCCGCCGGCATTGCGGCCCAGCTGCGGCGTCGGCCGGCCTAGCGGTTGAGCCGGGAAAGCGCGGCATTGACGCCGACGGCGACCCGCCCCAGCCAGCCCTGGCCATAGTCGCGGGTCAGCACCACGCCTTCGCGATCGGCCCACTTTGCCTTGAACCGCAGCAATCCCGGTTGGTTCGCGGGCGATGCCATCAGGTTGAACCGCGAGAGTCCCTGGCGACGGGCGATGGCGATCAGTCGCGACAGCAGTTCATCACTGACCCCCAGCGGTCGGGCCGCCGCCGAAACCGCGGCATGCAGGTAATAGCCAGTGTCCCCGTCCATCGCCAGCACGGCGGCACCGGCCAGGCTGCCCTGCGGATCCAGCGCGTGGACCACCCGCACCCGATCCCCGGGCATGGACAGCAGCCGTTCGAAGTATGCGGCGCTGTAACGGGCGGTTCCGCGATGCGCACGTACGACCGCCGCATACAGGCCATGCAGATCGCGTGGCGCACAAGGTCCCTCGATGAAGGCCAGCGACCCCCCCGCCCGACGCGCATGCGCCAGGTCACGTACGCGACGCCTGCTGGCATCCTCGCGCCAGGCGCCGAGATCGTCGATCCAGGCGTCGGGCTGGACGAGCCCCGGGAGGCCGGAGGCCACCGCTTCGCCAGCCATTGGCTGGTTCACCCGCACGATGTGCAGCCCCAGTCTTTCGGCGAGCGGCGGGACGAACGCAAGCGGCAGGTCGCCCACGCAACGCGGCACCACGGGGAAGCCGAGGAATCCCACCTTCAGTGGCCCTCGCCGGAATACGGGCACCATCATTCCCTCGCCGAGCGCCTCGTTCCAGGCGTATCGCGGCTGCGCCCCGAGCGCGCCCAGCACATGGCCCCAGGCTACGGACGAGAACAGGCGCCCCGACGAATCCGCCCAGGCCTGCGCCCGACGCACCGCGTCATCGTCCGTGCGCCAATGACTCACGGCTCCGGCTCCGTGGGCAGGAGTCCCGCGGCATCGAGGAAGGCGCGCGCCGCCTCGCCGACGTCGAAGCGCGCAGCCGCGACGGCCAGGTGCCCCGCACGATGCACCGGGGCCTTGGAAATCGCCCGGGACAGCGCGCGGGCGAATGCAGTCGCCGTCACCTCGCCGGCGATCTCGCCCAGATCGGCTCCTTGCAACAGCCCCGGGAGATCGCCCACTGGCATCGCCACCACCGGCAGCCGCATCGCCAGCGCATCGGAAAAGACCACGGGGATGCTTTCGATGCGGGAAGGCAGCAGCAGGAAGTCCGCGGCTTCCAGCGCCGCCGACGCCGCGGCCTTGTCGAGGAATCCGTCCAGTCGCACTGGCCGACCGGCCGAAACCAGTGCCCGCACCCCTGCCCTGACCTCGGCCTCAAGTGGACCGCCCCCGGCGACATGGACCTCGCGGATGCGTCCCCAGTCCGACTCCTCCAGCTGCGCCAGCGCGTCAAGCAGAAGGTCGATGCCCTTGTTGGGGTGCCAACGACCCAGGAACAGCAGGCGGTACGGCCCCTCTTCCGCCAAGGGCCGGGTCCGTAACCGATCCAGCCGCCGGCTGCTGGGAAGGAACCCGAAGCCACGACCCGCGATGCGTGCGGCATCTTCGCCCAGTTGGAGCCCATCCGCGAACCGGAAAGAGGCGTTGCGGATCACGTTGCGCAGCAACCCGCGAACGCCCGGCAGTCGACCCAGGCTCCAGATGTCACTGCCCAAGGCCCACACGGAATAGGGAACGCCACGGGCTCGGGACAGGACGCGGGCGGCCCAGCCCGAGGGCAGCACCCATAGCGCGAGCGTATGCCCGACCGCGCCATCGCTCCCGGCCCGCAAGGTCTGGCGGCGCAACGAGACCAGCGTGCGGAGGATCGCCGGATAATCCGTGGGGCGCGCGGGCGAAAGAAGCGACAGTGGCTTGCCCGGCGCGGCGAACCGGAACACCTCGATCCCACCGGGACCGGCCTCACGGCACTCCATGTTCCCCGGTGCCACCACGCGCACGGGCACATGCCTGGCCGCTGCTTCGGCGAAGTCGGCGACGAAGGCTCCCGCGGCTTCGCTGCCATCCGCCATCTGCGGATAGGACGTAGTGATCAGCAGCAAGCCGCGCCCGCTCACGGCCGCCGCAGCTCGAAGGCATGCCCGGCAGTCAGTGCAGGCCAGTCCGGCCACGCCAGGCTCAAGAGGAAACAACCGAGGTTCACCGACAGCACCGCCACGGCCACCGGAATTGCCAGCAGTGCGGTGCGCCACGCCGGCCCTGAAGCGGCGCCACCGGCCAATGCAAGGTTCACCAGCAACCCCGCGCTGCGAAGCGCGTGCAGCCCCGGGGCGAGTGACACCACCTCCAGTCCGGCGGCGCGTGCATCGCGGCGGATGCCGTGCTCGGTGTACCGCTGGAAATCAAAGGGCGCGTCGTGCAGCGGGTACAGGAACGGCATGGACAGCCAGGCCCGCGCGCCGGGCTTGAGCACCCGGCCGACCTCGTGAAGCACGCGCGCGGGGTCGGGCACGTGCTCGAGCACCTCGAGGCAAACCACCGCATCGAACGTCCCGTCCGGGAACGGAAGCGCAGCGGCATCGGCGAAAACCTCGGGTCGGGCGCCGTAAAGATCGCGACCGGTCGAGGGGTAATCCAGCGAAACGTACCGAGCCCCTGCCGGCAGCTCCGCCTCGATCCAGCGATCGCCAGCACCGATGTCCAGCACCTTGCCCGCAATGCCCTTCAGGCCCTCCGGCGCGCGCCGCCGACCCAGAAGCCACTGCGGATGCAGCGGGGTTCTGGCGACATGACGCGCCAGGGACCTCAGCCGGCTCATGGCCGCGACGGGCGATTGTAGGTCAGCGACGTGATCTGCTCGGACACCAGCCCGATCAGGAACACGATGACGGCGGCACTGAACAGCAGCGCGCTCATGTTCGTGAACCGCCCCTGGGTCACGAAGGTATAGGTGTAGTAGCCGGCCCCGAGCAGGAAGAACCCCGCACCCACCGGCGCGAAAAGCTTCAGCGGCGAGTAAAGGGTCGCGATCTTGAAGATGATCAGCAGGAAACGCACCCCGTCCCGCAGCGGCCGGATGTGGCTCGCCGTGCCCACCCGCTTGTCCACCCGGATGGGCACGTAGTCCACCGGGTAGGCACTGCGGAAGAAGGCCATGGTGCTGGTGGTGGGGTAGCTGAAGCCGTTGGGCAGCAGGTGCAGGAACTCGCGGAAGCGGTCGGCCCGCACGGCCCGGAAACCGGAGGTCAGGTCCTTCACGTCGTGGTTGGTCATCCAGCTGGCCAGGCGGTTGTAGAGCCGGTTGGCAAGGCTGCGGCCCAGGCTGGCCTGGCCGCTGCCGTCGCGGGCGCCGACCACCATGTCGTAGCCGGCTTCGAGGCGGGCCAGCAGCCGGGGAATATGGGCCGGATCGTGCTGGCCGTCGGCGTCCATGAACACGATGACCTCGCCGCTGGCGGCCCGCGCACCCCGCTTGATGGCCGCGCCATTGCCCATGGAGTACGGTGAAGACAGCACCCTGGCCCCCAGCGAGGCCGCCACGGCGGCCGTCTCGTCCGTGGAACCGTCGTCCACCACGATCAGCTCGGCCCCGGGCAGGGCCTGTGCCAGGGCCGGCAGTGTCCGCCGCAGACCCTCGGCCTCGTTCTTGGCAGGCAACACCACGCTGACCTTCATGGCCACCCCTGAATGGACCCGAGTCCAAGCTTACTTGATCCCACCCCCCTCCTGACTATAAGAACGTCTCGCAAGAGGCTGGCCAGCGGCAGTTTTTCGGGTACAGTTGACGCATCAGTGCGTCTCTGGGGAGCAGAGTGAACGCCAACGCGACCGCCAACTTGGTGGGCATTACCGGCATTGCCCGGCGCCTCGTGCTGGACGGCGTCCTGGGCGAGGCCGACGCGCGCAAGGCCCTGGACGAGGCCAGCAAGCAGAAGCGGCCCATCCACCTCTACCTGCTCGAAAAGAAGCTGGTCACCAGCGCCCACATCGCCGGCGCCAATGCCGTCGAGTTCGGCATGCCCCTCTTCGACAGCGCCGCGCTGGACCTGGGCCAGGCCGCCACCAAGCTCGTCAGCGAAGAGCTGATCACCAAGCACCAGGCGCTGCCCCTGTTCAAGCGCGGCAACCGGCTGTTCGTGGGCATCGCCGACCCGACCAACACCCGGGCGCTGGACGAGATCAAGTTCGCCGCCAACCTCACCGTCGAGCCGATCCTGGTCGACGAGGACAAGCTCCGCCGCAGCATCGAGCAGGCGCTCACCGCCTCCGACAGCATGGGCGACAGCATGGGCGACGACGAGGGCCTCGAGAACCTCGAGTCCACCGGCGGCGACGACGATGCCCCCGACAACCTCGCCGACACCAAGGGCGGCGACGACACCCCGGTGGTGCGCTTCGTCAACAAGGTGCTGCTGGATGCCATCAAGCGCGGCGCCTCCGACATCCACTTCGAACCCTACGAGACCGAGTTCCGGGTCCGCCTGCGCATGGACGGCATCCTGCGCGGCGTCGCCAAGGCCCCGGTGAAGCTGCACCCGCGCATCACCGCGCGCCTGAAGGTCATGGCCCAGCTCGACATCGCCGAGCGCCGCCTGCCGCAGGACGGCCGCATCAAGCTCAACATCTCCAAGACCAAGCAGATGGACTTCCGCGTGTCCACCTGCCCCACGCTGTTCGGCGAGAAGGTGGTGCTGCGCCTGCTCGACGGCAGCGCGGCCAAGCTGGGCATCGACAAGCTGGGCTACGAGGAAGACCAGAAGAAGCTCTACCTCGACGCCCTGGCCAAGCCCTACGGCATGATCCTGGTCACCGGCCCCACCGGCTCGGGCAAGACGGTGTCGCTCTATACCGGCCTGAACATCCTCAACACCGAGGAGCGCAACATCTCCACCGCCGAGGACCCGGTCGAAATCCGGGTCCCGGGCATCAACCAGGTGCAGATGAACGTCAAGAAGGGCATGACCTTCGCCGCGGCCCTGCGCAGCTTCCTGCGCCAGGACCCGGACGTGATCATGGTCGGCGAGATCCGCGACCTCGAGACCGCGGAGATCGCGGTCAAGGCCGCGCAAACGGGCCACCTGGTGCTCTCCACCCTGCATACCAACGACGCCCCGCAGACGGTGTCGCGCCTGATGAACATGGGCATCGCGCCCTACAACATCACCTCGTCGGTCACCATCATCATCGCCCAGCGCCTGGCGCGCCGGCTGCACGATGCCTGCAAGAAGCCCATCAGCCTGCCGGAGAACGCCCTGCTGGCCGAAGGCTTCACCCAGGAGGACATCAAGGCCGGCATCAACCTCTACGAGCCGGGCGGCTGCGAAGACTGCAACGACGGCTACAAGGGCCGCGTCGGCATCTACCAGGTCATGCCGATGGCCGAGAACATCCAGTCGATCATCCTCGAGGGCGGCAACGCCCTGCAGATCGCCCAGGCCGCGCAGGACGCCGGCGTCCGCGACCTGCGGCAGTCCGCCCTCTACAAGGCCAGGCAGGGCGTCACCAGCCTGGCCGAAATCAACCGCGTGACGAAGGACTAAGCCATGGCGACGACCGCTGCCAAAACTCCCCCCCAGCGCACCAACGCGATGGAACAGTTCATCTGGGAGGGCACCGACAAGCGCGGTGTCAAGATGAAGGGCGAGACCACGTCCAAGAACGCCAACCTGCTCAAGGCCGAGCTGCGCAAGCAGGGCATCAACCCCACGGTGGTGCGCACCAAGTCCAAACCGCTGTTCGGCGCCAGCGGCAAGGCCATCAGCGCCCAGGACATCTCGGTCTTCAGCCGCCAGATCGCCACCATGCTGCAGGCCGGCGTGCCGATGGTGCAGAGCTTCGAGATCCTGGCCGGTGGCCAGAAGAACCCGCGCATGCGCGACATGCTGCTCGACATCCGCGACTCCATCGCCGGCGGCAGCTCGCTCAGCGAGGCCATGGCCCGGCACCCGGTCCAGTTCGACTCGCTTTACCGCAACCTCACCCGTGCCGGCGAAGGCGCCGGCGTGCTGGATACCGTCCTGGACACGGTGGCCACCTACAAGGAGCGCACCGAGGCGCTGAAGGGCAAGATCAAGAAAGCGCTGTTCTACCCGGCGGCCGTGATCGCGGTGGCGATCCTGGTCAGCGCCGTGCTGCTGATCTACGTGGTGCCGCAGTTCGAGGAAGTGTTCAAGGGCTTCGGCGCCGACCTTCCCGCCTTCACCCAGATGATCGTCAACGCCTCGCGCTTCCTGACGGCGTGGTGGTGGCTGGTGCTGGCGATCGTGGTGGGCATCGTCTTCGGCTTCCTCTTCATCTACAAGCGTTCGCCTGCGCTCGAGCGCAACGTCGACCGCCTGATGCTGAAGCTGCCGGTGATCGGCATGATCCTGCACCAGTCGGCCATCGCCCGCTTCGCCCGCACCCTGGCCCTGACCTTCAAGGCCGGCGTGCCGCTGGTGGAGGCGCTGGAGACTGTCGGCGGCGCCACCGGCTCGATCGTCTACAACGAGGCCGTCATGCGCATCCGCGACGACGTCTCGGTGGGCTACCAGCTCAATGTCGCGATGAAGCAGGTCAACGTCTTCCCGCACATGGTGGTTCAGATGACCGCCATCGGCGAAGAGGCCGGCGCGCTGGACACCATGCTGCTGAAGGTGGCCGAGTTCTACGAGCAGGAAGTGAACAACTCCGTGGACGCGCTCGCCAGCCTGATCGAGCCCTTCATCATGGTGGTCATCGGCGTGCTGGTCGGCGGCATGGTCATCGGCATGTACCTGCCGATCTTCAAGCTGGCCGCGACCGTCGGCTGACCCGATGCTCGAGCTGATCCAGGCCACGCCGGGCCTCGCGCTCGGCCTGGCCCTCCTGTTCGGGCTGCTGGTCGGCAGCTTCCTCAACGTCGTCATACTGCGCCTGCCGCCCTGGCTGGAGTGGGAATGGCGCAAGTCCAGCCGCGAAATGCTGGAGCTGCCCGAACCCTACGAGCCGGCCCCGCCCGGCATCGTCGTGCAGGGTTCGGCTTGCCCCAAGTGCGGCCACAAGCTGGCGCCCTGGGAGAACATCCCGGTGCTGAGCTGGCTGGCGCTCCGGGGCCGGTGCCGCGGCTGCGGCGGCGCGATCTCGATCCAGTACCCGGCGGTCGAACTGGTCACGGGCCTGCTGTTCGCCGCCTGCGTCTGGCGCTTCGGCGCCGGGCCCGAGGCGCTGGCCGCCATGGTGTTCACCGGCTTCCTGGTCGCGCTGGCCGGCATCGACCTGCGCACCACCCTGCTGCCCGACCAGCTCACGCTGGGCCTGCTCTGGATCGGCCTGGGCCTGTCCACGGTGACCTTGTTCACTTCGCCCAGCCAGGCCATCTTCGGCGCCATCGCCGGCTACCTCAGCCTCTGGACGGTCTACAAGCTGTTCAAGTGGCTGACCGGCAAGGAAGGCATGGGCTACGGTGACTTCAAGCTGCTGGCGGCTTTGGGCGCGTGGTGCGGCGCCACCGCGATCCTGCCGATCGTGCTGATCTCTTCGCTGATCGGCGCGGTGGTCGGCACGCTGTGGATCACCTGGCGCGGCGCCGACCGCGCCACGCCGATCCCGTTCGGCCCCTACCTCGCGGCCGCCGGCTGGGTGCAGCTGCTGTGGGGCGCCCAGCTGATCCAGGCCTACCGCGACCTCTCTGGCCTGAACTGACGCCATGGCCACGACCCTGGTCGCCGTGACCGGCGGCGTGGCTTCGGGCAAGTCCGAGGCCACGCGCGCCTTCGAGGCCTTGGGCGTGTCCGTGGTGGATGCCGATGTCGCCGCGCGGGAGGTCGTCGCGCCGGGACAGCCGGCGCTACAGGACATCGTGGCGCGCTTCGGCGCCGGCAGCCTGCTGCCCGATGGGCAACTGGACCGGGTCGCGATGCGGCGACGGGTGTTTTCCGATCCGGCCGCCAAGCGCGACCTCGAGGCCCTGCTGCATCCCCGCATCCGCACCTGGCTCAAGACGGCTTGTGCCGCCGCCCCGGGCGCCTACGCCGTAGTCGCGATCCCGCTGCTGGCGGAAGGGGGCGGCCGCGACAGTTACCCCTGGCTGGACCGCATCCTGGTGGTGGACGTGCCCCGCGCGGTCCAGCAGGCGCGACTGGTGCAGCGCGACCAGCTCGAGGCGGCGTTGGCGAGCCGGATGGTGGCGGCCCAGGCCAGCCGGGAACAGCGCCTCGCGATCGCGGACGACGTGATCGTGAATGATGGTTCGGTCGAGGAACTGGTGGCGGCGGTGCGGAAGCTGCACCCGCGGTACCTGGCCCTGGCACAGAAGCTTCGGGACTGAAGTCCCCCCTACGCGAGGCGCGGTAGGAGGGACTTCAGTAACGAAACTTCACTTCGGCCAAAGGCCGCGAATCCCCGCCACGCCCTGCCCGCCATGCCGGCGCGCCACGGCCGCGTCGGCGGGCTTCATGCCGCCCAGGGCGTAGATGGGCAGCGACACGCCCTCTCGCAGCGCGGCAAACGCGTCCCAGCCCAGAGGCGCGGCATCGGGATGCGAGTCGGTCGCGCGGACCGGCCCGAGCACCACGAAATCCAGACCCAGGCGCTCGGCCTGTGCCAGCTCCGCGGCGTCATGGCAGGACGCGGCCACGGGCTGGCCCGCGGCCAGCACCGGGCGTGCGGACAGGGCCATTAACTGGGCCGAACGCAGGTGCAGCCCCAGGCCCAGCTCGGCGGCCAGCCCGGGCTCGCCGTTGAGCAGCAGCTGGGCGCCCTTGGCGCGGCAGCGGACCTGGGCGTCGCGGGCCAGGATGGCCAGCTCGGCCGGGGCCATCGCCCTGGCCCGCAGCTGGATGCGGCGGGCACCGGCGGCCAGGGCCTTGTCCAACTTCGACAGGAAGCCCGGGCGATCCGTGGGCTCGGGGGTGATCAGATATCGGTCGGGCGCCGTCAGCGCCGCCACCACCGGGCGGTCGGCGGGCGGCATCGGGTAGCTGGCCAGCTTCTCAAGCGGGGCCCAGGCCAGGGCCTGGCGCTCCAGCCCGCGGGCGGTGCCCTCGAACTGGTCGACTTCGTAGACGTCCAGGACGATGCGCTTGCCGGGATAGGCCTGCGGCACCGAGACCAGCGGCCGGGCCGGGCCGATGCGGATGCCCAGTTCTTCCTGCAGCTCGCGGTCCAGCGCCTGCAGCGGGGTTTCGCCGGGTTCGACCTTGCCGCCGGGGAACTCCCAGGCGCCGGCCAGGTCGCGGCCGGCGGTGCGGCGGGCCAGCAGGATCCGGCCGCGGGCGTCCCGCAGGACGGCCGCGACCACGTGCACCGGGGGTTTAGGTCGGTCGCCGGGCATGCGCCGGGATCAGTCCAGGCGCCCGTGGCACTGCTTGTACTTCTTGCCGCTGCCGCAGGGGCAGGGATCGTTGCGGCCGACCTTGGGCTCCTCGCGGACCGTCGGGCTGGCCAGCACGCCTTCGCCGCGGGCGGCCTGCGCCTGGGCCTCGGCGGCTTCCTCGTCGGCGCCGTAGCCGCCGGTCTCGGGATGCTGGAACTGCATCTGCTGGGCCTTGGCGGCGAGGCGCTGGCGCTCGGCCGCTTCCATGGCCGCGACCTCTTCCTCGTTGCGGATGCGGACGCGGGCCAGCAGCGACACCACCTCCAGCTTCACCTTCGACAGCATGTCGCCGAAGAGCTCGAAGCTCTCGCGCTTGTACTCCTGCTTGGGCTGCTTCTGGGCGAAGCCGCGCAGGTGGATGCCCTGGCGCAGGTAATCCATGCGGGCCAGGTGCTCCTTCCAGTTCTGGTCGAGCACGTTGAGCATCAGGTGCTTTTCCAGGCTGCGCATCATCTCGGGGCCGAGCTGGGCCTGCTTGGCCTCGAACATGCGCGCCGCGGCTTCCTGGGCCAGGTCGTGGATGCGCTCGTCGTCGATCGCCGACTCGGTGCGGGCCGGGCCCTGCAGGTCGACCTCGAGGCCGAACTCGTCGGCCAGCGCGCGCTCGAGGCCGGGCAGGTCCCACTGCTCGTCGATCGACTCGGCCGGCACGTGGCGGCGCACGATCTCGGTGACCACGTCCTCGCGGATGGCAACGATGGCGTCCTCGACCGAATCGGACTCCAGCAGTTCGTTGCGCTGCTGGTAGATGACCTTGCGCTGGTCGTTGGCGACGTCGTCGAAGTCGAGCAGGTTCTTGCGGATGTCGAAGTTGTGGGCCTCGACCTTGCGCTGGGCGTTCTGGATCTGCTTGGTCACCAGGCCCGACTCGATGACGTCGTTCTCCTTCATGCCCATGCCGCGCATGGCGCGCTGCACCCAGTCGGCGGCGAAGATGCGCATCAGGTTGTCTTCGAGCGAGAGGTAGAAGCGGGACGAACCCGGATCGCCCTGGCGGCCGGCGCGACCGCGCAGCTGGTTGTCGATGCGGCGGCTCTCGTGGCGCTCGGTGCCGATGATGTGCAGGCCGCCGAGGGCCTTCACTTCGTCGTGGCGCTTCTGCCACTCGGCCTTGGCGCGGGCCTTGTCGGCCTCGGTGGCCTCGTCGCCCAGCTTGTGCAGCTCGGCCTCGAGCGAGCCGCCGAGCACGATGTCGGTGCCGCGGCCGGCCATGTTGGTGGCGATGGTGACGGCCTTGGGCTTGCCGGCGTCGGCAACGATCTGCGCCTCGCGTTCATGCTGCTTGGCATTGAGCACCTCGTGCGGGATGCCGGCCTGCTTGAGCTGGCTGGACAGCAGTTCGGAGGTCTCGATGGACGTGGTGCCGACCAGCACCGGCTGGCCGCGGCCGTAGCAGTCCTTGATGTCCTCGACGACGGCGTCGTACTTGGCCGGGCGCGCGAGGTAGACCAGGTCGGGGTGGTCCTTGCGCACCATCGGCCGGTGGGTCGGGATCACCACCACTTCCAGGCCATAGATGGTCTGGAACTCGTAGGCCTCGGTGTCGGCGGTGCCGGTCATGCCGGCCAGCTTGCCGTACATGCGGAAGTAGTTCTGGAAGGTGATCGAGGCCAGGGTCTGGTTCTCGCGCTGGATCGGCACGCCTTCCTTGGCCTCGATGGCCTGGTGCAGGCCGTCGGACCAGCGGCGGCCCGCCAGCGTGCGGCCGGTGAACTCGTCGACGATGATGACTTCGCCGTCGCGGACGATGTAGTCGACGTCGCGCTGGAACAGCGCGTGCGCGCGCAGCGCCGCGTTCAGGTGGTGCACGACCGCCAGGTTGTTGCCCGAGTACAGCGTGTCGTCCTCGCCGATGATGCCGGCCTTGCGCAGCAGCTCCTCGGCGCGGACCATGCCCTGCTCCGAGAGGTGGGCCTGCTTGCCCTTCTCGTCAACGAAGTAATCGCCCTCGCCGTCTTCCTTCTCCTGGCGGACCAGGTGCGGGACGATGCGGTTGGTCTTGACGTACAGGTCCGGGGAGTCGTCGGCGGGGCCGGAGATGATCAGCGGCGTGCGCGCCTCGTCGATCAGGATCGAGTCGACCTCGTCGACGATGGCGAAGAACTGGCCGCGCTGGAAGCGGTCGTCCTTGGACAGCGCCATGTTGTCGCGCAGGTAGTCGAAGCCGTATTCGTTGTTGGTGCCGTAGGTGATGTCGGCGGCGTAGGCGCCCTTCTTGTCCGAATGCGGCATGCCCGGGTAGACCACGCCCACGCTCAGGCCCAGGAAGTTGTAGAGCTTGCCCATCCAGGCCGAGTCGCGCTTGGCCAGGTAGTCGTTGACGGTGACCACGTGCACGCCCTTGCCGGCCAGCGCATTGAGGTACACCGCGAGCGTGGCGACCAGGGTCTTGCCCTCGCCGGTGCGCATCTCGGCGATGCGGCCGGAATGCAGCACCATGCCGCCGATCAGCTGGACGTCGTAGTGGCGCAGGCCGAGCGCGCGGCGCGAGGCCTCGCGGCAGACGGCGAAGGCCTCGACCAGCAGCGAATCGAGGCTGGCGCCATTGGCGACCCGCTCGCGGAACTCCTCGGTCTTGCGCTTCAGGGCGGCGTCGTTGAGACGCTCCAGCTCGGGCTCCAGGGCGTTGATCGCGGCGACGTTCTTCTGGAACTGGCGCAGCAGTCGATCGTTGCGGCTGCCGAAGATGCGGGTGAGCAAGCTGTTGAGCATGGGGAAAACCGGTAGGGGAAAGGACCGCGCAGGGCGCGAAATGAAACGGCCGCGGCAGCCCTAGGAGGGGCGTCGCGGCCGTCTAGTCTAACTTGGGGACGGGGTCGGGACTATCAAGCCCGCCCGCGACGCTCAGCCGCGGACCTTGTCCAGGTATTGGCGCGGGTTGACCTGGCGGCCGTCGAGCATGATCTCGAAGTGCAGGTGCGAGCCGGTGGAGCGGCCGGTGGAGCCGACCTTGCCGATCAGCTGGCCGGCGCGGACCACGTCGCCCGCCTTCACCAGGTTCGCCGCGTTGTGGGCGTACAGGGTCTTGAAGCCGTTGCCGTGGTCGATCTCGATGGTGTTGCCGTAGCCGTTGCGCCAGCCGGAGTAGCTGACCACGCCGTCGGCGGCGGAGGTGATCGGGTCGCCGCTGTTGGCGTCGATGTCGATGCCCATGTGGTGGGCGCGTCCGCGGCCGAAGGGGTCGTTGCGGTTGCCGTAGCCGGAAACGATGTAGCCCGGCGCCGGCATGCCGGCGGGCGTGCGCTTGGCGTCGAGGTCCTGGTCGAACAGCAGGGCCTCGAGCACGTTGAGCTGGCGGCCGGAGTGGTCGAACTGCGCCTGCAGCTGGTCGAGGCTGGCGAGCAGGTCGCCGGAGGCGACATCGCCGGCGGCCTCGCCACCGCCCTGGCCGGGCAGTTCGCCGAAGTTGAATTCGCCGTCCTTGAGCTTGCCGACCCGGGTCAGGCGGTCGCCGAGGGCATTGAGGCGGTTGGCCTGGGCCTGGAGTTCACCGACGCGGGCGGCGATGGCGTTGACTTCGCGCTGGGCCTCCTCCCGGGCCTGGGTGAGCTCGAGCGCCTGGGCGTCGAGCTGGGACTGCATGCGGGCGATTTCCTGGAGGGCCGCGCCGTTGGCGCCGCGCGCCAGGTAGCCCAGCCCGAAGGCGGTGGCCAGCACCAGCGCGATGGCGCCCAGCGCGATGCCCGCGACCTTCGGCTGGTCGAACGCCAGTTTTTTTGGCGCCCGGAGGAATTTTGCTGCGATGATGACATTCATCATGTCTGAACCACCTAAAACCCGCGTCCGCGGCGCCGCGTCGTCGCTGGCCCTTCCCCCGCTGGCGCTCGAGGCGCTGGCCGGATCCGGGCTGGCCAACGTGGTCGAGCGCGCCAAATGGTTGGCTGCGCTGGATCCGTTGCTGCGCCAGAGTCTCCCCGCCACCTTGGCCGGCCAATGCAAGCTGGCCAACGTGGATGACAAGCACTTGGTGTTCCTGGTGAGCGCGCCGGTCTGGAAGGCCAAGCTGCGGCTGCATGCCGACGCCCTGCTGGGCGCGGCGGCCGCGGCTGGCCTCAGGGGCCGGTCGCTCGTGGTGAAAGTGTCCACTCCGGTGTCGCCCGTCCCCACGGGGACCGGTACCGCCCGGTCACTCTCCGAGGCAGTCCGCGATTCACTGCGGGCCACCGCCCAATCGGTTTCGGATCCGGAGCTCCGGGCGCAGCTTCTGCGGCTGGCCTCGTCGTCCCGGTCTGGCACCGACGGGGCATGATGCCCCGGCCTCCGGGTCGAGTCGTTAACAAGACGTTAAAGGAGGGTCAAACTTTGTGACCCGTGTCTCGTTCCGCTGCCGCGGGATGACAGCCGCCTTACACCGCCTGGGCGGGGTGGGCGTAGGAAATCGGCGCCAGGGCCGGATCCTCGAAGGTGACCTCTTCCCAAGCCGAGGTATCGGCCAGCAGGGTGCGCAGCAGCTGGTTGTTGAGCGCGTGGCCGGACTTGTAGCCGTAGAAGGCGCCGATCAGGCTGTGGCCCAGCAGGTAGAGGTCGCCGATGGCGTCGAGGATCTTGTGCTTCACGAACTCGTCCTCGTAGCGCAGGCCGTCCTCGTTGAGCACGCGGTAGTCGTCCAGGACGATGGCGTTGTCCATCGAACCGCCGAGCGCCAGGTTGCGCTCGCGCAGGAACTCGATGTCCTTCATGAAGCCGAAGGTACGGGCCCGGCTCACTTCCTTGACGAAGGAGGTGGTCGAGAAGTCGATCTCGGTGCTCGAGGTCGACTTGTTGAAGATGGGGTGCTGGAAATCGATGGTGAAGCCGACCTTGAAGCCTTCGAACGGCTCGAAGCGGGCCCACTTGTCGCCGTCCTCGACCTTGATGGGCTTGAGGATGCGGATGAAGCGCTTGGCCTTGGCCTGCTCCTCGATGCCCGCGGACTGCAGCAGGAACACGAAGGGACCGGCGGAGCCGTCCATGATCGGCACTTCCGCCGTGGACAGGTCCACGTAGGCGTTGTCGATGCCCAGGCCGGCCATGGCCGACAGCAGGTGCTCGATGGTCATGACCCGGGTGTTGCCCTCGACCAGCGCGGTGCACAGGCTGGTGTCGCCGACCTTCTCGGCCTTGGCGTGGATCTCGATCGGGGATTCGAAGTCGACGCGCCGGAACACGATGCCGGTATCAGGCGCAGCCGGGCGCAAGGTCATGTAGACCTTCTCGCCGCTGTGCAGGCCGACGCCGGTGGCGCGGATGACGTTCTTGAGGGTTCTTTGTCTGATCATTTTTGTGGCGTTCTCCGGGAGGAGCGCGCAAAACCGCTCGAACCATACCACAGGGCGCAATAAACGAAAACCTAACATTATTCCCAGCGTCCCATTTCAGCAACAAACGTGAGCTGGTTCACATTTTTGTATCCATCCTTGCCCCTTCCGGCCGGAAAAGGACCCGCCGGCAGGGCCGGCGGGTCAAGGTTTCCTGACCCCCTGGGGACAGCAGGTCTAACCCCGCAAGCGGGACCGGACCCTACCCGGACGCGACCTTCCTGGCCGGCCGGCTGCGAACCGCACCGCCGCACCTGGTCGGGTGCGGGCGGCCGGCCGCCCTTCTACTCAATCGGCCTGGCGACGCAGGAAGGCCGGGATGTCGAGGTAGCTGTGGTCGGTCGGGAAGTCCGACAGCGCGCTGGTCGCGGCCGACGCCGGCTCGGCCGAGCGGCTGGCGCGCAGGCCCATGTGGCCATTGGCCTGCGGCGGGGCCGCGGTCACGTTGGCCATCGCGTCGTAGTCGACCTGGCCGGTGCTGGCGTTGCGCACCAGCTTGACCGGGGCGCGGTAGACCTCCTTCTCTGGGGCGCGCGGGGCGGCCTGGCGAACGACGCCGCGGTTGAGGCCGGTGGCCACCACGGTGACGCGCACTTCGTCCTGCATGTCCGGATCCAGCGAGGTGCCGATGACCACGGTGGCGTCCTCGGAGGCGAAGTCCTCGATGGTGCGGCCGATCTCGTCGAACTCGGCCATGGTGAAGTCCGGGCCGGCGGTGATGTTGACCAGCACGCCATTGGCGCCGGACAGGTTCACCTCGTCCAGCAGCGGGTTGGAGATCGCGGCCTCGGCGGCGGCCTGGGCGCGGTCGTCGCCGCGGGCGACGCCGGTGCCCATCATCGCCAGGCCCATCTCGGACATGACGGTGCGGACGTCGGCGAAGTCGACGTTGATCAGGCCCGGGCTGACGATCAGGTCGGCGATGCCCTTCACGGCGCCCAGCAGCACGTCGTTGGCGGCACGGAAGGCCTGCACCATGGTGGCCTGGCGGCCCAGCACGGTGATGAGCTTTTCGTTCGGGATGGTGATGAGCGAGTCGCAGTGGTGGCTCAGCTCCTCGATGCCCTTGAGCGCCACCTGCATGCGGCGGCGGCCCTCGAACGGGAACGGCTTGGTGATCACCGCGACGGTCAGGATGCCCATCTCCTTGGCCAGCTGCGCCACGACCGGGGCGGCGCCCGTGCCGGTGCCGCCGCCCATGCCGGCGGTGATGAACACCATGTCGGCGCCTTCCAGCGCCTCGACGATGCGCTCGCGGTCCTCGAGCGCGGCCTGGCGGCCGACCTCGGGATTGGCGCCGGCGCCCAGGCCCTTGGTGACGTTGCCGCCGAGCTGCAGCTGCAGCTTGGCGCCGCACTGCTTGATCGCCTGCGCGTCGGTGTTGGCGGTGATGAACTCCACGCCCTCCACGCCCGCGTTGACCATGTGCGCCACGGCGTTGCCACCGCCGCCGCCGACGCCGATGACCTTGATTACCGCATTGGGTGCCAACTTCTCGATCAGTTCAAAATGTGCCATGTCCGCGTCCTCCGTGATTCGAATCCAGGGGTTGTTGTTGTGCTTTCTTGTTCGTTGCTTGTTCCGCTACGCCAATGACGTCGTTCAGAACTCACCGCGATACCAGTTCTTGAACTTCGTCCAAATCGTTCCCGCCTTGCCCGCCGACAGCGTCGGGCGGCGCGGGTGTTCCAGCAGGCTGCCCCACAGCAGCAGGCCGACGCCGGTGGCGTGCACCGGGTTGCCCACCACTTCGCCCAGGCCGGAGACGTGCTGGGGAATCCCCACGCGCACCGGCATGTGCAGCATTTCTTCCGCGAGCTCGACCACGCCCTCCATCCGCGAGGCGCCGCCGGTGAGCACCAGGCCGGCGCGAACCAGCTCCTCGAAGCCCGAGCGGCGCAGTTCGGCCTGCACCATCTCGAAGATTTCCTCGTAGCGGTTCTGCACCGCCTCGGCGAGGGCCTGGCGGGCCAGGCGGCGCGGCGGGCGGTCGCCCACGCTCGGCACCTGGATGGACTCCTCGGCGGTGGCCAGCTGCGCCAGCGCGCAGGCGTAGCGCACCTTGATCTGCTCGGCCTCGGGCGTGGGCGTGCGCAGAAGGTGGGCGATGTCGTTGGTGACCTGGTCGCCGGCGATCGGCAGCGAAGCCGAATGGCGAATGGCGCCCTGAACGAACACGGCGATGTCGGTGGTGCCGGCGCCGATGTCCACCAGCACCACGCCCAGCTCCTTCTCGTCGGTGGTGAGCACGGCGGTGCTGGAGGCCAGCGAGCTCAGGATCAGGTCGTCCACCTGCAGCCCGCAGCGCTGCACGCACTTCATCACGTTGCTTGCGGCCGACTGGGCGCCGGTGACCAGGTGCGCGCGCACCTCGAGCCGCACGCCGGACATGCCGACCGGGTTGCGGATGCCTTCCTGCGAGTTGTCGACGATGTATTCCTGTGCGATGGCGTGCAGGATCTTCTGGTCGGCCGGCACCGCGACCGCCTTCGCGGCCTCCAGCACGCGGTCGAGGTCGGCGTAGGTCACTTCGCCGCCGGCCACGGGCACGATGCCGGGCGAATTGCGGCACTGGGTGTGGCTGCCGGTGATGGAGGCGTAGACCGAGCGGATCTCGCAGCCGGCCATCAGCTCGGCCTCCTCCACCGCGCGCTGGATCGACTGGACGGTGGATTCGATGTCCACCACCACGCCGCGCTTCATGCCGCGCGATTCGTGCGAGCCGATGCCGATCACCTCGATCTCCTGGCCGGGCGAGTATTCACCCACCAGGGCGGTGACCTTGGAGGTGCCGATGTCGAGGCCGACGATCAGCGACTTGTCGCCTTTGCGATTCATGCGTTTCCTTCCTGCGTGCGGCCGGCGGCGTCGCCGGGCGACGCCTCTTTTTCGTTCGGGATGGCCGGCGGCGGATCGCCCCAGACCAGGGTGAAGCCATTGGTGTAGCGAAGGTCGGCGCGCACCAGCACGCGCGGGTCGTTGTCGCGCAGCTTCGGCAGCAGGCGCGCGAACCGGGCCAGGCGCGCCTGCGGGTCGCCGCGGCCGGCTTCGACCGCGGTGCCGTCGTCGAGCTTCAGGCTCCAGCTGCCGCGGGCGCTGAGCTGCACCGACTCGACCCTGGCGCCGACGGTGAGGAACAGCGGGCGCGCCAGGCTGTGGAAGGACATTAGTTCGCTGGCGCGACCTTCCGGGCCTTCGAACAACGGCAGGCCGGCCCCGGCACCCTCGGGCGCCGCGAACAGCTTGCCGTCGTCGGACAGCAGGCGGCCGTCGGTCCAGCGCGCCACCGGCGTGTGTTCGGTCAGGCTGACCTCGAGGCGGTCGGGCCAGCGCTTACGCACTTCCACCCGCTCCACCCAGGGCAGGCCGGCGACGGCGTCGCGCACCTGGTCCAGGTCGACCGCGAAGAAGCCGCGCTGCACCAGCGGCAACACCGCCTCGCGCACCGCCGCCTCGTCCACCTGCGCGAACTCGCCGGTCACGGCCAGCTTGCGCATCGGCCAGCGCTCGCCGGCGATCCAGCCGTTGAGCACGGCGACCACGGGCAGCGCCACCAGGGCGATGGCGAGGGTCCAGGCGATGACGCGCAGCAGGGCGTTCACGGCGTGGCGTCCTCCCGCGGCAGGCTGGTCTCGAGCACGCGCCAGCAAAGTTCTTCGAAGCCGATGCCGACCTGGCCCGCGGCCTTGGGCACCAGCGAGTGGCTGGTCATGCCCGGCGCGGTGTTCACCTCGAGCAGGTAGTTGTGGCCAGCGGCATCGCGCATCACGTCGACGCGGCCCCAGCCGGTGCAGCCGGCGGCGCGGAACGCGGCCAGTGCGAGCGTGCGGATCGCGGCCTCGGCCTCGCCGTCCAGGCCCGGGCACAGGTACTGCGTGTCCTCGGCCACGTACTTGGCGTGGTAGTCGTAGTACTCGCCCGCCGGCACGATGCGGATGCTGGGCAGGGCGACGTCGCCGAGGATGCCGACCGTGAACTCGCCGCCGACGATCATCTGCTCCATCAGCAGTTCGCCCGGATAGCGCGCGGCCAGGTCGACCGCGGCGGCCAGGCCGGCTTCGTCGAACACGCGCGAGACGCCGACGCTCGAACCTTCGCACGACGGCTTGACGATCACGGGCAGGCCGAGCGTGCGGGCGGCTTCGACCACGTTGGCACCCGGCGCCAGGCGCGCGTAGCGCGGCGTCGGCAGGCCCAGCGACAGCCAGACCTGCTTGGTGCGGATCTTGTCCATGCCCAGGGCCGAACCCAGCACGCCCGAGCCGGTGTACGGCACGCGCAGCGCCTCGAGCAGGCCCTGCAGGGTGCCGTCTTCGCCGCCGCCCTTGTTGCCGTGCAGGATGTTGAACACGCGGTCGAAGCGCTTGGCCAGCAGCGCTTCCAGCAGGGCCGGGATGCCGTCCACCGGCTGGGCGTCGATGCCCCGGGCGCGCAGCGCCTCGAGCACGTTGCGGCCCGACTCCAGCGACACTTCGCGCTCGGCGCTGGTGCCGCCCATCAGGACGGCGACGCGGCCGAAGGCCTTCGGGTCGGTGATGCGCGGGGCGGGGATCGGCGTCATGCCTGGGGTTCTCCATTGAGTCCGTGCAGGGCGAGCTCGGCCGCGACGTGGCCGATGTCGCCGGCGCCCATCACCAGCAGCAGGTCGCCGTCGTGCAGTACGTCGGCCAGCACGCGCGGCAGCTCGCGCGCGCCGCCCGCCAGCACCGGGTCGATGCGGCCGCGGGCGCGGATGGCGCGCGCGAGCGACTTGGCGTCGGCGCCCGCGATGGGCGCCTCGCCCGCCGGGTACACGTCGGTGAGCAGGACGGCGTCGGCGCTGGACAGCACCGCGGCGAAATCGTCGAACAGGTCGCGGGTACGGCTGTAGCGATGCGGCTGGAAGGCCACCACCAGGCGGCGCTGCGGCCAGCCGCCACGCGCCGCGGCGAACACGGCCTCCAGCTCCTTCGGATGGTGGCCGTAGTCGTCCACCAGCAGCGCCTTGCCCCGGCCGAAGTCGAGCTCGCCCTTGAGGTTGAAGCGGCGGCCGATGCCCTGGAACTTCTCGAGCGCCGACGCGATCGCGGCCGGCGCGACGCCCAGCTGCCAGCCAATCGCGGCCGCGGCCAGCGCATTGAGCACGTTGTGGCGACCCGGCAGGTTCAGGGTCACGACCTGCGGCGCGCTCTCGGGCAGGTGCAGGGTGAAGCGCATGCAGGCGCCGTCCTGGCGCACGTCGCGGGCAAACACGTCGGCCGGCTGGTCGATGCCGTAGGTGACCAGGTGGCGCGGCGTCTCCGCGGCCAGCGCAGCCACCTCGGCGTCGTCCACGCACAGCACGGCCAGGCCGTAGAACGGCAGGCGGTGCAGGAATTCATTGAAGGCGGCCTTCACGCGCTCGAAGTCGCCGCCGTAGTTCTCGAGGTGGTCGGCGTCGATGTTGGTCACCACGGCCACCAGCGGATTCAGGCGCAGGAAGCTGCCGTCGCTCTCGTCGGCCTCGGCCACCAGCCACTGGCCGCCGCCCAGGCGCGCGTTGGCGCCGGCCGAGAGCAGCTGGCCGCCGATCACGAAGGTCGGGTCCAGGCCGCCCTCGCTGAGCACGCTGGCGACCAACGAGGTGGTGGTGGTCTTGCCGTGGGTGCCGGCGATCGCGATGCCGCGCTTGAAGCGCATCAGCTCGGCCAGCATTTCCGCGCGCGGGACCACCGGGATGCGCTCGGCGCGGGCGGCGACCAGTTCGGGGTTGTCGGCGCGGATCGCGCTCGACACCACGACCACATCCGCGCCCGCGATGTTGCCCGCCGCGTGCCCGCGATGGATGGCGGCGCCCAGCGCCAGCAGGCGGCGGGTGGCGGCGGAATCGTTCTGGTCCGAGCCCGAGACCTGGTAGCCCAGCGTCACCAGCACCTCGGCGATGCCGCTCATGCCGACACCACCAATGCCGATGAAGTGCACGCGCGGGAAAGCGCGGGCCAGGTCGCCGGTGTCCTGCAGGCGGCGGCGGATCATGCGCGGGCCTCCTTCAGCACCAGGTCGGCAACGCGCTCGGCCGCATCGGGGCGGGCGGCGGCGCGGGCGGCTTCGGCCATGGCCAGGCGCGCGGGCGCATCGGCCAGCAGCGACGAGAGCGCGTCGAGCAGGCGCGCATCGAAGCCCTCGCCTTCCGGCAGCAGTCGGGCCGCGCCGCGCTCGACCAGGAATTCGGCGTTGCGGGTCTGGTGGTCGTCCACCGCCTTCGGGAACGGCACCAGCAGCGAGCCGACGCCGGCGGCGCAAAGCTCGGCCACGGTGAGCGCACCGGCCCGGCAGACGACCAGGTCGGCCCAGGCGTAGGCCTCGGCCATGTCGGCAATGAACGGTTCGACGCTGGCGGGCACGCCGGCCTGCGCGTACACCTGGCGCGAGGCCTCGGCGTGGCGTTCGCCGCACTGGTGGCGCACGGTCGGCCGCTGCGCCTCGGGCAGCTTCGCCAGCAGGGCCGGCAGCGCGGTGTTCAGCGCGTAGGCGCCCTGGCTGCCGCCAAGCACCAGCAGCCGGACCGGGCCGCTGCGTCGGGCGAAGCGCTCGGCCGGCGGCGGCACGGCGGCGATCGCCGGGCGCACCGGATTGCCGACGTCGGCGGTGTCGCGTCCCGGGAAGCTGCCGGGGAAGCCACACAGCACCCGGCGCGCCAGGCGCGCCAGCACCCGGTTGGTCAGGCCGGGCGCGCGGTTCTGCTCGTGCACCAGCAGCGGGCGGCGCAGCAGCCACGCGCAGAGGCCGCCCGGCCCGGCGGCGTAGCCGCCGAAGCTGACCACCGCGCGCGGCCTGGCCCGCCGCAGCACCGTCAGCGCCTGCAGGCAGGCGCGGGCGAGCACGAACGGCGCCTTGAGCAGGGTCATGGCGCCCTTGCCGCGCAGGCCACCGATGGCGATGGTCTCCAGCGCCACGCCGGCCTGCGGCACCAACCGCGTTTCCATGCCGCCCGCGGCGCCCAGCCACAGCACCGGCACGTCGCGCGCGCGCAGCGCCTGCGCCACGGCCAGGCCCGGGAAGATGTGGCCGCCGGTGCCGCCGGCGAGGATCAGCACGGGGCCGCTCATGCCACGGCTCCCATCTTCGGCTCGATCCGGTGGCGCGAACCGCGCGGGCCCAGCGCCGGCGC